>JASHPE010000408.1 GCA_030038235.1 Terriglobia bacterium
GCAAACACGCCGGCGGTGTCGGTAAAGCCGTGGACCACGCCGGCCGTATCGATGTAAAAGCCCGCGGTGTCGCCCGCAGTATTGATCGCCACAACCTGCGTCTGCGCCGAGCCCGGGTAGTTCTCACTGGTGAAGGCGGTGAGGTTGGAAAGGTTCAGGACGAGTCCCTTGTTGATGACTGCCCCATGGTAGCCGACAATTTCACCGGCGGTGTTGATTCCCAGCATCTGGGTGAAAGTGTCACCCGGATAGATAATCGGTTGGAATTGGTATGTGGCGGCCGAGGCTCCCAGGCTGCTCGCGAGCGTAACTGCCAGACCTATGACTAGAGCGCGGTATCTCATATCCCTCCCTTATCCGCCCATTTCTGCCCGCGCCGCCCAATGCATGTCTGACGGGCGACGCTCAGGCGCCGGGCGGATCATCGTTTTGCTTGTCCCCCTTAGTTAAGCGACATTTCCCGCTGAATTCCCTCACTTACGGACGTGCTTTGTCAGTCTATGCCGAATTTATCGGCTCGGTTACCCAATAATCGCCGGCGGCTAACGACAGCTCGTCCAGGACCCAGCCTCCGGCTTCACCCTGCGTCACCTTAAAGTGCAGGCCTCTCCCGCTCCCATCACAAAAAGGTGACTCGCACTGTCACCAGGGTATCGATAAGTGCTTGATTCTGCGTGCCTGGGCCTCCTCTCGAAATTCTATTTCCCTTGGCAAGATGATTGCTCCATGTGCCGATGTTGGAACGGTGGCCAGGGCACCGTAAATCTTAAACGAGGGGATTCGAATGAAGAGTTTGATGACAAGATTGTGGCAGGAAGAGGAAGGACAGGACCTGACAGAATACGGCCTGTTGTTGGTTCTGGTCGCGCTGGCAGCGATCACTTCGATGAGCACGTTGGCGAACGCCATCAAGACCGTGTTCAGCACCGCGGCCGCTAACCTCAGCACGAGCTAGCAAGCCAGAGAGGCGCGAGCGGGAGCCGAGTTCTCTGGGGCCGTGGAATCAGAGGGATACGGACAGAGAAAGCTCCCGGCTTGCGTTGTTTTTCCGCCGCGGGCCACTGTGGCTCCGGCTCGGACGTCAACCAACATTGGGATCGCCTCCGGGGTAATCATAGCCGGATGAAGTACGGTCTCACAGCCCTCCATCGTCAGAGAGATCGGGGGCGCGGAGTCAGGCACGCGCGGCGTGTTCGGTCTTCGCGCCTTCGAGGACTTCCAGGAACTTCGCCAGCCATGCAGGATGCGCCGGCCACGCCGGACCCGTCACCAGATTCCCGTCAACATGCGCTTCGGTCATGCCGACGCTGATGTACCGGCCGCCGGCCGCTGTGACTTCAGGTCCGACTGCCGGATAGGCGCTGATCGATCGGCCCTTCGCGACACCCGCTGCGGTCAGCAACTGGGCGCCATGGCAGAGAGCCGCCACCGGCTTGCCGGCCTTAAAGAAGTGCCGGACGATTTCGAGCACGCGCTCGTTCATTCGCAGGTACTCGGGCGCGCGTCCGCCCGGAATCACCAGACCGTCGTAAGACTCGGCCCGCACTTCGTCAAACGTGGCATTGAGTGCGAAGTTGTGGCCGCGCTTCTCGCTGTAAGTCTGGTCGCCTTCGAAATCGTGGATGGCTGTACGCACCACGTCGCCGGCCTTCTTGCCGGGACACACCGCATCGACCGTGTGACCCACCATCTGCAGCGCCTGAAACGGCACCATCGCTTCGTAGTCCTCAACGTAATCACCCACGAGCATCAACAGCTTCTTGCCAGCCATCCCTGTTCTCCTTTCCGGATTCTATGATCGGCCCTCGAGTCTATTCCTCATGCTTGGATGCGAGAGCGCCGGTTTCAGACGTAGGGGCCGCCCCTACGTCTGAAAGCATGACCCCACTCAACTTTCCTCTTGCATGCGGCGCAGAAGTTTGTATTCTGCAAAAGGCGAGTTCGCTCCGCACGCCGTTCGGCCCCTGTAGCGCCGGTGTCCTCACCGGCGGCGGGCATGAGAGTGCGTGGTGTTGCCGATCGCCGGCATGGAGATTGCGCGTAGCGCCGGTGTCCCCACCGGCGGCGGGCATGAGAGCGCACCGAGCACTGAAGGTGTGAGAGACCAAGAATTGAGCACGCTGTCCCCTCCCGCAGAAACCCGGCCGCAAGCGCTTCCCACGTCGAAAAGGAATCGGGCCAAGCTGACGCTCTGGCCTCTGGTTGCCGCCACGTTCTTCATGGTGTCCGGCGGGACCTACGGCACCGAAGACATCGTCCACGGCGCGGGCTACGCTCTCGCGGTGCTCATCCTGATTCTCACGCCGCTCGTCTGGAGCCTGCCGACCGCCTTCATGATCGGCGAACTGGCGAGCGCCCTGCCCGCTGAAGGCGGCTACTACGCCTGGGTGCGGCGCGCGCTCGGCGATTTCTGGGGATTCCAGGAAGCCTGGCTGTCGCTTGCCTCCAGCATCTTCGACATGGCGATCTACCCCACGCTGTTTGTCGCCTACCTCGCGCGTCTCGCGCCCGCGATCGGGATCGGACATCGCGGCGAGATGGTGGCGCTCGCGGTGGTCGTTACTTGCGCGGCGCTCAACATCGCCGGCATTCGCGTGGTCGGCATCACGTCGCTGTGGTTGTTCTTCCTGCTCTCGGCGCCGTTCGCCGTCATGGTGGTGCTGGCGCCCTTCCAGGCGGGCGCGTTGGCGCACGCGCACACCGCGCCGGTCACTTCCACCGTCGGACTGCTCGGCGGCACGCTGATCGCCATGTGGAACTACATGGGCTGGGACAACGCCTCCACCATCGCGCTCGAAGTGGAGCGCCCGCAGCGGACTTATCCGCGCGCCATGATTTTGACGGTCCTGATTGTTTCGCTCAGCTACATCCTTCCCGTTACGGCTATGAGGATCACTGGTCTCCCGGCAGCGGCTTTTGAGACCGGCTCCTGGGCGGATCTCGCCGGGCTCATGGCCGGTAACTGGTTGCGCGTAGCTCTGGTCTTGGGCGGCATGACGATGGGCTTCGGCATGTTCAATGCGCTGGTGATGAGTTACTCGCGCCTGCCGCTGGCCATGGCGCAAGACGGCATGCTGCCGCGCGTCTTCGCGCGAGTCCATCCACGGACCGGAACGCCGTGGGTCGCGATCCTGGTCTGCGCCACAGGTTGGGCGCTGTGTCTCGGCCTCGGATTCGAGCGCCTGGTCACACTTGACATCATGGTCTACGGCGCGAGCCTCTTTCTGGAATTCCTCAGCCTCGTGGTGCTGCGGATTCGCGAGCCGAAGCTGTCGCGTCCCTTCCGCGTGCCGGGAGGCATGGCGGGCGCGATCCTCGCCGGCGTCTTTCCCACGGC
>JASHPE010000409.1 GCA_030038235.1 Terriglobia bacterium
TTGACCTCGGCTCTGGTTGCCACTTTGGGTGCCCGCGTGTCTGCGTGGCGCGTCGCGGTCCGCGTGATCCGCGAGTGCGGACGCCCGGAGTGGGCCGGCCGCCCGCTCGCGAGGCTTAGCTGGATGCCGTGAACCTGGGCCAGCAGTTGGGTCATCGCCGCCTGCTGCTCCTGTCCTTGCTTCGCCTGCTCGGCCACCTGCGATTGCAGTCTGGCGATCTCGACCTGGTCGGCAGCGTGCGCCTCGGCCAGTTTCTGTACTTCGGCCTGGTCGACGGAGTGCGCTTTGGACAGTTTCTGCACTTCGGCCTGGTCGACGGAGTGCGCTTTGGACAGTTTCTGCACTTCGTTGAGCAGCATCGCGTCCAGCTTGTAGTACTGCACGGTTTCGATCTGGCCCTCCCTGTTGCGAACCACTAGGTCCGGATAGACCTCAGCCACCTCTTCGGCAATCAGCCCGTATTGGATAGGCTTGGAGCCGTCCGCGCTGGGCTTCTTGTAGCGGAAGGTCACCGGACGCAGGCGCAACAGGCCGTCGCTCGCGCTGCCCATATCGTGGATATCTTCCTTGTAGCGTCGCGAGGACTGGATGGTGCCAAGCGTACCGTATTGGTCGACGAGTACCGGGACCGTGGTTAATGTGTCCAACGTGGTCGCGCCGTAGATGCCCGCCATGTAGGCGCTTGTCTGGGTGCCGGTCGTGCCAATGCGGATCACGCCTGACTCGCCCGTCACGCCTTCGTTGCCAATATCGATGTTATTGCTCTCGTTGTTGGAGAAGTTCTCGGTGGAAACAGTGATGCATGACTGGAAGCTGGCCAAGGCATGGCTGCTACGCCAGCTCAAGCAAGGTGCGGCAACGGCCGATCTGTAATGAACCCTGGACGTTGGGAACAGGTGACCCAATTGCACCTCGCCGCTTTGAATCGCAAGACGGCCGAGCGTGCTGCTTTTCTGCGCGAGGCCTGCGCCGGAGACGACGAGCTGCGCCGCGAAGTGGAATCGCTCCTGGCGAATGATGATGGGGGTGACAATTTCTTGGAGTCACCAGCCTTGAACGCCGCCGCGCGACTCCTGGCGCAGGCCGGGTCCCCGACGTTGCCCGGCCAGGACGAAGAAGCGACGAGCGGCGCTGACGGCGGACAGGCGCCGTTCTCCCTGCCGCCCGGCACGCGCCTCGGAAACTACCAGCTCATTCGACCTCTCGGGTCAGGCGGCATGGGCCAGGTGTATCTGGCCGAGCAGACCGCGCCCGTGCGCCGGCAGGTAGCCCTAAAGGTGATCAAAACGGTCGTCTTCGACGAAATCTCTCTCAAGCGATTCCAGTCCGAACGCCAGGCCCTGGCGACCATGGATCACCCGGCGATCGCCAAGGTCTTCGACGCCGGAGCCACGCCGGAAGGCCAGTCGTACCTGACGATGGAATACGTGCCGGGCTTGCCGATCACGCGCTACTGTGATCAAAAGAAGCTCGGTATCCGGCAGCGCGTCGAACTTTTTATCAAGGTTTGTGAAGGCGTACAGCACGCCCATGAGAAAGCCATCATTCATCGCGACCTGAAGCCGGCCAACATCCTGATCGTCGAGGTGGACGGCCATCCGCAGCCGCGCATCATCGATTTCGGAATCGCCAAGCCAGCATTCCCCACCGCGGATGCGGCCCTGCTGACCCAGCAGGGCGGTTTGGTCGGCACCCCGGGGTATATGAGCCCGGAGCAGGCTCAACTGGGCGAAGACGTGGATACGCGCAGCGACGTTTACTCGCTGGGCGTTACGCTCTACGAACTGCTCACCGGCTCGCTGCCTTTCGATCCCAAGCAGTGGCTCGAAAAGCCCTGGCACCAGGTACTGAGGCAACTCCGCGAGGACGATCCGCCGCGGCCGAGCACCAAGGTCAGTCTGCATGCGGAGAACTCGATCACAGCGGCTGAAGTACGAGGCACCGAGCCTCGGCATCTCGCCAGCCTCTTACGCGGGGATCTCGATTGGATCACCATTAAGGCGCTTGAGAAGGGCCGCTCGCGCCGTTACGGAACGCCTTCGGAGCTTGCTGCCGATCTCGGCCGCCATCTTCGCGACGAGGCGGTGGTGGCGGGGCCAGCGACCGCGGGGTACGTGGTAGGAAAGTACGTTCGGCGCCACCGGATCGCGGTCGGTGCGGCCACCGGACTGGTGCTCCTGCTGGCTGCATTCTTGATCGTCCAGGCCGTGCAGATTCGCCGCGTCACGCGCGAGCGTGATCGCGCCAATCGCATCAGCCAGTTCATGACCGACATGTCTCGCGCTACCGACCCGGGCGTCGCCCAGGGGAAGACGATCACCGCGCGCGAAATGCTCGATAAAGCCGCAGCTCAAATCGACACGGGCCTCGCTGACGATCCTGAACTGCAAGCGGGGCTGATGTACACCATGGGCGACGTGTACCAGAACATGGGACTCTACGCGCAGTCCCAGCAATTGCTGCAGCGTTCCCTGGACATCCGACGCCGCGTGCTCGGCCCCGATAATCCAGACACTCTGGAGTCGCTGCAAGACATCGGCGAAACGCTCGCCCAGGATGGCCATCCTCGCGAGGCGGAACAGGTCTTTCGCCAGGTGCTCGACGCTCGCCGGCGCGTGCTGGGCGCCGACAGCCCGAAGACCTTGAGAACCATGAATTGGCTGGCCCAACTCTTGCGGGAGAATGGTCGCTATGCCGAGGCCGAGAGAATCTACCGGCAGGTACTGCAGGCTCGTATCCACGCCCTGGGACCGAATGCAGAGCCCACCCTCGAGACCATGGATGGCCTCGCCATAGTTCTCGCCTCGGAAGGGCAGTTTCCCGAAGCCGAAAAGCTCGCGCGCCAGGCCGCAGACGTGCGGCGGACCAGAAACGACCCTGCGCAGCTGTTTACGGGCGCCGTGGGCCTCGGATTCATCTTTGAGATGGAACACCATTACGGCAAGCGGAGCCCTTGTATCGCGAGGCGATGGAGTTGCGGATAAAGGAACGTGGTCCGGAGCACCCCCACACGCTCAACGCCATGTACCGTCTGGCGTTGGTCCTGTTTGATGAGGGACGCTACGCTGAAGCCGAGCCGCTCGCCCGGTCCACATTCGAGACTCGGCGCCGGGTGCTAGGACCTGAACATCCGGACACGCTGTATTCGATGAACCTGTTGGGTGACATTCTGGCTCGTGAAGGCCGCTACCCGGAGGCTGAAGCTCTGCTGCGAAGCGAGGTAGATCTCGCTCGCCGTACCTTCGGCCCCGGCGATCGCGATACCGAGGCGATGACTTATGATTTGGCCTGCGCGACGCTGGGCAATTCGCACGAACCGGATCACCGTGAGAGAGCCATTGCCCTTCTTCGCGAGGCCGTCGAACACGGAGTGACCGGCACCGATACCGCGAGCATCGAGCAGGATCCCGCTCTGAAAGAGCTGCGTGGCAACCCAAAGTTCCAGGCTCTGGTGGCGGAGGCTCACCGTCTGTTGGCAGCCCCGCAGCAGGGAAAATAGAGAATAGTGGCGCAGCTTCTCGGCCTGATCTGTCCAGCCGGAACGGAAGTTAAGGCGGTTTCTCCTGGCAGCAAGCAGCACTCTGAATCGAAACGATCATGATCAACGCTGTGCCGCCCCAGCGCCGGCTTTAGAGTGCGGTAGCTTGCTACCGCTTTGATCAGGCCAGCTTGCTGGCCGTGAAACCGCGATGAATGCCGCGAGCAAGCTCGCGGGAAGAAAGCGGCAGCAAGCAGCCGCACTCTAGACTACCGCTTTGATCAGGCCAGCTTGCTGGCCGCGGACGGCAGCACATATCGATCGGGTCCCGCGTGATGCCGCGAG
>JASHPE010000410.1 GCA_030038235.1 Terriglobia bacterium
TCCGTGCTGAGAAAGCCTCTAAACACAGAGTTCACGGAGACTCTGTGACCTAGTGTTGAAAGCTCTTGGGCACAGAGAACACGGAGGTGGCAAAGGCGCGTTCAGTTTTGCGCGGATGAGGATCGTCGCCCGTCAGGAAGAAGCCGAGGATTTGTAACATGGAGAGCGTTGCCAGGTATCGGGCTGTTATCGTCGACGACGAAGAGTTGGCGCGGCAAGTGCTGCGCGAATTGCTGCGCGCGCATCCCGAGATCGAGCTTGTGGCGGAATGCGCCAACGGATTCGAAGCGGTCAAAGCGGTCACAGAATTGAAGCCTGACTTGCTCTTCCTCGACGTGCAGATGCCCAAGCTCGACGGCTTCGAGGTGTTGGAACTCGCGGGACCGGTTCCGGCCGTAATCTTCGTTACAGCGTACGATCAGTTCGCGCTGCGCGCCTTTGAGGCGCATGCTGTCGATTATCTGCTCAAGCCATTCGGCGCCGACCGGCTGAAGGTGGCTGTCGAACATGCGCGGGAACGTCTCGGCAAAGGAGGCGCGTCGGCCGAGCACGCTCCTCGCGTCGAGGAACTCGCTGCCGCAGCCCGAGCGCCGGAGCAATATCTGGAACGCCTGGTCGTCAGGGATGGATCGAAGGTCGTACTGATTCCCGTGCGTAAGCTCGATTACGCCGAAGCCCAGGACGATTACGTCGCGCTTTGCGCCGAAGGCCGGAAGCACTTGAAGCAGCAGACCATTTCGGGCCTCGAGAAGACGCTCGACCCCAAACGCTTCCTTCGCATCCATCGCTCCTACATCGTCAATCTCGAGCGCGTGTCCCGAATCGAGCCTTATGGCAAAGACACGCACGTCGTGGTGCTCGCGAGCGGCGCGCAGCTTCCGGTCAGCCGTTCCGGCTACACGAGACTGCGTGAAGCTCTTGGAGGTTGACTATTCGTCTAGCCTTCCTGTGAACATCGCAGCTCGCCCAAAAGTCAGCTTTGTATTGGGCTTTGGGGTGACCGATAAATCGCCTGAATCTTAGCTTCGTTTTAGCTTCGTTTTTGGGCAGCTTTTGTTGATTTCAAACGGGTTGCTTACGATCACGGGCGGAACTCTCACGACCGCGGGCAGCGGACTCTTTGAGATTATCGGCGGGAACACAGCCGTGCTCAACAATCTCACCAATGCCGGCAGCTTCATCATCGAGAGCAGCGGCGTTACGCTTGATGTGGCCTCCGGTCCTTGACTTTCGGCGTTTGGCCGGGTTTCCCGGACGCCGCGAAGGAATTCCCGCTCACGGTAAAATGCTAAAATTGGGCGTGGAAGAGTGCAGGGTAGGGTTCCGAGTGGGGCGCCCGAGCATGACGCTTTGCGGCATCCGGCGCGATCTAACAATCTCATGAAACTGGTCGAGGCCCTCGAAGCACTGGAACAGAATCTCCAGGCCCAGTCGCCGCTTCTCAAGGTTCAGTTGGCCTGCGGATTCACTCCCCTCCACCTGTCCACGTTCCTGAACGCTCATCTGAGGATCCAATTTCCCGAGCATCATGTCGAGATCGCGGCCGGACTCTTCGGCGATCTGGCAGGGAATCTCGAACGCGCGCAGAGCGCCGACGCGGATGCCGTGGCGGCGGTGATCGAGTGGCAGGACCTTGATCCGCGCCTCGGGGTTCGGGCGCTCGGAGGATGGGCGCCGCGGCACCTGGCTGACATCAACCGTAACGTGCGCGATCAGGCTCTGAGGCTCGGCGATTTGCTGGAGAAGATCAGCCGCAGCCGGACTATCGCTGTTGCTTTACCCACGCTGCCCCTTCCGCCGGTGGCTTTTACGCCGGGTTGGCAGGCAGGTGCATTTGAAAGCGGCATCCAGGAAGCCGCCGCGGAACTGGGTGCGCGGCTCGCCGGCTCGCCGGGAATTCGCATGGCCAGCGCGCAGCGTCTCGATCGCATATCGCCGCCTCCGGCAAGGTTCGATGTCCGATCCGATCTTGCCGCGGGATTCCCTTACAGCCTCGCGCATGCCGACGCTTTGGCTGGACTGCTCGCGCGCATCATCCGCAATCCGTCTCCGAAGAAAGGGCTGATCACTGACCTTGACGACACGCTCTGGCTCGGTATCGTCGGCGACGTCGGCGTGGAAAACATCGCCTGGGACCTCGATCACCACGCGCAGCGACACGGTCTTTACCAGCAGATGCTGGCATCGCTCGCGGAATCGGGTGTGCTGATCGCAGTCGCCAGCAAGAACGATCAGGCCCTGGTGGAAGAAGCGTTCCAAAGAAGAGGGCTGGTCCTGCCTCGCGAACGCGTCTTTCCCGTGGAGGTTCATTGGAACGCGAAGTCAGAGTCGGTGGCCCGAATTCTGCAGGCCTGGAACGTGGGTGCCGACAGCGTGGTCTTTGTCGATGACAGCGCGCTCGATCTCGCCGAGGTGAAGGCCGCGCATCCGAGCATCGAGTGCCTCCTGTTTCCGCGTGACGATGACAAGGCAGCCTATCAGCTCCTCGAAGATCTGCGGGACCTGTTTGGCAAGCAGGCGCTTTCCGACGAAGATGCAATTCGCCTGGACAGCATCCGGGCCGCACACGTGGCGGCTGAGTCCGCGCCCAGCGGCGGCTCCACGCCCGAGCGATTTTTGCAGGAAGCGGCGGGCAAGCTGACGCTCAATTTCGAGAAGAATTCCGCCGATTCCCGCGCGCTCGAACTGATCAACAAAACGAATCAGTTCAATCTCAACGGCAAACGCCACACGGAGGCATCGTGGAAGCGCTATCTGAGCGATCCCGACGCGTTCCTGGCTGTGGCGTCCTACGAGGATCGATTCGGTCCGCTGGGCAAGATTGCCGTGATCGCGGGACGCCGCGACGGCCGCCGGATCACGGTGGATCAGTGGGTGATGAGCTGCCGGGCCTTCTCGCGGCGCATCGAGCACGGTTGTTTGCTGCGCCTGTTTGAGAAGTTCGGCGCCGATGAGGCAGCATTTGACTTCTCTCCGACACCTCGAAACGGGCCGCTGCAAACTTTCTTTGCTGGACTGCTGGGCAGCACTCCCGAGAGGCCATTCTCACTCCGTCGCGAGCAAGCGAACGAAAAGTCTCCGCGTGTCTATCTCGAAATTCGGGAAAGCTCCGATGAATGACGTACAGGCGAGACTCTCCCGGTGCTTCCTGGCGGCGATTCCCGGACTGAACCGGGACGAGATCGCAAACGCCAGCGTGCAGACGGTTGAAAAGTGGGATTCCGTCGCCAGCGTGACTCTGATTGCCCTGATCGAGGAGGAATTCGGCATCCAGATCGACCTTGAAGCGCTCGATCGCCTCGATTCGTACCGCACCATTCTCGACTATTTGAACGCACTGCCTCCGCGGCGCGAAGACTCGGCAGGGTAAGGATAGAAGAACTTCAACCCGGCGCGGCGCGCCGCAACCCGACTGAATTCTCCGTGAGGCTCCCTGCTGAGAGGTTCTTAACACAGAGTTTACGGAGACTCTGTGGCCTAAATGTTGAAAGCTTTTTGGGCACAGAGAGCGCGGAGATAATACAGCCGTCTTCAGAGTTGCTCCGAGCACAAAGACGAAGATCCGCTTTTGGTTAGCTCCTTTTCGATGAAGATTCAGTGGCCACAGGGCAAGAGTTTTGCATTCACGATTTTCGACGATCCGGACTCTCAGCGCCTGGAGGATGGCAAGAAGATATACTCCTTCCTCGCTGACCTGGGATTTCGCACCACCAAGGCCGTGTGGCCGCTCGGCCCAGTCCGCGAGCCGAACTCTCCCGGCGACACCTGCGCCGATCCCGCTTATCTCGTGGAAGCTCTCGATCTGGCTGGGCGCGGATTCGAAATCGGCTATCACAACGCCACGTTGCACTCGTCGTCTCGCGAGGAGACGATCCAAGGGCTTGACGCTTTCCGCCGGTACTTCGGTCACGATCCGGTTTCGATGGCCAACCACTATAACGAGGAAGCCATCTATTGGGGTCCCGCGCGACTCAGCGGAAGTCGACGCGCCATTTATAACGTGGTCGCGCTCGGCCGCACGCGGAACCGCCATTTCGGGCATGTTGAGGGACACCCGTACTTTTGGGGCGACGTTTGCCGCGATCGCATCCGCTATTGCCGCAACTTCGTCTTTTCCGGCATCAACACGCTTGGAGACTGCCCCTGGATGCCCTACCGCGATCCGGAGCGGCCGTACGTGAATGCCTGGTTCGCCGCCTCGGAAGGCTCAAACGTCGAACGATTTGTCCGCACGGTCTCCGAAGCAAATCAAGACCGGCTTGAAGCGGAGGGCGGCGCGTGCATCATGTACACTCACTTCGGGCACGGCTACGTGGAAAACGGCGCAATGAACACGAGATTCCGCACATTGATGGACCGCCTGAGCGGGAAGAACGGCTGGTTCGTTCCGGTGGGAACGCTACTTGATTATCTTCGGCAGAAGAACGGAGTCCGCGAAATCTCGCGCGCGGATCGAGCCCGGCTCGAGAGACGGTGGCTGTGGGAGAAGCTGTTCCGCGGCACGTCATAGCCCAAAGGCGCTCTCTTGACAGCCACTGACATTGCGGTCTAGACTTTAGTCGGCAATAGAGAGGCGGCGGTATGCGGACAGTCCAGCTCAAATTGAAGCAAGCCAGCGCCGTCCTTGAAACCTCGCCCAAGGAGTTGCAGAATCTCGTTCAGTTTGGCGTTGTAAAGCCGAAAAAGCGTGCTGGCCTCTTTGTCTTCGATACAATGACTTTGTATGCGGCGAAACTTGCCTTTTTCCTGAAGACGGCGCTTGGCGCCAACACGGAACTGCTTTCTGAGTTTACCGAGGCTTTGCTCGATCGGCTGCTATCCTCTCACGAAGAACAAGCGAGCATCCTGGTGTTCAAATCGCGGCCGTCGGCAGGAGGCATCGCAGTGGAGGTGAGGGTGCCGTTTGGAGAGTTGGCCCGGCAAGTCGAGGAGCGCCTTCAGCGGCTTGAGCTGTACAAAGACCTCCCCCGAGGGAGAAAGCGCGCTGGCTGGAGAAGAGAGTTCCTAGCCACGCTGAGAGAGGCTGCCCGGAACGTGGGGGATGTTTCCCCGGACGAGGTTTTGAAGGCTGTACGGCGGTACCGAAACGGAAAGAAGCAGAGCCGAGAGGTCACTGTTGAAGCCGAGCCAGAGACGACCCGGGCGTAGGTCGTGTTGGACACCTCCGTCGAATTGCAGGGATTCCAGGAATGCGAATCCAAATCGCGCCTTTGACTGAGGACTTCCTGCCCGCCACACGCGAATTCAATGCGCGATTGGGAGCGAGCGCCCCATTTTTTCTGCCGGAGAGTGTGCCGTCGCGGCCCGCAGCCGATCCGACTGCTCCGGGAATTTCGCTGACCCACTACGTGGCGCTTGACGATTCCCAGGTGCGCGGCGGATTTCTCGCCATGGATCAGCCTGCCTGGATCAACGGCAAGCTGGCGCGCGTCACAAATTATCAGTCGATTTTGTCGGAGGGCATTCGCGACAAGAAGTATGGCGTGGTTTCCGTCCACATGCTGAAGCACATCGAGCAGACGACGCCGTACGCGTTTATGGTCGGTATGGGCGGCGTGGACAATTCTTTGCCGCGTCTTCTCAAAGGCGCCGGCTGGACCCTGGGCGCGATTCCGTTCTTCTTTCGCGTCGTCGACGTAAGGAATTTCCTGCGCGAGGCGGGCACATTGCGCAAGGGCAATTACTGGCAGACGGCTGTGCGCATGGCGTCGATATCGGGCACCGGCTGGGTGGCTATTCGGATCATGCAGGCACGGCCTCTCTCGGGCCTAGGACGCTCGCCCGGTCTGAGCATTGAACGCGTGACAACCTGGGGCTCATGGGCCGATGAGATCTGGGCGCAGTATCGCGGCCAATGTTCTTTTGCCGTCGTGCGCGACCGCGCGACGCTCCAACAGTTGTATCCCTTTTCCGAAAAGCGCCTGGGCGTTGCGCTGCTGAGCAGGGACTCGACGCCCATCGGGTGGGGCGCATGGTTGGACACGCGGATGAAGGCGCACCGGTTCTTTGGGAATCTTCACGTCGCGACGATTCTCGACTGCGTGGCGGCGCCCGAACATGCCGAAGCCGTAGCGCGTGCGGTCTCGCGTCACATCGAGGAATCCGGTCCTGACCTGCTGGTCACGAATCAGGCTCATTTCCTTTGGACGCGAGCCTTCCGCCGCGCTGGTTTTCTTTCGGCCGCATCGAATTACCTCCTCGCGACGTCCAGGCAACTCAGCGCCCAAGTTCTTAAAAGCGGAGGAGAGATGCAGGTTCACGTGACGCGCGGCGACGGCGATGGCCGAATCCACCTTTAGGGGAGCGCGACGTGAATGCTCGCTCCCTGTCCTGAATCCGTGACCTTCACAGCGACAAGATTCGAGTCCGGATCGTAAGCCCAGCCGGAGCTAGCGGCGTCAAGCGCGTCGATCGAGGGTGTTCGCGCCAGCGACTGCCCGGCGGCTGTGACGCTGCTTGGCACTTCGCGCTCGGCGTGGATTTTGAAAACCAGCGATCGCGACGGCGGCGCGTACGATCCTTCGCGCGCCGTCATGTTGATGTCGATGGCGTCATGCGAAGGCGTCACGGTGACCCTCTGCCGTAGTGACGCGCCGCGCTCGAAATCGAAGCTAATACCGTCGTCTTCGTAGTACTCGCGCGATGACGGAGCGCCGCTCGCGTTAGGCGCATCGGATTCAGCGGTCCGGTCGGGATAAATCTCGAATGTAAGTGGATTGATCGGCGCTTCGGTCGCGTACTGCACGACTTGGCGCGTCGGAATGATCGCGCCGCCGCGTACGAAGATCGGGATGTGATCGAGCGGCGCTTCAACTCCTACGCCGCGCGGACCGGTGTAGCGGTGGTCGGTCCAGAAGTCGTACCACACGCCCTTGGGCAGATAGGCGCCCCAGCTTCGCTCCTTGTCCTTGAGAACCGGCGAGACGAGCAGATCGTCGCCGAACATGAATTCGTAGCTCTGGTCCACCGCCTGAGCGTCGTCCGGATAATCGAGCAGCAGAGAGCGCATCACGGGTATGCCGGTTTCGCTGGTCTCATGGAAAGCGTCATAGAGATAAGGCAGCAATCGATACCGCAGCTCGATCGACTTGCGATTGATCGCCTCGAGCTTGTTGCCGTACGACCACGGCTCCTGGCTGGGCGCGCCGTACTCCACGTGCGTGCGGC
>JASHPE010000411.1 GCA_030038235.1 Terriglobia bacterium
CGCACCCCGGGAGAAAGCGTCAACCGCTTGCTCACCGACCAGCGATCCTGCGCATACGCGCCGGCCTCAAAGTTGTCTCGCGTGAGCTCGGAGGGTCCGGTAAAGCTCACGGCGCGGTCGAGCGTCCCGTTCTGGCGCACGATATCGTAGGGATTGCGGAACAACGACTCGTCAAATGTGATGCGGTCGAGGTTCAAGCCGAACTTCAGCTCGTGCTCGCCCGCGGCGTGCACTGCGGGCAGAATGAGATTGGCAATCCCCTCCACACGTCCGGAATGTGCGAGCGAGGTTTCAAAATAGTTGCCGCTGGCGGTCGTGGGCCCCAGCACGTACGTTTGATCGCCCATCGGCACAACGTGAGAGAAGAAAGCGGTTTCAGCGATCCCCACCTCCAACACCGAGCCTCCGGCGAGGAATATCTGGTCCTTCAGGGACAGCAGATGATTCGATTGCCGCAGGTCCGTGGTTGTGGGAATGGGCGTGAACTGGGAGAGTCCGGCATTGTTCTCGCCGAAGCCGTTGAACAGAAAACTCCCCGTGAGAATATTGTTGGAAGACACGTTCACTTGAGCCTTGGCGAGCGGGCTGTAGCTCCATGAAGGCACCTTGTTCTGACCGGCGGGCAAGTCGGTATAAAACGTCTGGTCGTACTCCACCTGGGGTGCGAACAGGAACCACGCTTTGCCTTTCTTCAGCGGGCCGGTGATCATGAAACGAGGATAAAAGCTCCCGATGTGAGGTCCATGATTCTCCGTCAGCGAAGGCACGAAATCGGTGCCAACGAAGCGAAAGTGGTCGTCGCCCATACCGGTATTGACGCTAAGCACTCCGCCCGAGCCGCCCCAATACTCCACGGAATAACGCGAGTTTTGCAGCGAAACCGATCGCACCGCGTCTACGCTGAGCTTGTCGAGATAATCGCGGCTCTCGGGCGCGTTGAACGTGAATCCGTCAAGCAGATAGATGGTCTGTGGGCTGTCGGAACCGTCCACGTGAATCTGGGCAGTGGCATCGGGCACCACGCCGGGCAGCAGGGGAAAAGAGTAGAGCAGGTCGCGCTCAACGGTGTACGGCAGGTCGATGATGTCCCGTTCGTTCAGCGTGTTGCTCAGCGTGGTGTTTTGGGAATCGATGATGGGCGGCGAATAGATCACGTTGACGCGCTCGACCAGCTCGCGCTGATGGCTCAGGGTAACGTCCGCCGTCGCGCCCTCGGTCGCGCTCATCGCCAAGTTCTTTTCGAGAGCGGCAAAATAGTTCTCCTTCTCCACGCGGAGTTCGTAAACACCGGGCGCGAGGCCCGTGATCTGGCAACGGCCATCGTAATCGGTCTCACACGTCGCGCTGCCCGCCGGCCCGGTGACGATGACGCGCGCCGATTGAACCGCAACCTTGGTCTCGTCGAGGACCGTGACCGCGAGCATCCCGGCAGCCGAGTGGGGTGCCGGCGCAGCCTCCCCCTGTTTCGCGGCCGGGGCTTGCTGCTCGAAGGCCTTGCCGGGGACGGGTCCCAGCAGCAGAATCACCGCACAAATTTTGGTGCCCTCCCACATCACCTGTCCATTCTCCTCGATTTCCGCCAGAGTTCAAGGCGCGACGCGCACCGGGCCGGAGTTAGTGTACGATGGCTTTCCGGCTACGAGTCGCACCGCCCGAAGGAGGCTGACGCATGAACAACATTGACCGCCGCGAGTTCCTGGAGATGTCCGTCGCGGGCGCCGGGGCCCTGGCCTCGTCCCGCGTCGCGGGCGCGACCCCGGCCACTGCGGGGGCGCAGAATGAAACCGCCAGACCGATGCGGCTCGGGTTGATCGTCGACGTGGATGAGAATCCCGAAGCAGCCCTCGGCAAAGTGCATGAGCTGGGCGTCCCAACATGCCAGGTGCTCGCAAACACCTACGGTCCGGAAGCTGCGGAGCGGCTGCGCCAGGCATTGGTACACTACCACTTGGAGGCAACTTCGCTCGTAGTGACCGGCCCGGGCCCGGAGGATTACGACTTCTACAAAGGCCCGCTGACCATCGGACTCGTTCCGCGAGAGTATCGCGCCACCCGGATCGAGCATATCAAGCGCGCCTCCGACTTCGCCCAGGTTATGGGGATCCCGGCCGTGCAGACGCACTGCGGATTCATTCCTGAGAACCCGAACGATCCAAATTACAAGGAGACGGTTGACGCCATCCGCGAAGTCACCGGTTACTGCCGCGAACACGGCCAGCAGTTCCGGTACGAGACGGGTCAGGAGACCCCCGTCACCTTGCTGCGCGCCATTCAGGACGTCGCGCTGGACAACCAGGGCCTGAACTTCGACTGCGGCAATCTGATTCTGTACGGCAAGGCCAATCCGGTGGATGCTCTCGACGTTGTCGGGCGTTACGTGCAAGGCATCCACGCCAAAGATGGCCTCTACCCCACCAATCCGCGCGATCTTGGCGAAGAAGTGCCGATCGGTCAGGGAAAAGTGGACTTTCCCAAGCTTCTTTCGCGTCTAAGGGAAGTCGGATATCGCGGCCCCGTCACGATCGAACGCGAGATTTCGGGACCGAAGCAAATGGAAGACCTGAAGAAAGAGAAGACATACCTCGAACAACTTATCAACCGCCTCTGGTCGTGAAGCAGACGTCGTGGACCAGTCTCGACGAGGCTGCAACCTGCGCGTCAACTGGATGCAATAGAACGTCTGGTAACACCAAAGGCCTTGCAGAAGCCTGTAGCCATGTGGTACCCTTCCAAATCGATAGACTTGATGCGTCTAGTGGAATTCAACCGTTATGACCCTTTGCTGAACGAGGCTCGATGGATTACAAGGTTTCACTGCTGGGTCTGTTTATCGGCATTTTGATCGGCCTCACCGGCATGGGCGGCGGAGCGCTCATGACGCCCGCCCTCATCCTCTTCAGGTTGGCCCGCCCCACCCTGGCGGTGGGAACCGACCTGGTGTGGAACGCGCTCACCAAGGGCGTGGGCTCGATCGTTCACATCAAGCAGCAGACGGTCGACATGCGGATCGTCAAACGCCTGGCGATCGGCAGTATTCCGGGCGCGGTTTGCGGAATCGGACTGCTGGCGTACCTGCGCCATCATGGAATCAAATCTGAAGATCACCTCGTGGTTATGGTTCTTGGCACGGCCCTTATCGGTGTGGCGTTGACCCTGTTTTTTCGTACGTTTTTCGCATCGAAGCTGCCCATGCTTGGCACGGAAGGTCTATCGAGAGGACCGGCGTGGTTGACCAGCGTAATTGGTCTGGTGGTGGGCTTCCTCGTCAGCATCACGTCAGTGGGCAGCGGCACCATGATTGTGGCCTCGCTGGTGTTCATCTATCCAACGACGCCCCTCAGGAAACTGGTGGGATCAGACATTTTTCACGCGCTATTCCTGGTTGGCGTGTCGGCGATCGGACACATGGGCCTCGGCACCGTAAACACCAAGCTTCTGATCGGCCTACTGATAGGCTCGGTGCCCGGCGTGGTCATCGGCAGTCGTCTGAGCGTTATATTTCCTGAGAAATTACTGCGTCCGATGCTTGCCACGACCCTGCTTTACCTAGGCGCCAAACTTCTGTAATCAATCGGCTCGTGGATGGGAAGTCGACTCGGCACGTCAGGGCCCGCCTTTTTTTCCGGTCGCGACGGGGCCGAGTTCACCTTCGGCGATCTCCGTCACCGTCGTGTAGAGCTCGCGCGCGATCTCGGATTCGCCGGCGCCGCTGAACTTCAGCCGCTTGTCGAAGGGCTGCTGCACGTGGACCACAAGGTCCGAATGCGGCCGTGAAATGTGGACCACGAACGCCTCCGGCCGTGGATCGAGGGCGCGGCGCAAGACCCCACGCACCACACCGTCCATAGAATTGGGAAGTACTCCGTTGATTTTGACCGGCACCGGTCCCTCCACAGATTTCATGCCCATTGTAACGCACGGAGCGTCCCTGGACCTGACGAATCCCTTGTTCCGCCGCCGAAAACGATCGGGGCGCATGGATCATACGCCCCTTCGGCATGTGCCCGATTTACTGTGCTTACTGCTTGGCTCCCGCTGCGACTTTGGGCTTGGCGGCCGGCTTCCCTTTGGGTGTCCAGAAGTCCGGAGACGCTGCCACCACGCGATCCGGCGGATTGCTCAACTCCGGCAGGAAGCGTTGGATGATGGTTTCGGTGCCTTCCACCGAGTCGGTGATCTCTTTAAGGTACTTTTGATAGTTGTCCTCGCCCATGCGCTCCGAGAGGGGCTTGGCGTCATCAAACTCGCCCAGTGATTTCACGAGCCGGACGATGTAGTAAACGCCGCCGGTGCTAGTGCCGGCCACGGCCTCAGTCACATAATTGGAGATCGGCGGGTCACTCTCGAGAGCGCCCTTCAGGTCTTTCATGGCGGACTCGAAGACCTGAAATTGTCCGACCCGAACGTGAACGATCGTCGTCCGCACCCAGCGGGCTTCGCCCACGCGCTTCATGTACTCGTTGGCGTCCGCGGGCGGATTGGCGCTCAGTTCCCAGTGCCGCCGTCGAATCTCCGATCTCGAACTGATGAGCGTGCTGTCGAAATCCTGGAATACCTTTTCGGCCCCGGCTTGGCCATACGCTTTGATCAGTGCCCCGTCGAAGGCGTCGCCACCCTTCTCGATAGCGTCGTAGCTCGGCTGCGAGCTGACGAAGTACACCGTGTTGCCCTCGCCGTACATGACCTCCGAGGCCGTCCACATGTATGCCTTGGCACGCTTATTCGCCTCGACCATCTTTTTGGCCAGCGCATCGAACTCGGCTCGTTTATCCGGTTTCACACGCACGACCGTTACATCCTGATACCCTGCCGGCATCTGCGCCACCGCGCCGACGCTCAGCACGAGTGGCAGTACTAAAGCACAAAGTGCTCTCCTTAACATGTCCCCTCCTTCGTGTTTGTCCCAGAATTTGACTGACTGATGATGCCAAAGACTATGAATTTAGTGGGGCACGTGTACGGTGACACGTCGGCGGGCGCGCGTCAAGCGAATCCCAGGACAGGAAATAACCCAGGACCTGTACCTTTCGCAGCTAGTAACTGCCACCGTCAGGAGCCGCTCTTCGCAATGACTTTGACCACGGCCTCCTGCGGGCTGTTGGGAGCGCTATCGTTGACGATGAGCTCGTCGGTGAAATTACTGGAACCGGGCGAGGCGGTTAGCGAGATGCTGCAGGATTGCCCGGCTTGCAGCGTCCCCGGGCAGTTGTTTGTGAGTACCAAGCTTCCCTTTCCGGCGATTTCGATACTGTTGATCGTTATCGTTGTGTTTCCCACATTGGTGAGCGTGGTCGACCTCGTCTGGCAGTGGCCGTTGGAACAACGGATCACGATCTTGTCAGGCGAAAGAGTCGCTTGTCCCCACGCGGGAGCTGCGAAAGCCGTCAGAAGGGCAAAGGCGGCTAAGACCGCCAGCGGGTTTACCTGCAGGTGTGCCGTGTAGTTTGTTCTCACTGCAGCCTCCGCGCCCAGCCGTGCTTTCTCCGCCTAGGCCGACGGACAGTATACACGATCCGACACAATTCTTAACGGTCTGTAGCCATTGGATCGACGGCGCCACGGTGGCACGTTGAGCAGTTGATCGCACGATTCGGACTTGGCTCCAGATTCTGCATCTTCTTGAGTCGGTCATCAATCATACGATGCATCGCCGCCATTTCGCGGGCGGCCCTTTTGGGCCTTTTGTCATCGCTGGGAAAGTCCTGCTCCACATGGCAGTAGGTGCAGTTTACGCCAAGCGCCCTGGCGTAGCCCAGATTCATGACAAGAAGCAGGCGCGTTGCCCGTGTTCCCTTAAGACATGGAATTTGAATGTTCTTGAACACCTGCTCGGCTGGTTCGTTCTCATGACCGGCAATGCGATCCAGGATTTGTTTCTCCAACCGGTCATTGATCTCTTGATTGGATGCCAACTGAGGAGACGCCACGGCCGCCTGCTTGGGCGTGGAAGCTGCGGATGGTTGCGGCAATGCTTGAGCCCCCATATGCTGCCAACCACCGAATCCCCCGAGGGCCAATACCATCAGGACCAAGCCAAAGATAAATTTCATCAGCCCCTCGGCGCCTTACTCGTACCGCAGTGTCACCACCGGATCCACCCTCGTCGCGCGCCCTGCCGGAATGAGGATTGCGAGCAGGGCGACGGCCGTCAGCAGCAGCACGGCGCCGCCCAGCGCCAGCGGATCCGCCGGGCGTACCGCAAAGAGCAAGCTACCGATCAGGCGCGTCAGGCCGAGCGCCGCCAGCAACCCGATGCCAAGCCCGGCCAGGATGAACGACATACCCTGCCCGAGCACCAGCCGCAGCACCTGACTACGCCGTGCGCCCAACGCCATGCGCAGTCCGATCTCCTGCTGGCGCTCGGTGACCGAGTACGAACTGACTCCATAAATCCCGATCGAGGCGAGCAGCAGCGCCAGGCCTGCAAAAACCGCGAGCAGGATCAGCGCCAGCCGGCGGCGGGCCACAGACTCGCCCATCACGTCCGTCATGCTGCGAACCTGAAAGACCGGCAGGTCCGGGTCAAGCGCCGAGACTCCTTTCTGGATCGTCAGGGCCAGGCTCATCGGGTTGCCGGCGGTGCGAACCACCAAGGCCATCGCTCCGGAAGGGTTCTGGGCCTGGGGCCAGTAGACCTCCGTGCGCGAGCGTGCTTCGAGGGTCCGATTGTGAACGTGCCGGACCTCGCCCACAATCGTCATCCACGGAGCTTTGGACGTATGTCCGCCGCGGTGAAGCCGCCTGCCGATCGGATCCTGGTTCGGCCAGTATGTGTTGGCAAGGGTTTCGTCCACAATAGTCACGGCTGGCGCGGTCTCGGAGTCGCCGTCATCGAAATAGCGCCCCCGCACGAGCGAAATCCCCATGGTCTTGAAGTAGCCCGTAGTCGCTGCGCGGTAGTCGACTTCGGGCTCCCGGTCCTCGAGGGGAACAGCCTGGGTGTCGATCGTGGCGGTCCCAGAACTATTGAGGCCGCTCAAAGGAATCAGATTGACCGCGCCTGCCGCCTCGACTCCGGGTAACGCCCCGATGCGATCGAGCAGGGCGCTATAAAAGGCGCGCACTTGCTGCGGCTGGCTGTACTTGGCGTCCGGCAGCGAAATGCGCATGGTCAGCACGCCCTCGGGACGAAAGCCGGGATCCACTTTCAGAATCTGCACGAAGCTTCGCAGCAGAAGCCCGGCGCCTGCGAGCAGAACCAGCGAAAGAGCAGTCTCGGCGATCACGAGCGCGCGCCGCAGCCGGTTCGACGGACCGCCCACTGTGCCGCGGCCCGTCTTGAGGACCTCGTAACTTCCCACGCGCCCGGCATGCAACGCCGGTGCGAGTCCGAACAGGATCCCCGTGCCCAGCGACACGGCCAGCGTGAACGCGAGCGCCGGGCCGCTGATTCCGGTGTGCACGACGCGCGGGAGTGTGGTAGCGCTGAGCGCCACTAGCCCGTGTAGGACCCACGGCGTAAGAATCAGTCCGGCAAGGCCGCCGAACAGGGACAGCAGCGTGCTCTCGGTAAGTAACTGGCGCATCAGACGCCCGGGACTTGCGCCCAGCGCCACGCGGACCGCTGTCTCTTTCTGGCGCCCCGACGCGCGCACCAGAAGCAGGTTGGCGACGTTCGCACAAGCAATCAGCAGAACCAGCGCGACAGCGCCCATCAACACCCATAGCGGCGTCTTCACGTCCCCGACGGTCTCATCCAGCAGTGGATTCAGGATGATAGCGAAGCCGTACTTGGCGTAGGGATACTCCGGATGCTGCTCGATCATCGTCTTGCCCACCCGGTCCATGTCCGTACGCAACTGCGCGAACGTGACTCCGGGCTTGATGCGGCCGAGCACCTCGAGTCCATGACCGCCGCGGCTGTCCGGGGCGAGGTCGGCGGGATAAAAGGCGAGCGGGCCCCAGATTTGAGTATCTTGCGGATAGGAGAATCCGGCGGGCATGACCCCGACCACGGTCATGGGAACCGCGTCCACGCGGATGGTGGTACCGATGATGTTCCGCGCGGCGCCGAAAGCCCGCTGCCACAGGCCGTAGCTGAGCACGACCTCATGCTCGTGCCCAGGCTGCGCCTCCTCGTCAACAAAGGTGCGGCCGAGGATCGCCTGAGCGCCCAGCATCCCGAACAGGCTCGGAGAAACCGCGGAGCCAATCACGCGCTCCGGGCTGCCCTTGACGCCAAGGTTGAAGGTGCCGGTATTGATGGCGGCGAGGTCGGCAAAGCTGTGGTTTAGCTGCTGGAAATCGCGGAGTTCCGGCGGCGACACCCAATTCTGATCGTTCGGCAACCCGATGCCGGTGAAGCGCGTCCAGACCTTCACCAGCCGCTGCGGCTCAGGGTACGGAAGCGGCCGCAACAGCACGGCGTCCAGCACGCTGAAGATGGCCGTATTGGCGCCGATGCCGAGCGCCAGCGTCAGCACCGCCACGGCGGTGAAGCCGGGGTTCTTTCCCAGCATGCGCAGCCCATACCGGAGGTCCTGCCCGAGGTCACTCATGATGCTCTCCTTCTCTCCTCCGGCGCCCGGAACTAAAGGCTCTGTCGAAACCCGATTCTCCACAAGGCGCAGTTCCTGCACGAGCTTGGGATCGCTGAGATCCTCAAGCGCGAGTCGCCGCGCCTCGGCCTCGCCAACCCCCGCGGTCCGCAGTTCCCGATAGCGATCCTCCAGGTGCTGCGCCAGCTCCTCGACGATTTCCGCTTCGCGCGCCGGCGCGAGCTTCAGGGCTGACAGCCGTGTCGCAATCTCGTTCTTCCACGACGGCCACTCGTGCGGCACATCACGCTGAGATCGTTCAGGCATTTTCACTCCCTTCTGCTGTCACCGACGTGATGGCGTTGACGGCCCTGACAAACGTCTGCCAGCCGTGCCGTTGCGAGGCCAGAACCGCGCGTCCCTGTACCGTCAACCGGTAGTAGCGGCGGCGCCGCTGGCCTGCCTTCTCCACCCATCTGCCCTGCAGCCAGCCTCGCTTTTCCAGCCGGTAGAGCAATGGATAAAGCGAGGCGACGTGAAAGCGCAACGCGCCATCCGAGCGCTGCTCGATCAGCTTGCTGATCTCATAGCCGTGGCGCGGGCGAGCTTCGAGGAGCGAGAGAATCAGCAGCTCGGCGCTGCCTTTCTTCAGTTCGCGATCGAAGAGTCGCGGTTCCATATGTGGTACGGCAATATATTGCAGTGGTACAGCTCGCGTGTCAAGCATATTCAGTCTAATCCCGGCCGGCGGCGAGTCACGCTTGCTCCCCGCGTTGTGCCGAGGCACTGCCTGCTGGAAAATAGTGGAGGGGGAAATCGCAGCGATGTGCGACTTTCATTCGAGGGCCAAAGTTGACCGCTCCCGGAACACGTCCTGAGCCAGAACCCGATCCACTCCTCCCCGCGAGGCCGGCGAGAGAGCAGGATGAGAGGCTGGCGGATGCGGTTCTGGCCCGCGACCGCAAGGCGACGGCGGAGTTTGTCGCCAGGTACACCGACCGGATTTATTCGTACATCTGCTCATGTCTGGCTCCCAATACCGGGCACGCCGAGGACCTGGTTCAGGAGGTCTTTTTGGCCGCGTGGAAGGGACTGTCGTCGTTCCAGGGGGAGTCAACGCTGGAGGCGTGGCTATTGGGGATCGCGCGCCACAAGATACAGGACTATTATCGAGTACGCCTCCGCGAGCCCGAACCGCTCGATGACGACTTCGCCGAGCGGGAAGAGATTATTCTGATGCCGGAGCAGGAACGACAGATGGACGAGCGGCGGATGCGGGAGCGCACCCTGCGCGTGCTGGCGGAGTTGCCGGAGCAGTACCGCCTGGTCTTGCAGTGGCGCTATTGGGAAAAGTGCCCGGCCTTGGAAATGGCCGAGCGAACGGGCAAATCCGAGAAGGCGATCGAGAGACTGCTGGCCCGGGCACGGGACCAGTTCAGGAGAAAGTGGCAGGATGGCTGAGCGGAAGAAGAAAGATCGGGATTTCGAAAAGCTCGCCGACTCCGTCAAGTTGACGAAACCGGGCGCCACTCGTGCGCCCGCGCGGCTCAAGGCCAGAGTGTATTCGGCCTTGATGCTCGCCGAGGCGGCTCACGGTAAGCTGCGCGATATGGCCGAGACCAAGAAGGCAGGCAGGGAGCTTTGCGCGTTCGAGGAACTGGTTCGCATGGCGCCCGTCAACCGCAAGCTGAAGTCTGCCAACATCTGCCGCCTCTGCCACGCCCGCGTTCTCGCCGAGATGCTGGAGAAGCCCCCGATTTATTGGCCGCACTGCCCGTACGCGGAGTTCAAGAAGGGTTGATTCACAAAGACGGGAACGAACTCGGCCCACCTGTCATTCTGAGCGAAGCGAAGAGTTTCCTTTTCCTGTTTTTCAAAAACTTAAGATGAAAAGTAGATTCTTCGCGCAGTTTACCCTGAGCGGAAATACAGGGATCCTTCGCTTCGCTTAGGATGACAGCGAAGGGCTCAGAATGACAACGTCGGAGCGCTTTTCAACAAACGGTTAGAAATGCTTCACGAAGCCGAACAGATTCTGGTAATTCGCCAGGTGCCGCAGTCCTGGTGGAGTGAGTTCCGCGCTGATGGGATTGTGGGAAATGGATTCGCTGAAGGTGTACCGAAACGCCCACCCGCGGCCGAGCGCGACGTCGATGCCTACAGGCACGCGCAGCACCAGGATCGTGGAAGCGAAGCGCGACGGAGGCAGCGAAAGCGATCCCGTCGAAACGCTGACCGCCGCGCCAGCGCTCGCAAAGTGATCGAACCCGGCGCCGCAAGCGAGATAGGGCCGAATCCTGCTGCCCCGGTTTCGAAAATAGACGAGCAGATCGGCAGTCGCCTGGTTCTGGCTGGACTCCCGCATTTCCTGGTAACTGCTCCCGCTCGCCCCGCTGAACGCAGTTGAAACCAGCGTGATGGCGTTGCGATTGAAGATGTAGTTTCCCTGCACGCTCACAAAGCGCGAGAAATCCCAGCCCGCGAAGAGATTCACGGCGGGACCGTTCTCGGGCTTGTAAAGCGAAACCGCGCTGCTCGACGTCGTGAAAATCGATCTGCCGTCGGCGCTGAGCGTGGCGATTCCGCCCTGAGCACCGGCATAAAAATTTCCGCCCTGCGCCCGTCCTGCGACGCCGCTGAGAAGAGTAAGCAACAAGGGCGCCAGCACGCCTCGCATTCTCATTCGATTCTCCCGTAGTGCCGGTCGGACGCAAACAGGCATTCTAAGCGCCGGCTGTAACTCTGGCAAAAAAATTCCTCATACATACCGAGGGGGATTTCGCCCGCATGCGCGACTTTCTGCAAGAAGGAAAGTAAGGGGACCACGCAGTCCAAAACTGTAAAGGAGGCAATTAATGTCGATTCGAAACTTTGTTAGGGTTGCGCCCGGCACTCTCGGTGTATTCCTTCTCGCTACCGCGGGCTTGTTGGCCGTGGCGCCCGCCCAGAACTTCGGAATTCCGGGGGCTGTCTACGTCATGACCAATCAAACTACGGGCAACTCCATAACGGCGTTCAATCGCGCATCCGACGGCAATTTGACGCTCATGGGAACCTTTGCTACCGGCGGCGTCGGCATGGGGAGCGGCACCGATCCCCTGGGCTCACAGGGTTCATTGATTTTGAGTGGCGACGGCCATTTTCTGTTTGCCGTGAACGCCGGAAGCAACGATATTTCTGTGATGCAAGTCAGCCGCAGTAGCCTTTCTGTGATTGATACCGTCTCTTCCGGCGGCACTGAACCTGTGAGCCTTACGCTCTTTAAGAACCTGCTCTATGTACTGAACGCAGGCGGGACACCCAACATCACAGGCTTTGCGCTCGGTCCGAACGGCGCCCTTTCCCAACTGCCCGGTTCTTCACGTAGCCTGGCGGGCGGAAGCGCAGCCGCGCCCGCTCAAGTGGGATTTTCGCCCGACGGGTCCTTCCTGGTGGTCAGCGAGAAGGACACCAATCTCATTGACACGTATCGAGTGATGCCCGACGGGCTCACGCAAGGCCCGTACTCCAATCCCTCAAACGGCGCCACACCGTTTGGCTTCACGTTTGCCCGGTCGAACACACTCGTAGTGTCAGAAGCCGCCGGCGGTGCCGACGGCACCAGCGCCGTCTCCTCCTATCAGATCTCGCCAAGCGGCAGTCTGGTAACCATTAGCGGTTCCGTCGGGGATACACAGATGGCCGCTTGCTGGGCCACTAGCACCAACAACGGTGGGCTGGTGTATATCTCGAACGCTGCTTCCAACACTCTTTCCGCATATACCGTATCGCAGAGCGGATCCCTCACGCTGACGAATGCAACCGCCGCCAGCACCGGTAGCGGTACGGCGCCCATCGACTCAGCGATGTCAAGCAGCAGTCTGTATTTTTATGTCCTTGACGACGGCACCGGCCAAATCAGCGGTTATCGCATACAGCCGAATGGAACTGGAACCCTGACGCCCGTCTCGGGAGCTTCCGGGCTGCCGTCCGGATCGCAGGGAATCGCTGCAGAGTGACTTACAGGGCGGGGTCACTTTGATGTAGCGGCGGTTTGCCCCGCCAATTGTGGCGGCATAAAGCCGCCGCCTGCATCAAAGTGACCTGCCACCAACGGCAGGCCGCGGCTGAAAGGCTTGATTGCGGTATACCTTCGGGACAAAAGGACGGGCTCTGAAATGATAAAGACAAGGTTCTTCCGAACGGTTCTGTATCTGGACGTTGCGGGAATTCTGCTGGCCTCAGCCTGCGGTGCGCTGGCACAGACCGCCCAAGACGGCTCCAAGCGGCCCATAGGTCCGGGCAATGTATTCGTGGATCCCGCCCTGGGCGGCGTGATTTTCGGCTTTGACGTCGACCAGAACGGCAGCGAGGGTTTGCTAAGCGAGGCGCTGACCACGGGCGCCAACTGCACTTATGCAACCGAGACCTTCGACCAGACAACCGGCGACATCGTCAAGTTGGTCCGAGACGCCGAATCCCCGGATTGCGGGGATGACGATGTCACCTGGGGAGTGGTGGGCACATCGGTCGGACTCGTCGAGCACCAGCATAGCGTCAGCTTCGATCATCTTCAGGTCACTTACCAGGTGCTCGATCCGCTCGAGGGCAATCAATTCACAGGCTCCTGGCCGGCTCCCGGAAACGAGCGTGACGAGATTTGGGGAGTGAGCCGCAATCAGGGGACGCCCCTCAACGCATTTCAAGTCTTGGACCTGAACAATTATCTGCTGTACGTCTTCGGCTCCAACGTCGCCCAGAACGCATTCGGCCCCGTCGAGCAGCTTGTGTCCACGCCTTTCGTGATTGGCCTGAATACACATACCGACATCGCGTTTCTGAGTGGAGGGGCGACCGGAAAAAGCGATCAATTTGGCCCACCCTCCATTGCCGAGGTTGAGCTGACCAGCGGCAAGATCACAACGTTTGAGGGCGTGGGTTCCGGAACCATCCAGGGCCTCGCTGTGGATTCCGCCGACAATATTGCTTGCACGACGACCTACGAGGACGCCAGCGTCGAATTCTACGATCTCACCAGCGAAAGCGGCTTCGACGAAGTGCTCCCGGGTTGTACGACCGCGGCTTGCAGCGGCTTTGACGTCGAATTTGACCCCGTCCACAAGCTTTTCCTTGTGGCGCAACCCATTTCAAGTCAGGTGGCGAACGTGAGCACGATCTATGTGTACAACACCGAGGGCACGCTGCTCGAGACGCTCAACGGCTTTAACTTCACCACACAACGATTCGACGTGTTACCGGTACATATCGCCATCCACCCCAGCAACCGTAGCGGCTTTGTGGATGTTACCAATTCCCTTGGGACGGGCTCCCTTCAGTCGTTCACGTACTAGCAACTGGGGTGTGGTCTTCAGGCGTGCGGCGTCCGATCGGCCGGGCCTCCACTCGCTGTTCCGTCGCTCTAGCCTACCGTGAGGGCCTCGCTAAATGTCTTGACAATAGCTTGGGATGTGCTAGACTCATTTCCTCTCCGCAGGGATTCGTGTCATGTTTCCACATCCACCATCCCGGCCCGGCGCATTGTCGATCACCGATTGTCGATTGCCGATCCCTTCGCCCGTTCGAGGCCTTCCGATCGAACGAACCCGGAACCTTATTGATTCCAAAGGAAATCGTAATCTATCTCTCCGATTGCGAATTGGGCTGTCGATGCCCGGCGCCGAAGCCGCCCGGCGTCCGACGCACTCCCTTGAAAGCGAGCGAACCCGGAATGTCACTGATTCCAAAGCACATCAAAATTTATCGCTCCTACCGCGGATTCGGTCCGCATCAATCAAGAGCGGCAATTCCGATCGCGCATCCGGCGGAGTCCCGGGGGCACTTGTCACTCGCCACTGCTTCTTGGCACTCGTCACTCGCCACTGCCTTCCTAGGATTAACCCTCGCTGCACTCGCGTTCGGCGCGGCGGCCGCTGACAATGCGGCCGTCCACTTCGCCCGCGGAAACGCGCTCGCTCAGCAGAGCAATTGGCCTGCGGCCGTGACCGAATATCGTCAGGCATTGCTCCTGCAGCCGGATTTCGCCGAAGTGCACTACAACCTCGCCAACGCCCTCAACGCCGAACACGACCGCACTGGCGCCATTGCCGAGTACCGGAAGGCTCTTGAGCTGAAGCCGGACTACGTTCCGGCCCACAACAATCTCGCCTTGGCTCTGGAGGCCTCAGGCGACCTCGCCGGAGCTGCCCACGAGCTACGGGAAGCCATCCGCCTGCAGCCCGATTACCCCGAGGCGCACTTCAATCTGGCGAATGTCCTCACCGATCAGGGCGACTTCGCGTCCGCAATTTCGGAGTACCGGCTCGCTCTGGTCATCGATCCGGACGACGCGGCGGCGACCGCCAACCTGGGCTACGCGCTCGCCAAGTCAGGCGATCTCAAGCAAGCCATCCTGGAGCTGCGGCGGGCGATCGCGCTCAAGCCGGATTACGTGGAGGCCCACCTGAACCTCGGCAACGCTCTCGCCGACAGCGGCGACTTTGACGCCGCCATCGCGGAGTACCGGCTGGCGCTCGTGCTCCGGCCCGACGACGCCGCCGCGCACGACGATCTGGCTCTGGCCTTCGAGGAGGACGGCGATTTTACGCGCGCCATCGTAGAGTATCGCGCCGCGATCCGGTCGCAGCCCGGCGACGCCGCCGCCCATGACAACTTGGGCCGCGTCTTGGAAGCAACCGGCGATCTGCAGGACGCGGCCGAGCAATACCGGTCCGCTGCCGGCCTCGACCCGGCCAACACCAGATACAAGGAGGACTCGGCGCGCCTCGACGCCGTGATCAAAAAGTGATTGGAAACGGGAATCGCGAAGGCGGGACGATGAAGCTGAGTTCAGCAGACGGCGGCGGCGGGAACCGCCTGGGCGGGAATCCGAATCGCGCTCGCAACGGGTTCGCGGCGCGATCCGTAGTGGCGGCAGAGCGTGCTCACGATGCGGCGGGCGCTGCGCCCGTCCCACAATCGGGGGACGCGGCCGATTCGGACGCTTCCCGAGAGCACGGCGCGGGCAGCGGCAACTATGGCGGCGGGTTCAAGTCCGACAATCTGGTTGGTGCCTTCATGAACGGTAATCGGACGCTCGGTGTTGTTGCGCAGCGTGAGGCATGGAACGCGCATGGCGGTGGTTTCTTCCTGTACGCCGCCGGAATCCGTCATGACCAGCGCCGCGGCGCTCTCCAGACGCACGAAGTCGAGATACGGCAGCGGACCTGTCAGGCGGATACCCCTGGCGGCGTCCGGGTCTGCGAGCCCGCAGTCGCGCAATCGCGCCTGCGTGCGAGGGTGCACGGGGAAGACCACCGGCACCTCGGCCGCAACCTCCTCCAGCGCGCCCCAGACGCGGCCGAGCACCGCAGGATCATCGACGGTGGCAGGCCGATGCAAGGTCGCTACCGCATAACGCGGCAGGGTTCCGCTCTCGGCCGCGATACCAAGGCGCGCGAGCACTGTGGACCGGCGCGCTACCGCCAGAAACTGCGTCAGGGTGTCGATCATGACGTTCCCGGCCAGAAAGATCCGGTTTCGCGGTCTGCCTTCAGCCAGCAAGTTGCCTACCGCACTAGGCTCGCTGGCAAAGAGCAGCGACGATAGCGCGTCGGTCGCAATGCGGTTGGCCTCTTCTGGCATGCCGGAATCGAAACTGCGCAGCCCCGCCTCCACGTGCGCCACCGGGATCCCCAATACGGCCGCCGCCTCGGCGCCGGCGAGCGTCGAGTTCACGTCGCCCACCACCAGCACCACGTGCGGCCGCTCGTTGCGCATCAATTCGCGCAGGGCGGGCATCATTTCGCCGGGCGAAGCCGAAGGACGCGGCCTCAAAACGAAGTCCGGCGCGGGGATGCCCAACTCGTCGAGAAAGCATCCGGACATCTCGCGGTCGAAATGCTGTCCGCTGTGCACCAGCACCGGACGGACACCTGGACAGCGTCGCATCTCCGCGAGCAGCGGCGCAATCTTCACGAAATTTGGCCGCGTGCCGGCCACGCTAAGAACTTTCAACATCGCAGAGTGCTCTGGGCGTGCTCGGATGAGTGATGCGCTACGGTGCGCTGGGGCTGGCAGGGCCGCCACCCCCGCCACCCTTGCCGCCTCCTGCCACGGCCGCGGCGATTCCGCCCGCCACGCCGCCGCCGATCAGCAACACCAGCAGTCCGGTATTGCTGTGCTTCGACACGGAGGGAGCGGGCGCCGGCGCCTGGCCAGCTTGTTCTCCGGCTCCGGGTGCGCCTTCTTCTCTCGTCTGGGCGGTTACCGCGGATGGGCAGGTCCAAGTCTCACCCTCGCCCACCGCGTGAGTTTGCTGGGTGCCGATCTCGCCAATGTTGATCGCGCCCTGCAGCGCCTTGACGCTGACCGTTGTGCTCCCCGGCGGCGCGCTGATCGAATATGAGACGCTTGCCTGCCCCGTGGACGACATGCGGCACTGCAGCGTCTCGACAACCACAGCGCCGGGGACCGTTGCGCGTACAGTGATGCTCCCATGATCGACCGAGGCCAGCACGTGGTCCGGAGTTCCTCTGAAGGTCACGATCGAATTCTCGCCGAGCTCAATCTGGTTGCCGGCCGAGAATTCGACCAGCGCGGCGCCGCCCGCAACGGTGCTCATGATGTCGCCGGATATGATCGTGCCTCCGCTCGGCACGGCGGTTCCACCAATCGTCGCCGACGAGGAGCGAATCACCTGGCCCAACGCTGGCTTGGTTTGAAGCTGGCCGCCGCGAGCTGCGTACATCGGCAGCGTCACGATCGCAAGGACCAGCAGGACTCGGCTGAATTCTCTCAACATGTCTTCCTCCGTTCAGAAGCGTCCGGCAGCTTCGGACCCTGCAGACTCACGGACAGCCTCGAGCCGCGAACGGCTCTCTTCAGTTCCCTCGATGACTTCGCTGTACGCGGCCATCATCGCTGCCGTGTTGAAATGCTCGCGGACCCAGGCCGCGCCGGAGTCGCCCATCGCCGCACACCCTGCGCGATCGCGAGCGAGCGCGCGGATGGCAATAGCCAGGGCCGCGCTGTCCGAGGGTGGCACGATCAGACCGCACCCGGCCGCCTGGACGAGCGCCGCTGTTTCCCCGCCGACCGAGCACAGCACCGGCCTGCCCGCGGCCATGTACTCGTACAGCTTCGAGGGAACCGTGATGCGGAACAGCGGATCGTCGCGCAGTATCACGAGCAGCGCATCGCAGGCTGCGAGAAGACCTGGCACGCGGCGTCGCGGCACGCCGCGCAAAAAGCGCACGTTATCGAGCGCTGCCTCGAGCGCCCGCTGCTGGAGCCGCGACTTCTCCACGCCTTCGCCGATCAGCAGAAAGGCCACGGATTCTGCGCGCAGCCGGTCCGCGGCGTCGAGCGCGGTGTCGAGTCCTTGGGCGAGGCCATGATTGCCGATGAAGCCGACGATAAAGCGTCCTTCGAGCGCACGGGTGCGCCGCAAGCGAACCTCCGGTCGCGCGCCCTGGAAGAGTCCGGAATCGACGCCGTTCGGAATCACGCGCAGACGCTCGCGCGGCACGCCCATCTCAATCAGATAATTCCGAA
>JASHPE010000412.1 GCA_030038235.1 Terriglobia bacterium
GACGGTCACTGACTGCAACCTCCTGCTCGGGTATTTGAACCAGGGATCACTGCTCGGCGGCGAGCTGGCGATCGATCTCGAGCAAGCCGAAGCCGCCGTGCGCGAGCGGCTCGCCCGGCCGCTCGGCATCGACACCTGCGCGGCCGCCGCGGCCGTCATCGAGGTCGCCAATCACGCCATGGCAGAAGTGCTGAAGATTGTCTCGCTCCGGCGTGGGTACGATCCGCGCGATTTCGTGCTCGCGGCCTTCGGCGGCGCTGGTCCGCTGCATGCCGCGGCGCTTGCGAGCGAGCTTGGCATCGCCGAGGTCATTTGCCCTCCCATCCCGGGGGCGTTCTCGGCGCTCGGTCTCATCGGCACGAACGTGCAGCGTCACTACGCGCGGTCGGTCTATAGCGCGGCCGGCCCCCCGTCATGCGCGGCTTTGCAGGCGGCCTTCGCGCAGCTGGAGCGCGCGGCGACTGATATGTTTGATCGGGCGGGCATCGCGCCCGACCGCCAGCGGCTCGAATACGCGGTCGACGCGCGTTACGCGCGTCAATCTTCGGAGCTCGTCGTACCCATCCCGGCTTGCCCGACGGACGAGGTGGCGCTCGTCGAGATTGGCAAGGCTTTCCACGATCTGCACCGCAAAACTTACGGCCACGACAACCGTCAAGAGCCGGTGCACATCGTCAGCGTCCGCCTTGCCGCCGTCGGCATGCTTCCGGAGCTAGTGATTCGCGATCAGCCGGCGCCGTCCGGAACCGACGCGATCAAATCCCGACGTCAGGTCTGGTTCCGTGCCGCCGGCTCGGTCGACGCGGCGGTGTATGACCGTCGACGGATGCCTGCGGGGTTTCAGGCCGCAGGTCCCGCCGTAATCGAGGCGCTCGACTCGACCGTTCTTGTTCCGCCGGGATGGCAAGCTAGGATGAATGAGGACGGCTTTGTGCTGCTAACGCATCAGCGAGGGGCAGAACACAGATGAACAATGCGGAAGGCGACCCTGCCACGTTTGAGATCATCAAGAACGGTCTCTTTAAGATCGCCGAGGAAATGCGGGTCGTGCTGGCCAAGACCGCCTATTCCCCGCTGCTGAAATCGGCCGGCGACTATTCCTGCGGGATCTTCGATGCGGGCGCCGAGATGGTGGCGCAGGGGCCCGACCTACCGATCCATCTCGGCTCGATGCCGGATGCCGTTCGCGCCGTCGTCGCTGCCTTCGCAGCGGACGTGCAGGAAGGCGATGTCTTCGTGCACAATGATCCCTATTGCGGGGGCAGCCATCTGCCCGACGTGAATGTGGTGCGACCCGCTTTCCACGCAGGGCGGCTTTTGGGTTATGCCTGCCTGCGCGCTCACTGGCCGGATGTCGGCTCCGCGACGCCGGGCAGCTACGGCGCCGTCACCGAGATTTTCGGCGAGGGGCTGCGCATTCCTCCCTTGCGCCTCTTCCGCGGCGGCACGCTCAATGCCGATCTCGAGAAACTGATTTTTGCGAATGTGCGCACGCCCGATGAGCGCAAGGGCGATCTGGGCGCCCAGCTTGCCGCGACACTGCGGGCGACCGCGCGCCTCGAGGCGCTTGCACGGCGGCACGGCAGTGCCCGCCTGATCGCAGCTATGACGCAGGTCATGGATTATTCCGAGCGGCTAATGCGCGCCACCCTCCTCGACCTCCCGGACGGCGAGGGCGCTTTCGAGGATTGCTGCGATGGCGACGGCATCGCAGACGATCCATCAGGTGCGGATGCGCCATTTTGGATTCGCATGTCGGTCAAGAAGGCCGCCGACAAGCTGATCGTGGACTTCGCGGGCACCGATGCGCAGGTCAAGGGGCCAATGAACGCGCCGCTCTCGGTGACCGCCTCCGGCGTATACTGCGGCCTCAAGACCGCGATCGACCCTAACAATCTCATTCCCCCAAATTCCGGCTGTTGGCGGGCGGTCGAGATAAGAGCCCGCAAAGGTTCTGTCGTGAACGCCGAATTTCCTGCGCCAGTGGTCTACGCCAATCACGAGATGTCGCATCGTGTCGCCGACATGGTGATGGGGGCGCTCGCCAACTTCCTGCCAACACAAGTGATGGCTTGCAGTCAGGGCACCTCCGCCATTCTAACGCTGGGCGGCGTCGAGCCTCGCACCGGTCAGCCTTACGTCTCCTATGAGACAGTGAAGGGTGGATTCGGCGCACGGCCGAATAAGGATGGCATTAATGCGATCGCCAGTGGTATTTCTAATACAATGAACACACCGGTGGAAGTGTTGGAGACGGCGTTTCCCGTGCGCATCGAGCGCTATGAAGTCAACCCGGACTCCGGCGGCGCTGGGCGTTATCGCGGCGGCTGCGGGGTAAAGCGAGTCTGGCGTCTTTTGGGGATTGCGAATGCGACCGGCGCGGTATGTATGGAGCGAATGACTTCACCGCCCTTTGGCCTGCTCGGAGGCAAGGCCGGCGCACCCGCCGTCGTGAAGTTGACGCTGCCGGACGGATCGTCTCGTCGTTTGCCGGGTAAGGGCGCCTTCGCCGCGGCTCCGGGCTCCATGATCGAGATGATCACGCCGGGCTCAGGCGGCTTTGGTCCGGCGGCCGCGCGCGATCCCGCTGCCGTCGGTCGCGACCTTATCGATGGATACGTGAGCGCCGCATCGGCCAAAGAGGACTACGGGATTTCAGATCCGGAGGCGCTAAGGAAGGCCGCCGCGGCGGAGGATG
>JASHPE010000413.1 GCA_030038235.1 Terriglobia bacterium
AATCTATCGACCACGGAATCTTCAGGACTTGAAGGCCTGATTTTCACCAAGCTCGATCAGGTGGTGAATTGGGCGCGCAGGTCGTCGATCTGGCCCATGAGCTTCGGCCTCGCTTGTTGCGCCATCGAGATGATGTCGATGTCCGCCTCGCGCTTCGACCTGGCGCGATTCGGCGCCGAGGTCTTTCGCGGATCCCCCCGGCAGTCGGACCTGATGATCATCGCCGGACGCGTCTCGCAGAAGATGGCGCCCGTGATCAAGCGGCTTTACGACCAGATGCCGGAGCCGAAGTGGGTGATCTCGATGGGCGCCTGCGCCACGTCCGGCGGCGTGTTCAACAATTACGCCATCGTGCAGGGCGTGAACCAGTGGATTCCTGTCGACGTTTACGTTCCCGGCTGCCCTCCCCGGCCCGAGCAGTTGCTATACTCCATCATGCTGTTGCAGAAAAAAATCGAAAACCAGCGCGGGTCCTTCAAAGAAGCGCTCAGCGGCGTTTCGTCGCTCCCCGGCCAGGCTGGGTAATGCGCACCCGCGCAGGAGGCGGCGATGTATCGCGTTCGTTTTGTTGCCTTGACCGTCGCATTTGCGGCGGCGCTGGCCGGTCCATGCTTCGGCCAGGCTCGTCATCCCCTGACTTTCGACGACATGATGAAGGTCCATCGCATCGACGACCCGCAAGTCTCGCCGGACGGCCGCTGGATCGCCTTCACCGTGGGCAACGTCGATCTCGACGCGAACAAGGTGGTCAGCCACTTGTGGCTCGTCCCGCTCGAAGGCGGTGAGCCGCGCCAGATCACCTCAGGGTCGAGCTCCGACAGCCGCCCGCGCTGGTCGCCCGACAGCCGCACGCTCGCGTTCATCTCCACTCGCGGTGGAAGCTCGCAAATCTGGCTGCTGCCTATCGAAGGCGGCGAGGCACGTGCGCTCACCTCCATCTCGACGGGCGCCGACGGCGTCACCTGGGCCGCAAAGGGCAACACGCTGATCTTCACGTCCGACGTCTTCCCCGACTGCACCGACGACGCCTGCAATAAGCAGCGCCAGGAAGAAGCCGATCACAACCCGGTGAAGGCGCGCCTGATCGACTCGCTCCTCTTCCGGCATTGGAACGCGTGGCGTGACGGTCACTTCACCCACTTGTTTTCGGTTTCGGCCGATGGCGCCACGCCGCGCGACCTCACGCCCGGCGCTTACGACTCGCCCACCTTCTTCCTGGGCGCGCCTGACGGCTACGCCATTTCGCCGGACGGACGCGAGGTCTGCTACACGTCGAATCACTCGCGCGGCGATGCCGGACAGCCGGCCGCGGCCTGGACAACCAACAATCATCTCTACCTCGTGCCTGCGGACGGCGGCGAGGCGCGCGACATCACGCCGGGCTTCCACGGCTCCGATTCGTCGCCGCAGTATTCGCCTGACGGCCGCTACATCGCCTACACGGCGCAGAATCAGAACGGCTACGAGTCCGATCTGTTCCGGCTGCGTGTTTACGATCGTCGGAGCGGCAGCACCAAAGAGCTCACGGCCGGGTTCGATCAGTGGGTTTCAAGCTTCACGTGGGCGCCGGATAGTGACACCATCTACTTCGTGGCGCCCGACCACGCGGTGCAGCCGATCTTCAAAACGTCGGTCAGCCATCCGCACGTCGACAAGGTGCTGAACGGCATGTTCGACGAGCCGAGCGTGACGCCAGACGGCAAGACGCTGGTCTTCACGCGCACCACCCTCGTTCAGCCCACGGAAATAGTTCGCGCTTCCGCGACGGGATCGGATCTTACGCCGGTTACGCATTTCAATGACCCGCTGCTCGCGACGCTCGACATGAGTCCGGCGCAAACGGTCTACACCAAGGGCGCACTGGGCGCGTCAATCCAGAATCTGGTGGTGAAACCGCCGCACTTCGACGCCGGCGGGAAGTATCCCGGCCTGATGCTGATCCATGGGGGTCCGCAAAGCGCCTGGGAAGACGCGTGGGGCTATCGATGGAACGCGGAGATGTTCGCGGCGCAGGGATACGTGGTGATGATGACGAACTTCCACGGGTCGACCGGCTACGGGCAGAAGTTCACCGCCGAGATCTCCGGCGACTGGGGGGGCGCGCCTTACGAAGACATCATGGATGCGGCAGATTATCTCTCTAGGCTACCCTACATCGACTCGAATCGCATGGGCGCGGCGGGCGCGAGCTTCGGCGGCTACATGATCGACTGGATCGCAGGCCACACCGCGCGCTTCAAAGCCCTGGTCTCGCACGACGGCGTCTACGACAATCGCAGCATGTACGGCGAGACGGAAGAACTCTGGTTTCCGGAGTGGGAACTGAAAGGCACGCCCTGGAGCGGATCGCCTCTCTACCAGAAGTGGTCGCCGTCAAGTTTCGCGCAGGATATCAAGACGCCGATGCTGATTGTGGAAGGCGGGCATGATTATCGCGTGCCCGAAGGACAGGCGTTCCAGATCTTCACGGCGTTGCAGCGCCGCGGCATTGCGTCGCGGCTGCTCTATTTTCCCGACGAAGGCCACTGGGTGCTGAAGCCGCAGGACAGCCGGTTCTGGTATCGCACCGTGTTCGCTTGGCTGAACCGGTATCTGCAACCTGGTGCGACGAACTAATGTGATGCCGGGGCCGGCGGCTTCTTACTCTTATCGCTCGCGGCGGCCTTCTTATTCTTCTCGTCGGCGGAGGTCTTCTTCTTGTTTTCCGGGTGACTGCTGCGCGCCGCACGTCTGCCGCGGCCCTGGAAAACGGGATTGACATTCTTCATCGCGACGGCCTGGTGGACTTCGGGCCGCATCGCAAAGTTGAGTTGATTTTCGCAGGCAACGAAGTCGCGCTCGATCGAACCCGAGGTGTGGTCGTAATGACGGAGGAGGTAGTCCAGGTAAGGCTCGAGCTGGTCGCGCGATTCCCCCACCTGCTCGGCGCGCTGGCCATATTCGGCGCCGATCGTGGCATTGCCATACTGGCCCACGATGCGCCCGACCGCATCGGCAGGTCCCACCAGCTTGCCCAGAGCAGCGTAGGTTTCGAATGCCGCCTCGAGACTGTCAGGATGGCTATCGAGCTGGTCGCGCCACTTCTGAAGCTCGGCAATACGATCCGAGAGCGTCTTGGAGGCATCATCGAAAGCGGCTCGATCGGCCTGCGAAGCGTGCCACTGGTCCGGATGCTCCTGCGCCAGCATGTCCTTGAGGCGGAACGCGGGCACATAGGCCTTGTACAGGATGTCTTTGACTTGCTGTTCGTCGGCGGGAGCCGCCTCGACAATGCCGCTGGCGAGCGGGGCTACGTTTTCCGGAGTCGTGATGTTCTCGGTTTCGACCCCGGCCGCGGACGGCGGCTGCGACTTCGCGGCGAGGTAGGCCACGTAGGGCTCGAGGTGCTCGTCGAGCGCGGTCAAATCGTCTCCGGTCTTCTTGAACTCCGAAGCCGAACCGGCTGCCGGCGTTCCGGAAAGCGCGGCGACAAAGTCGTCCAGCTTGGGCGTCACGGCCTGGAGGTCCGAAGCGGTCGTCTGGGCCAGGCCCGCATCGTCGGGATGACTGTAGAAATCGCTGCGCGACTTCTCGGCGGTCGCGAGCGCGGCGCGCAAGGCGTCCAACTTTGCGGTGAACCCCGCCTGGTCCTGGCTGGACAAGTTCCATTTATCCGTTTCGAGCGACCCCGCCAGGTCGCCGAGGCGGAAGGTCGCTTCGTAAATCTTATAGAGCAGCGCCTGAACGTCCGCAGCCGGCATGGCGACCGGAGTGACGGCAGGATTTGCGGGAGCGGCTGCGGGGGCGGCGCTCGGTGATGGCGGCGCCGCAGCTTCCGCCGCAGGCGGGGGTGGTGGTGTCGAAGCGGCGTTTGAGGAAGGCGCAGCCGGCGATGTCTCGGTGTGTTCCGCGGGTTTGTTCTGAGGAGCGGAAGGCTGGGCCGGAGCAGTTGAAACCGCGGGCGGCGTTGAGGCGGAAGCCGCGGCGGTCGCCGCTGATTCCGGCGCTTTCGCCGAAGCCTGCAGATAGGTGACGTAAGGATCAAGCTGGTGCTCTGCGTCCTCAACCGCGTTTGCCATGGGCTTGAAGTCCGCCACCTGGGAAGCGCCCGGCGTATCCGCGAGTGCCGCCATGAAGTCGTTCATCTGCGTCGTCACCGCGTGGAGTGCGGAAAGCGTCTTGCGGCCAAGCGCGGCATCGTCCGGGTGCTTGTAGAATTCGTCCCATGGCTTTCCAAAAGCAGTGACACTCGCGCGTACGGCGTAGGCTTTTTCGTAGAAGATCTCCCGCTTCCGGCCGCCGAATTTCCAATCTCCGGCCGGCAGCTTCGCGACCGCGTCGCCAAAGTGGTAGGCCTGGTCATAGACCTTGTATAGGAGCGCCAACAGATCGGTCTTCGAGAGCGGGGCCGCTTCCCCAGATGAAGGCGCTGCGCTCGCCGAAGAGGCTTGGGTTGCCGCCTGCCCCCCTGATGCGGGCGGCTGGGCAGGAGACTGTGCGCTCACTCCGTGGATGGACGTCCCGGCGAGCAGAGCCCAAAAGAGTGACACCGGTATTGCAATCTTGAATCCGGAATTTAAGGTTTGCGACCGCATTCTATCCCTCTTTCCCCCTAAACTCCGATTTTGGCAGGCACGTGCTAAACATCATCAAGAACGCTCAATGCAATCCTCCCGAATCCTTGTTCAATGCGAGTTCAACCTCGCCTTTGGGATCCATAAATTGGATGCCCATTCCGACGCCCGGGAGGGAATAAACTACTCGCCCGGAGCATTCGATCTCCGGGCCTTCGGGTGTGACACGGAAGCTGAGTTCGACTTGCGACCCGGGCACGAGCGGGTCGGGAGTGTTCAGGAAAAGACCACCGGTGCTCACGTCGCGGCTGATGAAGATTTCATCGAGACCGAAGCTCTCGCAATGCACGTCCAGAGCTTTCCGGTCGCGCTTGTCGAGTCGTCGTTCGATTCCAACTTTCATCGGCCGGAGGAGACGAGTCAGGAACCGGGCGGGACCCGGCGCTCCGTGACTCCTTGCCATCCTCTTTTCGTATGCTATCACAGACTGAAACCCTACCCGGATGGCTATAATCAAAACTGGTGTTGCGGCCATGCCGCGTAGTCTCAAACCGGAGTATCGCATGATCCTTTCTGCGGCCTGGGCCGCGCGTTGCGGGCTGCGCCTTTTTGTAGCCCTGATAACACTCGCCGGTTCCTGCGCGCTCGCGCAGAAGTCCTCCCTCGACGGCGATTGGCGCTTCGCGATTGATCCGGCGGAGAAGATGAGCGCAGCAGATTTGAACGGACTCTCCAGCGAGCGTACCGCACATGTGCCGGGCTCCTGGCAATCCGAATTCTCCGATCTGCGCGACTACGCGGGCGTCGCCTGGTATTGGCGCACATTCACGGTTCCAGCCGTCGCTCCCGGCCACGCCGCCCTCATTCACTTTGGCGCCGTGGATTATCGCGCCGAAGTTTACGTGAATGGTCAAAAAACCGGCACGCATGATGGCGGATATCTGCCCTTTGATGTGGACGCTACCGAGTGGCTTCACGCCGGCGAGAATCAGGTGGCGGTGCGCGTAGCCGATCCCGGCGTCAAGCCGGACGAGGTGGACGGCATCCGCTACGCGGAGATTCCGCATGGCAAGCAGAACTGGTACGTGCAAACCAGCGGGCCGTGGCAGAGCGTCGAATTGGACATTCGTCCGCAGACGCGTATCGGTACCCTGCACATTCGCGCCGGCGCCGACGGACAGTTCGCCATCAACGTCGGGATTCTCAATCCCCCCGCAGGATCGGCGGCGACTCCGAACAGTTCAGCGGGTTCTTCCGCGTCTTACGCAGGCGCGGAAATTCTAGACGCTTCGGGCAAATCCGTCTGGAAGCAGTCCCTGAATCTCGCTGCCGGACAGGCTCAAGTGAACTTCAGCGACAAGCTCCCGAGTCCCCAACTCTGGAGCCCCTCTTCTCCGAACCTCTACACCGTTCACGCCTGGCTTTATTCCGGCGATTCCGCGTCGAGCACCTTCGGATTCCGCACATTCGAGGCGCGCGGCGGAATCTTCTATCTGAACGGTCAGCCGATTTACCTGCGCGGCGCACTCGACCAGGATTTCTACCCGGACACCGTCTACACGCCGCCATCGCTCGATTTCATCAAGCACGAGATGGAGGAGGCGAAGGCGCTCGGACTGAACCTGCTGCGTTGCCACATCAAGGTCCCCGATCCACGCTATCTTGAGGCGGCAGATGCTGCCGGAATGCTTGTCTGGTACGAGATTCCGAATTGGGACAAGCTCACGCCGGACTCGCAGCGGCGTGGCCAGGAGACGCTTGAGGGTATGGTGGCGCGCGACTGGAATCATCCCTCGATTATCGCGGTCAGCCTCATCAATGAGAGTTGGGGCGTGGACCTGAAGCAGACCGCCGACCGGCAATGGCTGAAACAGTTCGCCATCCGGGCGCGTCAATTCGTGCCCGGCTGGCTGGTGGACGACAACAGCGCCTGCTGCGACAATTTTCACCTCTCGACGGACATCGCCGACTTCCACGACTACGATGCCATCCCGGATGCTGCCGCCGACTTCGATCGTTTTGTGAATGACTTGGCCACGCGGCCATCGTGGCTCTGGAGTCCGAACGACGACGCCTCGGTGAATCCCAACGCGCCGCTCATGCTTTCCGAGTTCGGCAATTGGGGTCTGCCGCATCCGCCGGCCCCGGTGCCCTGGTGGTATGACCGGGATTTTAACGGCGACGAGCTGACGAAGCCCGCCGGAATCCTGGATCGATTTACTCAATACGTGTACAGCACGATTTTTCCCGACCTTCGCGTACTGACCGACGCGACCGAGGAGCACGAGTTTCAGTCGCTGAAGTATGAGATTGAAAGCCTGCGATCACGGCCTGAGATTCAAGGCTACGTCATCACCGAATTTACCGACATCAACTGGGAGTGCAACGGCCTGCTCGACCTGTGGCGTAACGCCAAGTCGTTCGGCTCAAAGTTCGGTGCGCTGCAGACCGACGATCTGATCGTGGCAAAGCTCCCGCAGCGCAATTTCCGGTCCGGTGACCACGTTCACGCCGTGCTTTCCTTTTCCCATTACGACGGCAAGCCTCTGAGTGGCGCCGAGCTGCACTGGGGACTGGAAGGATTCGACCAGAGCTTCATCGTCCCGCTGCCTGTCACCACGCCGGACAACGTGATGCCGGCCGGCTCCATCGACTTCACTGTGCCGCCGGTCAAATCGCCTGTCTCGCGGAAGCTGACCTTCAGCGTCGAAGAAGGCGGAAAGACGCTGAGCGAGAATTCCATCGATCTTTTCCTGTTCCCGCCGCCACCGGATGATCTTCATCCCGCCGTGATATTCAACGATCCCGCGGGCCATCTGCGGCGGCTCGCTGAGACCATGCATGCGCATGGTTACCTGGAGCCCTCCGGGCAGGAAGCCCTTCCGGTGATGATCGCCTCCACGCTCAACACGCCCGCCAAGGCCGCCCTGGACGCCGGCGGACGCGTGATTCTGATCGCCAACGATCATCAGGAAATCGCGCCGGGCATCGAGGTTGTGCCTCGCGCCGGATCGAATCTGGGCGGCGACTGGATCTCGAACTTCCTGTGGATTCACAAAGCGAGTCCGATCTTCGCAGCAATCGGATTCAACACGCTGCCCGAGTTTGAGGCGCAGGCCGTGAATCCGCCCGCGGTCATTCGGGGTCTTCCGGAATCGGCCTTTTCCAGCGTGATTGCGGGTATGTTTTATGGATGGGTGCGCAACAACTCCGGCGTGCTCCTGGAAGCGCGCGCCGGCAAAGGCAAGCTCTTGGTCACCACCTTCGGCTTTACAAACTCGTACGGAACCGATCCTTACGCCACCAATCTGCTCGACAATCTGATGCAGTACGCGGTGTCGAATTTCCATCCGCAATTCGAGATTCCACTGGGCATGTAAACCGGGTTGTAACGCCGATGTCCTGTTGAAGTGGCACGGGCGTCCCGCCCCTGAACCATCGCGGTCAGTATGGCCGTGCCGCTAAGGGTTCTTGAAGAAGAGCATTCCGAGAGGCGGAAGTGTGATGGTGAGCGAATAGGGCCGGCCGTGGACCGGAATAGGCGCGGCCTCCACTCCGCCGCTGTTCCCCAGCCCGCTGCCGCCATAAAGGCTGGCGTCGCTGTTGAGAATCTCGCGCCAGTAGCCGCCGCGCGGCGCTCCCAGATGATAGTCCCAGCGCGGGACTGGCGTGAAGTTGCACGCGGCCAGGATGACGTCATCCGTGTTGCGTCCGCGGCGGAGGAAACTGATCGTGCTCGAAAGCGCGTCATTGCAGTCGATCCACTCAAAACCGGCCGAATCGAAGTCGAGTTGATGCAGAGCAGGCTCTGCGGCGTAGGTGCGGTTCAGATCGCGCATCCACTGCAGCACGCCGCGCTGAAATGGATACTCCAGCAGATTCCAGTTCAGGCTGCTGCGATGGTCCCACTCGTGCCCCTGTCCGAACTCGCCGCCCATGAACAGCAGCTTCTTGCCGGGCTGTCCGAACATGTATCCGAACAGCAGGCGCAGATTGGCGAACTTCTGCCATGGATCGCCCGGCATCTTATCGAGCAGAGAGCGCTTCAAGTGGACCACCTCATCGTGCGACAGCGCCAGCACGAAGTTCTCGGTGAATGCATACAGCATGCGGAACGTGAGCTGGTTGTGGTGATACTTGCGATGAATGGGGTCCTTCGTCATGTAATCCAGCATGTCGTGCATCCAACCCATGTCCCACTTCATTCCGAAGCCGAGCCCGCCGATATACGTGGGCCGCGACACCATCGGCCACGCCGTAGACTCCTCGGCGACGGTCTGCACGTCCGGATGTTCCTGATACACCATGCGATTGAACTGGCGCAAAAAGTTGATGGCGCCAAGATTCTCGCGCCCTCCAAACTCATTCGGAATCCACTCGCCCGCCGGACGCGAGTAGTCGAGATAAAGCATCGAAGCGACGCCGTCCACACGCAGGCCGTCCACATGATAGCGATCGAGCCAGTAAAGCGCGCTTGAGAGCAGGAAGCTGCGGACTTCGTTACGGCTGTAGTTGAAGATGAAGCTCTTCCAGTCGGGGTGGAAGCCCTGGCGCGGATCGGCGTGCTCGTAAAGATGCGTGCCGTCGAAATAACCGAGGCCGTGCTCGTCCGTGGGAAAATGCGACGGCACCCAGTCCAGAATCACGCCAATTCCGTGCTGGTGCAGGTAATCCACGAGGTACATGAAGTCCTGCGGCGTGCCGTAGCGGCTGGTGGGCGCGAAATATCCCGTGATCTGGTAGCCCCAACTCGGATAATACGGATGCTCCATGATGGGCAGAAACTCGACGTGGGTGAATCCAACGTCGCGGCAGTACTCTGCCAGCCGGGGCGCGATGACGCGGCAGCCAAGAAACGTGTCGGGATTCTCGGGCGAGCGGATCCACGAACCGAGGTGCATCTCGTAGATGGAGATCGGCGCGTTGGCGGCATTGCGCGCGCCGCGGCCCTGCATCCAGCCGTCGTCACTCCAGCTGTAGTCGAGATTCCAGATGATCGAAGCCGTTTTGGGCGCTACCTCGCTCGTGAAGGCAAACGGATCGGCCTTCTCCGCCTTGTAGCCGTTGTAGCGCGAAGCAATGAAGTACTTGTAGGCAGCGCCCTGAACGGCGCCGGGCACAAAACCCTCCCAGATTCCCGAGTTGCCCTTCGTTTCCAGCGGGCGGTTTCCCTGGTCCCAGAAGTTGAAGTCGCCCACCACTGTGACGCGCTCGGCATTCGGCGCCCAGACCGCGAAGTAGGTGCCGTCCACTCCGTCCACGGTCATGGGATGTGAGCCCAGCTTGTCGTGCAGACGGTAATGCGTGCCCTCGTTGAAGAGATGTACGTCAAGATCGGTAATCAGGCTGGGGCGTTGGGTTTCGATGGTGGAAGCCATACGGGAGAGTCCTCTCGTGATTCAATTGCATCGTCAGTATATTTGATTGCCGAACGGCGGTTCTCGGTTGCGGGTTTTCGGCTGCGGGTTCTCGGTTGCCGGTCCAGTCGTCTCTTGTCACTCGTCACTCCTTGTCACTTGCCACTCGCCACTTGCCACTATCCGTAATTGCCCCGTACATCTCCGGGCGGCGCGCCGCCATGCGGTCGAATTCGTATTCGCCAGGCCGGCGCACAACGCGGTTGCGATCGGCGGCAGCAGGATCGACTTCCGCCACCAGCACCGTCTCTTCGGTTTGACCGGCAGAGGCGAGCACATTGCCTTCGGGATCGACAATCTGAGAGTGGCCGGCGAAACGGAATCCTCGCTCCTCGCCCACACGGTCAGCGGCGACCACAATCATGTGGTTTTCCGTAGCCCTGACGATGGGCGTATGCGCCCAGGTATCGGACGCCAGCGGCCAGTTGGTGGGAATAGCGAGGACCTGCGCGCCTTGCAGCTTCAGCACGCGTCCCGACTCGGGAAAGCTGCAATCGAAACAGATGTTGATCCCCACCTTTCCTGCGGGCGTCTCGAAAACGGAAAACGGCTTGTTCCCCAAAGCGTCGTAGCGGTCGATGCCGAGGCAGAGCAGATGAATCTTGCGATAGCTGCCGAGGACTCCCTTCGGAGTGATCACGGCGGCCGCGTTATAAATTTGATCGCCTTCGCGTTCCAGCATTCCCACCACGACGGTGCAGCCCAACTGCTGCGCGGCCAGCGCGATTTTCTCGGTCGAAGGACCCGGGATCGTCTCCGCACACGGCCAAGCTTCGTCGCGGCTGCTGAAACAGTAGCCGGTGAGGGCGCACTCCGGGTAGATCACGAGGCTGGCTCCCGCGCGATGAGCCTGGACCAGCCGCTCCAGCACGATCCGCATGTTGCGCACTTTATCGAGGATTTTGACGTCCATCTGAACGGCTGCAATTTTCACGATGTTTGCTCCTCCGAGCTCGATCTCGGGCCTCGACCTCAATTGTACCGCCGGTCGTCCCGCCGGAATCGCTTGATGAACCTTCGTCGAATTAGGACACCACCGAGAATTCGGTTTGGTTGCGGCCGAGGGCGGCGTCAGGTTACAGTTGAGTTCTACCCGTACGTCTGAACTCGCTCCAGTTGAACCGATGAGTGAAACGGCGACCCAACCGAAGCGAAAACCGCGCATCCTGAGCGGCATGCGACCCACCGGACGCCTGCATCTCGGCAACCTGATCGGTGCGCTCGACAACTGGATCAAGCTGCAGGACCAATACGAGAGCTACCACTGCGTGGTCGACTGGCACATGCTGACCACCGATTATGCCGACACCAGCGATCTGCAGCAGAACATCTGGCAGATGACTGCAGACTGGCTCGCAGCGGGCCTCGATCCAACGAAGGCGGCGTTCTTCGTGCAGTCACGCATCCTGGAGCATGCCGAATTGCATCTGCTGCTCTCGATGATCACGCCGCTGGGGTGGCTCGAGCGCGTGCCGACTTACAAGGAGCAGCTCGAAAACATTAAGGATCGCGACATCCACACCTACGGATTTCTCGGCTACCCGACGCTCCAAGCTGCCGACATTCTCATCTACAAGGCGGATGCGGTGCCCGTCGGTGAGGACCAGGCGCCACATATCGAGTTGGCGCGGGAGATCGCAAGGCGTTTCAACAACTTCTATGGTCCGATCTTCCCGGAACCCAAAACGCTGCTAACGCCCACGCCGCGGCTGCCGGGGACCGACGGCCGCAAGATGTCGAAGAGCTACAACAACGCTATTTATCTGTCGGACGCCCCCGATGAGGTCTGGAAGAAAGTCTCGACCATGATCACGGACCCGGCGCGCAAGCGGCGCTACGATCCCGGCAATCCCGACGTCTGCCCGGTCTTCGACTTGCACAAAGTCTTTTCCGACCAGCCCATCGTTGACCGGGTGAACCGCGAGTGCCGCACAGCCGAGATTGGGTGCATCGATTGCAAGAAGCTGATGGTGGAGGGCTTGAACCGGCGACTGGCGCCCATTCGGGAACGGCGCGCCGAATACGAGCAGAATCCGCAGAAGGTCTGGGAGGTACTCGACGAGGGCACCGCGCGGGCCCGCAAAGTGGCTCAGGAGACGATGGGCGAGGTCCGTGAGGCAATGGGACTGGTGCACAAGAAGTAAGCGCTGGCATGCCCTGTCCGAGGGCAGCTTCCTGGCGCTCAACGCAACTGACCGGTCGGCGTCTATTTTGCGCGAAGAGCGTTGGTTATAACTCAAGGTATATTAACCGACTTATTTATAGGGAAAAATTACAAATTTTACGAAACGAAACCGTCAGGTTATTGAAAACACATGAGTTATTTCTTGGACTGCCTTAAGGGCCGTTAGGTTTATGAAAGTAAAGGAGTTGTACCCTGAAAAGCCGTCAGGTTTATGATTGCAGGTGGTTTAGCTCGACCTTCGGACCCAGAAATCAGCGCCTCGGTTCAGGGTTTTTAACAGCTTTCAGCGGTTTTCAGCGCTAGCTCTGCTATGCCCGATCCAGAGAGCCAACCCGCAGACCTGCCAGCCACGGACGAGCCCACAGCCAGCGAGGCTCCTGAGACGCAGGTCGATCCTGCCGTCTCATCTGACGGATCCGTCGCGCCGGCCGCCACTGCCGATTCCGGCAAGCGCGCCACCCGCGCCTTGATCGAGCCGCCGCCCGTGCAGCTCGAAGCTTACGAGGGTCCACTCGACCTGCTGCTCGACCTGATTCGCAAGCAGGAACTCAACATCTACGACATTCCGATCGCCCGGATCACCCGGCAGTATCTCGACTATCTCCGCATGTGCGACGAGCTGAACATCGACCTCGGCGGTGAGTTCGTCTTCATGGCGGCCACGCTGATCTACATCAAGTCGCGCACGCTGCTGCCGCCGGACCCGAACGCCACCGAGGGAGACCTCGAAGACCCACGCGCTGAGCTGGTCCATCGGCTGCTCGAGCACGAGCAGTTCAAGAATGCGGCCGAGATGCTGCAATCGAAGCGTGAAGTGGAAGATGCCATATGGTCGAAGCCGGGCATCGGTGAGTTTGCCGAAGCCGAGGATGAGCCCGGACTGGCCGTCTCGGTCTTCGACCTGATCTCCTCGTTTCGCGAGATCCTGGAGCGCGCCAAGAAACGCCCGCCGCTCGCGATCCAGCGCGAAGAAGTGACGGTGGCCGAGATGATCGAGCATGTGCGCGACGTCCTGCGCAGCCGGCACGGGCCCGTGCAGCTCGACGATCTGGCGGCCGGGTTTCTGAGCCGACAGGCGCTGGTGGCTCTGCTGCTTGCGTTGCTCGAACTCGTCCGGCTGCACGCCATTCTGCTCCGGCAGAAGGAGCTTTTCGCGCCCATCACGCTGCGGCGCAGCAAATACTTCGACGAGGTAATGGCCGGAGCGAACCGCACGACGCTGGAAGCGGCGCTCGAAGAGAGTTTCAGTGCGGATGAGGAAGCGAATGGCGAATAGCGAGTGGCGAGTAGCGAACAGACCCCAAATCGGCCTCGCCATTCGCTAGTCGCTACTCGCTACTCGCTATTCGCTCCTCTGTTCGGGCTCGAATCGAAATCAAACCGTATGTCTGACAACACGCTCAGCAATGACACCTTGAAAGCCCTCATTGAGGCCATCCTCTACGTCTCGCCGGAGCCGGTGACGCTCGACATGCTGGCGAAGGCGCTCAAGGGTGAAGCGCGCGACCGGATCAAGGGCCTCGTGTTTGAGCTGATGAACGATTATGCCTGGCCGCAGCACGGCATCCAGATCCGTCCCGTCGCGGGCGGCTGGCAGTTCTCGTCAAAGCCTGAGCACCACGAGGTGCTGCGCAGCTTTGTGAAGAACCTGAAGCCCCCCGTCCGGCTTACCAAGCCGTCCCTCGAAGTGCTGGCGGTGATCGCTTACCGGCAGCCGGTCACGGTGCCGGAGATCAACGACATTCGTGGCGTCGACTGCGGCGGCGTGATGCACACGCTGCTCGAACGCAAGCTCATCGTGACGGCAGGGCGCAAGAACGTGGTGGGCCGCCCCATTCTCTATCGCACCTCGCGCGATTTTCTGGTGCACTTCGGACTTCGCGATTTAGGCGAGTTGCCGAGCCTACGTGAATTCGAGGAAATGGCGCGGCAGGCGCTCGGGTCGGAGCTGCTGCCGCCGGATGAGTTTCCGTCCGGAGCGCAAGTAGCAGCGGACGGCGCCAGCGCCGGGAATGCGAATGTGGCAATTGGGGAGGGCGCGGAAGAGCCGACCACGTCGGGCGAGCCGGAATTCGTGGCCGAGGACGCACCCGGCAATTTTCTGGATTCCGAGCTCGGCGATACAGCTGCGGAGTCCGGGGAGTCTAGTGGCGCGTCGAATTTTTCCGGCGAGAATCGGGACACTGCCCCTTCGCCCGAAGAGGATGGGAAGCTTGAGTAAGGATTGCATCCTTGCTACAGTAAGGATATGAGCAAGGTCACAAGCAAGCTTCAACTGACGGTCCCCAAAACGATTGCCGACGAGTACGGCATCCGTCCTGGCGACGAACTCCAGTGGGTTCCGGCTGGCGACGCAATCAGAATTGTTTCCCAGAAAATCGGGGTTCGCGAGCCGTGCCTTCGAAGTGTCGAGGAGCGCCTCGCGCTGTTCGACGAAATGATCGCACGTCAGCGGCGCCGTGAGGCGAACGCCAGAGGACGGAAGCGCGCGCCAGCGGGTCGAAGCCGGTTTCAAGCGCGCAAGCCTCACGAGATCGAGCGGGGATGGACCCGGGAAGAGTTATACACTCGTGGCCGCACTCGTTGATACGAACGTGCTCGTTTACGCGTTCGACCCGCGCGACCGCCGCAAGCAGCGCATCGCGACAGGACTGCTCAGGCAAGGCCTTCGGGACGATTCCCTGAGAGTCGCACATCAGGCGATCGTGGAGTTCGTCTCTGCTGTGACCCGCCCACGGGCGGGTACGGGCTCTTTGCTTTCCATGGTGGAAGCATGCCGCGAAGCTGAGGGGCTCTTGGCTCAGTTCCCTGTTCTCTACCCGAATGGAGCTTTGGCACGGCATGCGTTGCGAGGAGCCGCAGCCTACCAGCTCTCCTGGTATGACGCCCACATGTGGGCTTACGCCGACTATTACGGGCTCGAGGGGCTGATCTCGGAAGATTTCGATGACGGGCGGTTATACGGGTCGGTGCGCGTGGTGAACCCCTTTTCGATCTGATTTAGTTCAGGTTCCCGATCATTCCTGATATAAGACATGGCTGCCATAAATATGGTAGGATTGAATGATGCGAACGACCGTTGACATTCCCGACTCCCTCTACCGGCGCCTCAAATCCGCCGCCGCACTTCGCGGGTGTTCGGTCAAGGAGCTGATCTTACGCGGCGTGAGTGCTGAACTCGAACCAACCACAAGCGGCCGGCGAAAGAAGACAGTCCGGCTTCCGATTATCGATTCCAAACGGCCCGGCTGGCTTGATCTAACGAACCAGAAGATCAATGAAATCCTATTTCCCTGATATCAACGTCTGGGTGGCGTTGGCGTACCGCGGGCATAGTCACAACCGGGCCGCGGCTACCTGGTTCGGAGGCATCACCATCGGGCCGGTCGCTTTCTGCCGGTTTACCCAGCTGGGGTTTTTGCGGCTGCTGACAAACCCAGCCCTCATGGGCGACGAAGTTAAGACGCAGCGTGAGTCGTGGATAGTCTACGACCTCTTGCTCGGCGACTGGCGGGTCCAATTCCAGTCCGAACCCGACGCGGACGCGGTCGAAAGCAGATTGCGGTCCCTGACGGCGACGAATCAATTCGCGCCCCAACAGTGGCCCGATGCTTATCTCGCCGCTTTCGCTGGCGCCGCGGGGCTGACGCTCGTCACCTTCGATCGCGCCCTTTCCAAGCTGGCGGGCGGTGATGTTCTCTTGCTTGAGTAAGAATGTAGCTGCAAACCGATGTTAGAACGTCTCCAAAAAATCATCGCCGCCGCCGGCGTCACCTCGCGCCGCAAGGCCGAGGAACTGATTCAGCAGGGCCGCGTCACGGTCAACGGCCAGGCCGTGACCGAACTCGGTTCGAAGGCGGATCCGGCTCGCGATCGCATCCAGGTGGACGGACGGCCGCTGCGGCGAAGCTCGAAGCTGGTGTACCTGCTCGTCCACAAGCCGGTCGGCTATGTGTCTACGGTCACAGACCCACAGCACCGGCCGACCGTAGTCTCGTTAGTGCGGGGCGTGAAGGAGCGTGTTTATCCCGTGGGCCGGCTCGACTACCACACATCGGGCATCCTGTTGCTCACCAACGATGGCGAGATGGCGAATTTTCTCATGTCGCGAGGCTCCGCCGTACCACGCACCTATCAAGCAAAGCTTGAAGGCGCCCCGGATTCTGAAGGCCTGCGGCAACTCGAGCGCGGCCTCGTGCTTGACGGGCAACGCACGGCCCCGGCGACGGTGCGAACGCTCGGCGCGCGCACCGGTCGCGACAAGCCCTGGTACGAAATCACGCTTGTGGAAGGCCGCTATCATCAGGTGCGCCGCATGTTTGAGCGCATCGGGCAGCCGGTGGTAAAGTTGAAGCGTGTGCGCATCGCCTTCCTGACTGACGAAGGTCTGGCGCCGGGCCAGTTCCGGCACCTGACACCCGCCGAGGTCCAAAGGCTGAAAGGATGGGGCAGCAAGCGATTGAAGAGCCGGCGCCGTCCCCGAGCCGGCCGCAGCCTGGAGGCGAACTGATGGCAACCCTGAGGTCTTTTCCCGTGTCCCGCTCACCGATCGGCGATCTTGTTACGCCCTGGGCGCGTTCGCTCGAGCCTTACCCGCCCGGCAAACCCATTGAGGAAGTTGAACGCGAACTCGGTCACCCGGCGATCAAGCTTGCCTCGAATGAGAACCCGTTCGGACCGTCGCCGCTCGCCGTCGGAGCCGCCGTGCGCGCCATTCAGAAAGCCAATTTCTATCCCGACGGCGGCGGCTACTATCTGCGCGAGAAGCTGGCCGGCTTGCATCAGCTCGACATGGATCGCATCATTCTGGGCGCAGGCTCAACGGAGCTGATCGAACTTGTTGCCAAGACGTGCCTCACGCCGGGTGACGACGTGGTGGCCTCGGAGCGATCGTTTTACGTCTACGACACCGCTACGCGATCCATGGGCGGCCGGATCATCAAGGCGCCCATGCGCGGGCTCGCCTGCGACCTCGGCGCCGTCCGCGCCTCCGTCACGCCCGAGACCAAGCTCATCTATCTGGCGAACCCGAATAATCCCACGGGCACCATGTTTACAGCCGATGGGCTGGATCGATTGCTCGATTCGCTGCCCGACCGCGTCCTCGTGGTGCTGGACGAGGCGTACTACGACTACGTGGCGGTGCCGGGTTACTCGCGTTCGATCGATCAGGTCCGAGCCGGCCGCAATCTTCTTGTGCTGCGCACTTTTTCGAAGGTGCACGGTCTCGCGGGGCTCAGGATCGGCTACGGAATAGGCAGCGTGGAATTGATCGAAACGTTGAATCGCGTGCGATCGCCTTTCAATGCCTCCGGCGTGGCACAGGCTGCCGCCTTGGCGGCCCTCGAGGATCACGAACACGTGAGGCGTTCGGTTGAATCCAACGCCCACGAGATGGAGTTCCTCACCGGCGAGCTCGATTCGCGCGGCATCTGCTACACGCCTTCGGTAGCCAACTTCGTGCTGATCGACACCGGCCGCGACTGCAACGAGGACTTCCGACAACTGCTTCACGAAGGCGTGATCGTGCGGCCCATGAAGCTCTACCAGCTCCC
>JASHPE010000414.1 GCA_030038235.1 Terriglobia bacterium
GGTCAGGGCAGTTCTTCCTACCATTTCCTACCATTTTGGGGGGCCGTAAGGGTCACGAATTTCTCGAAAGGAAGCGGAAAACTCAATCACCCCCAAAAGGCGGTCCCTTGCCTCTTGCGTTTCAGTTGGTTGCGTTTTAACATCTAAATCGGAAAAATGAGGAGCGCCCCTCTGGGGAGTCCTCTCTTCGGCACCAACTGTCAAGGAATTTATCACAAAACATGGCAAATCCAAGTCGCGCATCTGTTTGCGGGCCTTTCTTGTTTGGGTGTCCTGTCTCGCCTGTCTCTCTTGGGTATTTCGATGCACACCCCTGCAAGCTAAAGCATAGCTACGGGTTAACGGAGTTTTCCCCCAGGAGCCCTCTTTGAAGCAGGACGGCCCCGCATAGCTAAAGCCTAGCAAAGGTTCGGCAAGGCCGCGATTAGCGGCTGGCGCGACGTGCTAGTCCCGGCGATGCGAAACGGGAGCCCGGTGTTGTTGTGGCCTTTCGACGGCGATTTATTCTCATTGTTCAAACCAGCGAGTGTCGTAATTGCCGAGACATATCCTGCTGAATGCTGCCGCTGGTTCTCGGCCAATGGTATTCGCAGCAAGCGGGACCAAGACGAGAGGAAGGAGTTTGGCTTGGCGCTGATCCGGTGGGCCGACGCGTCGAACGTCGCGCTTGAGGGCAGCCTAAGGCAGGAGGTTCGGCATGGTTTTCCGCAAGGCGAGGACGACGCATTCGATCTGTGGTGGGCCTCTTCGGGATGCTCCAGGTGTGTCTCGGCCAACGTCCGACCGGCGAACCCGTGGAAGCGACAGTGCGGCGGGTGGAAGTCTGGATTCTTGGCCGGGGCATTAGCTTGCTTGGCGGGTGAGTTGGCTGGAGAGCCCTTTATGAAGAGCTTCCATCCCGCTTGGTGGTTGCAAGCAGGGTCTTCACTATTGGATTCTCGTCGAGTGCTTTTGCGATTTCATCGATTCCCTGAAAGAGGTAAGTTGGTCCACCGACGTCTCGAAGACCTTCGTTAAGGCGCGAGAAAAGGGAACCAAGCCCCCCCGGAGTCCCGCCGCTCCACCGCGGGTGCTGCTCGAAGACTTCGGGATACGAGTTGCAGAGGTGGCGCACGAGCAACGCGGCCCGGAGTGCACCACCTACATCGCCTTGGCGCAACACTTGGTCAGCTATGCACTCTGCGCTCTCCGCCAGCCTGAGAATACCTCGGTTGATGAACCTCCTCTCGGGCACGAGAGACCCGGCTTCGATAGTTCCAGCGTTCGAGATTTGATTCGTCCGGTACGACGCTGGCATTCGGAACCTAAGAAGGCCCTGGCGAACCAAGTCGATATTCTCCCGGTCGAATCCGACCCAGTATGAGAATACCTCCCGGAGCCTCTCCATCTTCTCTCCATCCGGCAGGTCGCCACAGGTCGCTCGAATTATCGGAGCCGACAGGGAAAAACTCTCGCCGCTGTCCCACTGAACGAATTGACCCTCCGCGGAGGCTTCGGGTCGCAGTTCCAACCGCTCGGGCAATTTGCCCAATGCTCTGAGATAGAACCGGGGCATCAGATGGTAGACGGATACCGACCCGTTCTTCTTCTCAACGCAAGCAAGGAACAAGGGGGTGGGATATTCGACCAACCATCTCACCGAATCGGGGTCTTTGAACTCCCAGGGGGCAGTATCGCTCTTCACCTGCACTGTGAAGTACTCGCGGACAACACCGAGGCTGCCGATTTGATCTGCCAGGGCGCAATACAGGTCAATCCCAATGTCATCCTGCCTGCGGACCGGCGTTACCGCGCCCCACTGCGAGAAGAGATAATCCGCTAGGATTTCCGAGCGGCTGCCTTCCTTGAGGTTCACGGCATATGCTCCAGGCATAAGTCCTCCTGTTTTGCACTTAGGGTTTAGCCCGATTGGGTTCCGTTCATTTCATCGTGACTGGCGTCTTCAGACGCTCCTCGAAACGCCGCCTGTCGATTTCAAATACGTCCGCCTGCTTTTGGATTTAAGACCGGGCTCACACCGTTTACTCATCCCTTCATCTTCTCGGCGGCGAGCCCCTGGCCCCAGCGGCCACCCCAAGGCTCCGACAGGTTCGAGAACGGGCACTCTGCTTGACCGCTGATGCCTCGCGCCGTGATCGGCGTCCTCATGGCCCACATTCTAAGACAGCGACCCTACCTGACCAATGTAGCCCGGTGGGGCAACCATGGGAAACCGGCCCGGAATCAGCGCACGCGTGCTATTCTTTAGGCAGCGATACTCTCGGAGAATCCACTTTGATGACGACCTTGGGACGGGGCCGGAGGCCTGTGGGCAGTTGGGCTATTCAGTTCAGCAAAGTGATCGGCCCGCTGAGCCTGTTCACACTAGTTGGGTGCCGGTTGCCGCCCGCTTCGTCACGAGAGACACCGTCGTCCCTAGGGGCACGCCGCACACCTTGGAACTGTTCAGCGTGTATCTCGGCAACTCTAACGCTATTGATTTCGGTCGCGACTTTTTCTTCCAATGTAATCGCCTTGGCAGGTCAGGGCGGACAATTCCGCTTGGTGAGCGTGGTTTCCGGAAGCAAGGGGGAACAGTCCGGTGATCAGTACAAAATTGACGACCCCCGGTCCGCTTTCCGCGTGCCAGCGGACAAGCAGGTTCTGGTCTATTTCACGTGGGAAGGGCCGCTCGGCCAGCATCACTTGCAGGCCGTGTGGAAGAATCCCGACGGCAAGGCCGTGCTGCTTTCCGATATGATTTACGAGTCGAAGGAGCCACGGTTCGGGGCTTATTTCGGCCTTGCTCTGGACCCGAGCATCGCACCGGGAATCTGGAGGGTGGAGGCGACCGTCGATGGGCAACCGGTCGGGTCCGAGAGCTTCCAGGTCGAGTCTGACGCGGCCCCACCGTCGACACCGGCCCAGCCGCTTCCCGAGGGTGAGATTTACAAGCTCGGAGTCGCGGCGACAGTGACCCTGCAAAAGCTCGATCCAGAGGGCCAGCGCTTCGCGTCAGCGTCGGCGTTCTTCGTGGGCAAGGACCTCCTGGCTACGAGCTTTGGCGGCATCGATGGTGCGAGCAAGGCCCTGGCCGTATTGTCAAACGGAACGAGCGTTTCGGTGGAAGGAGTCGTGGGTTGGAATCGCCGCGAAGACTGGGCGCTGCTCCGTGTTGAGCCTCAGGAAGTGCAGCCGCTCGAATTCGCCAAGCCAAACTCGTGGCAGGTGGGCGACAATTGTTATTCGCTGGACGTCGCGGGCGAAGGCAACCGTACGATACTAGCCGGAAACATCACCGGCACCTCGCATTTGCGAGATATCGGCGACCGGCTGAACGTCATATTCCCGACCGCGATGGCGCGTGGGGCGACGGGCGCACCGCTCCTGAATGATTACGGGAAGGTGATTGGAATCGCACTCTCCGGCGGATTGCTTCCCGGTTCGAATGCGCTCGATGACGAGGCTGGCGCTCATCACCTGTTCGGTGCAGGTTACGACCCATCAGGGCCAGCCGACAAACCCTTGCGCGGACCAGTTGCTGTCCCAGCGTCTCTGATTCAAATTCCCCCGCTGGGCGCCAAGACAACGACCTTTCAGGACCTGGCAAACGCTTCGCAGTTCGCGCCGGTCCTCCGCTTTTCGAGCAGCATGTGGCGTGGCTTCGTAGCCGAAGGCGTGCAACCCAACGGTGAAATGCCGCTGCCGATAGGTGAGAAGTACGAGTTCACCCACCAGGAGCGAAAGGCGGTTGTCCTGGTTGAATGGGATGCCATCAAAGGCCTTCGAACGCAGGCAAGCATGCGGCTCTACGACCTTGACAACCGGCCAGCGGGGTCGGGCAAGACCGTGAAGGTCTCGGCAGCGGCGGGACACAAATCCGGCGCGGTCTGGACATTGGATTTGTCGGGATTGCCGACAGGCGTTTATCGCGTGGATGTTCTGGCCGGTGCTGAGGTCGTCTGGAGGGCATTCTTCCGCTTGAATGATTGATCCGGCAGGCTTCTCGACCACGCGATCAGAGGTAGGTTGCCTATCTGACGAATCGCGGCAATCTGGCGCTTTCGAGTCTGACTGATTACCGCATCTCTTCCTTTATGCGTGCGGACACCGTTAGAGTCTTGCGATGGCTGGTGATCCTGCTTGTTTTGCTCGGCTGTCCTCCCGCCAGCGCCGTCGAACTTGGCTCCGTACGCGACACTGCCGCCGCGCTCGCCGGAATCAGACACCCCTATTCGGACGTAGACCTGCCGTATGACGTGCCGGAGAGCGCACGCCCACTCCTTACCCAGCTTAAGCATCAGTTGCGGGACCTGATTCTGGGTACCCTGAACGCCTCCCCAAATCGCTCACCTGATCCCGGCCGGTTGACAGCGGGCGTGCTGAGCGAACTCGGCCGGGAGGGCGTGCCGGTCGGGGAAGAGAACCTGCCAAAATCCCAACAATATGGGGGAATTCTCGACATCGAGGTTGCCCGGCCCAATTCCGATCCCGGTCTGCTGGCCGCTAAGACCAGGCTCCAAGTTCCGTGCAGCGGCGGCGACACGTCGCTTTACATCTTTGAGCGGGACGATGTCGGCTGGAAGCTGGTGATAGCCGAGGAGAGCGACGGTTATGCGGAGGTGAAGGGCGCTCAGGACCAGTTCGACTATGCCATTTCTCCCAGAGATCCTTCGGGCGACTGGTACGTGGTGGCCGTCCACATTCCAGGCTGGTGCACATCCTGCTGGGGCGGGCTCCACTACCGGGTTCTGCGTCCGGGACCGACGCCGGAAGCGCCACGAGTTCTCATGGACAAGGAGGACGGCGTTTACCGGTGCGGCGAGCCTGCGTACAGACTGGCCCTGGAGCCAACAGGCTTCAGGATCGACTACATGGCCGGGGAGTGGATGGACCTCGACCTGTTCACGGCAATACAGCCCGACCGCTATGTGGTGTCAGGCGACCACGTCGCCCGCGTCGCGCCCGTGGCCTACACCGCGCAGGAATTCCTGAATGCCTGGCTTCAGATGAACTGGAACGACGCGAGGACTTGGAGCAACGCGGCGCGGGCCTCGTCGTTGGAGAGCTGGCATCGCCGCTTGCGGCCAAGTCTAGACAAGGGGTACCTGCGGTCGAGCAAGTTCGAGTTCGTCCAGCCCTGTGACAGCCCGCCAACGAAGTGGCAGATCGGCTTGACGGCCGACAGCTTCGATCCGAAGAGTCCACACCTCTTCTTCACGGTCGACTTGAAGGAAGGTGCGTTCAACCTCGAAAGCATCGACGAGCTGCGGCCCGCCGGATGTCCCGGTGAGACGCCACCCTCAAAGACTTTGATTTGGGAGCGCCTTGGAAAGTTGGGACATCGTCCGTAGAGAGCCGCTCCTCGATTGGTTAGGAATTTCGGTTTCGAAGTCACCGAGCAGATTGTGGCTTCAACGCGACTAGCCATAGGAATTGCAAGGCCTGCGACGAATAGAAGATCGGATATCATCAGGGCGTCATGCCGAAGCCTCGCCGAAGCACCCGCTTTGTTCCGCCGGACGATGCTGTTTTCGCCCTCAAGCGGCGCAAGGCCATCCCGTACGAATTCGTCCTGGATACGTTGGCCGGGCTCTCGCCCCGCACGCGTCCCATGTTCGGCTGCCTGGCGATCTACGTCGAGGAGAAGATCGTCCTCATCCTGCGCCACAAGCCTGACAGCCCCGCAGACAACGGTGTGTGGCTTGCCACCAGCCATGAGCACCACGAGAGCCTGCGACGCGAGTTCCCGAGCATGCGATCCATACGGGCGCTGGGGAAGGCGGTCACGGAGTGGCAACTGCTTCCCGACGACGCGCCCGACTTCGAACAGGCAGCCCTGCACGCCTGCGAGCTTGTCGCCGCCAGGGACCCTCGTATCGGCAAGGTGCCGAAGAGGAGGGAGGCGAAATCACGCCAAAGGTGACCCAGGTCATACAGCTATCGTGAATCCCCTGATTCAGGGAAAACTGCAAAGGGCAGTTGTTTTCAGTGCAGGTTGGATGTATCTAGGCTTGGCCGGTGATTGTCCACCTTGTGGAGGGCCCAAGCCGCAGCTTACTCGCCCCCAAAGACTGTCCCGATACTCACGCACAACCGTTCTGCGATCGCCGCTTGTAAGCCCCTGAGAGTGTAGCGCGGCTATTTTCTGCGCGTCTGCCTGAAACGCTCGGCCGTCCGAGCTTCCGGCCCTTCGCCCGCACATTCCGCAGCCCTGCCCGTACTCTCTCCGCGATCAGCGACCGCTCCAGTTCGGCAAGGCGGCCAGAGCGGCGAAAAATCACAAGCACTATTTTTCTATGCGAACATCGCGGCCCCGTCCGTTTTCCGGACGGGGGCAGCCGTTACATACGCGGTTATGGTCGCCGCATCGAGCCTTGACGTGGCCGAAGTCGCCGGAGGATGATGGACGCCATACTCGGAGCATCCAACAGAAGCGCGAGGCGTATGAGGAGATGATGCGCGACTCGAATCAGCGGTACCGATCTGCGGCCGACTCCCCCAGCGTTCTAACCGAACACGGTGACGACAATCATCCGGCGTCCTCGAAACTGAACTGGTGGGTAAGACTGCTCGCCGTATTTTTGCTCTGCGCGACGACAGCCGTCGTGCTTCCTGCCCAGACGTTCACCACGTTGTTGCTTTTCGACGGAGCCGATGGCGCGGCGCCCTATGCGGGTCTTGTGCAAGGAACAGATGGCAATCTTTACGGCACGACCACCATCGGTGGAACGCATGGATGGGGCACGGTCTTCAGGGTTACCACGTCCGGAACTTTAAGCACGATTTACAACTTCTGCGCGCTGCCCAACTGTCAGGACGGAGCGTCCCCGAGTACCCTCCTCTTGGGCGCCGATGGGAACTTTTACGGCGCGGCAGGCGGCGGGCTGTATGGTGGCGGGTTGATCTTCAAGATGCCAGCGGGTGGGAAGCCGACCCCAATCTATAACTTCTGCTCCCAGACGAACTGTGCCGATGGTTCCGGTCCACAGGGCGCTGATTCAAGGTACCGACGGCAACTTTTGGTAGTGGGCTCCTTTCGCTTTACTGACTGGTAAAGCCCCTTGCGCTCTGCGTCGTCCAGCCTCATACTGGGTCCATGCCAAAGCGTATTAGCAGACCTAAGCGACCTACTGACCCAAACGAGTGGGCACGGCAAATGGTCGATGAGTCCACAGCAGAGACGCCAGCGCCTCCACCGACACCGGCACCACCGCCAGAGCCAACCGCAGAGCAGATTTCCGCAGTGATGACCGCACTTGGCAGGAAAGGCGGGAAGATTGGCGGCAAGCGCCGACTGGAGACGATGACACAGGAACAACGAAGCGAGTTCGCTAGCAATGCAGCCAAAGCCAGATGGGGGAAGAAATGAGTTGGGCAGAGAGAATCCCGATTTACGAGAAGATCGAACAGAAACGCGAACGCCCGCTGATCGTCTACGTAACCAGCAAGAGGGACGGCGCAAGTTCTTTGATGGCCACTGACGCCATACCGAAGATTATAAAACAGTTAGATGGGCTTCCTCCAAATTCCAAGGCTCTCGACCTGCTGATCTCCAGTTACGGGGGAGACCCTATGGTGGCGTGGAGAATAATCACGCTTATCAAGGAACGGGTAAAGGAAATCGGGGTGATCATTCCGCACAGTGCTTACAGCGCCGCTACGCTCGTCGCTCTCGGCGCGAACGTGATCGTTCTCCATCCGAACGGGCATCTTGGTCCAGTCGATATCCAAGTGACGACGCCATTCGGAGAAAGAGGCCCGAAAAGGTTTTCAACGGAGGATATCAGTGCATTCTTGGAGTTTGTAAGAGAAGACCTTCGCATTACTGATCAGGAGCACATCCGTATGCTGTTTGAGGTTACGTGCAAAGAAGTGGGCAGCCTGGGCATCGGATTCACTTCTAGAAGCTCAAAGCTGGCTGCTGATCTGGCAGAGAGATTGCTAGAACTCCATATGGAAGGCGACGAGAATCGTCCAAAGCGCAGGACCATCGTTGAGAACATGACCCGAAAATTTCAGTCTCATGCCTATCCAGTAAGCCGTACTGAGGCCATTGAAATCGGATTGCCGATAGCGGCGCATGACACCGACTTAGAGAGAATGATTTGGGAATCTTGGACCGACTTGGAGGGTGAATTAAAGGAGAGCATCCCGTTTGATCCGATTCTCGAATTGATGAATAGCAGCGAGGCCCAAACACTCTTGTCCCCTGTGCCTCAGCTTGATATCCCAATGTGTGCAACCGCATCGGCCAGTTACCAAAACACGGTCACGGAGATAAAGGCGAACTCGCAAACAACCGTCAAGCCGGTCGATTTCGAGTTTACTTACACAGTCGTAGAATCGAGCCGATCCGCGCAAGCGCAGGTTGCGAAGGGCAAGATTCTGGCTTGCCGAAACCCAG
>JASHPE010000415.1 GCA_030038235.1 Terriglobia bacterium
CCTCAAGAGCCTCCCGCCGGCTTTGCAGTCGGCGGTGTGGTTGCGTGATATCGAGGGGCTTTCCACGGCTGAAGCGGCGCGCGCGCTGGGACTCTCGGAAGGCACGGTCAAGTCACAGTTGCATCGGGCCCGCAACAAGCTGACGTCGCTCGTCGAGCCGCGGCAGGGGCTGAGCGGCGCGGAGGCCGCGGCCTGAATAGGACGCTGCACACGTGCCCGTAGCGGTTCAGTTCGCTGTAGCGCCGGTGTCCTCACAGGCGATTTTCGGCTTCATCGCGCCGGTGAGGACACCGGCGCTACAGCAAACGGACCACTCCCACGTGCCTGTTGAGTCCACGCGGCGCGGGGCATACAATAGCCGTAGGTTGGCCGAGGAGGATTTATGCTTCGTGTTCTCAGATCGGTCGGTACAGGTTTGCTGATGGCAGTGCTGGCGGGCGCCGGAACGTCCTGGGCGCAGAACGGCGGATTGAGTGGGCACGCCACGCTACAGGACGGCACTTCATGCGTGAAGTGTCCGGTCATCATCGAGCGCCAGGACATCCACGCGACGTTAACCACTAAGACTGACAAAAAAGGGAATTACATCTACATCGGCCTTACGCCCGGGATGTACAAAGTCACATTGCAGGATCCCGGCGGCAAGACGCTCTTCTGGATCACCAAGCACGTGGAAATCGGTGATCCGACCGAGGTGAATTTCGATCTGCCGAAGGAATTGGCGAACCAGCAGAAAGAAAACCCTCAGGCCGCGCAGCAAAATGCGGAAGCGCAGAAGGAGCAGCAGCAGCTCAACAGCCTGAAAGAAGTCTTCAATCAGGGCGTCGCACAGGAGAATGCCGGGCAATGGGCTGACGCGGCCGCCACTTTCCAGAAAGGCGAGGCGATGGCGAAGGGCAACAACATCCCGGTGGTGCTCGCCCACGAAGCGCAGGCGTATGGCAAGGCCAAGATGTACGATCAGGCCGTAGCGACCTATCAGAAGCTGCTGGCGCTGAATCCCAACGACGCCAGCGCGCACAACGGATTGGGAGCTGTGTATGCCGAGATGAACAAGCTTCCTGAAGCCCAGGCCGAGTTCCAGAAGTCTGCGCAGTTGGATCCCGCCGGCGCGGCGAAAGCTTATTATAACGAAGGGGCGATTCTCAGCAACGCGGGCAAGATGGACGATGCCGCTGCGGCGTTCAAGCAGGCAACCGTTGCCGATCCTAAGTTCGAAGACGCGTACTTCCTCGAAGCCCAGGCCTTGATGGGTAAGGCCACGGTCGGCCCGGACGGCAAAGTTGTGCCCGCGCCGGGTACAGTCGAGGCGCTGCAGACGTACTTGCAACTTGATGCGGACAACGTGAAAGCCGGCAAGCCGAAGGGCCAACACGTGGATGACGCGCAAGCCATGCTTCAGACCGTCACCGGCACTGTGCAGACCGACGTAAAGACGAGGAAAAAGAAGGGTACGTAAGGGGAAGCAGCAATCAAGCGGTCAAATATCCAACTTGCGATCGAGCTTGCGGCGGCAGTGGCGCTGCTGGCGCCGCTGGCGGTTTCCGCCGACGTCATCTCGCAAATCAACTCACAGGGCCAGCAGGTTGTGATCCAGCGGGACGCGATCGTGGTGAAGCAGGACTCCGCCACCATCATCTACAAGCATTTTGACCTCAAAGAGCGGCGCATCGTAAAGGCCACGCTGCAGGAGAGCAGTCTCCCGTATACCATCAACCGCAGCGCGCCCGACAATCGCCGCCAGATCGTGGACGAGTGGCGGCACTTCGGCTTCACTGCCACGGTCACCGATACTTCCGGCAAGGCCTCACAGATCTCGGACGCTTACATCGACTTCTACCCGCCCGGCGGTGAGGGATCGCTTCTCGAAGCGCTGCCCGCCGAGACGCATCTTCCGGTGCTGTTCAGCGACGGCAGCAGCGACTACATCGATTTCGCCGACATCACGCGCGTGGAGTTCACGCGCGATCACGTGCGCATCACGCTCGCGAGCGGACAGGTGAAAGAGGGGCAGTTCATGATGCCCACCTCGCAGCCCGCTGAAGCGCGAGTGCTGGGCATCACGGATAAGTACGATCCTGCCAGCGTGGACGTGTTTGATTTTTCGGTGCCGCTGGCCCGGGTCAAGCAGATTGACTTTCAACAGTGACTCGCAGCCGGTTCACTTCTTTTTTTCTGCCGCCCACAACGAATTGGAAAGCGCGCGTCCGCAGAACGGGCAATAGTTGACGCCGAGGTAATCGTATCCCCGGCCGCCCGTCGCGCGGATGAAGTATTCGGTGTCGATCTCGTTTACGATCCGGCCATCGTCGATCCGGTGCTTCGGCCCCACATACATCGCTCCACGATCGACGGCATCACCCATCGCGTCACAGCAGTTCATATGCACCTCGTTTCAGTAGCGTCCTGAATTCAGACGTACGGGCCGCCCGTACGTCGGCACTGCCGTTTTCCCGGTAGCTTAATCCATCACAATTCGACTAGACTGACGTGGCACGGGCGTCCCGCCCGTGAATAGCCACGGCCAAGATGGCCGTGCCACGTCGATCTCTGCGTCGTACTTGAAGTGAATGACCAGCAAGCTACAATCTGTGCCCGCGGATTCCGCCGCAAGCTCTAAAGGCCGCGAAAAGCACGCTGTTATCGCCAGCTTTCTCGGCTGGACGCTCGACGCTTTCGACTTCTTCGTCGTGGTGTTCCTGGTGGAAACGCTGGCGGCGCGTTTTGCCGTGAGCAAGGCCGCCATCGTCCTCACGCTTACCGCGACTCTGGCCATGCGTCCCGTGGGCGCGCTGCTTTTTGGTTTGCTGGCCGACCGCTTCGGCCGGCGCCGGCCGCTGATGGCGAACGTGATCTACTTCTCGCTCATCGAGCTTGCCTGCGGATTCGCGCCCAACTTCAGCGTCTTTCTGCTGCTGCGCGTGCTTTACGGGATTGGCATGGGCGGTCAATGGGGAGTGGGCGCGTCACTCGCCATGGAAACCGCGCCGCCACGCTGGCGCGGTCTGCTCTCCGGCGTCCTGCAGAGCGGCTATCCCATCGGTTATATGCTGGCCGCCCTCGCGGCCCGAGTCCTCCTGCCGCTTTGGGGCTGGCGATCCCTGTTCTTCGCCGGCGCTTGTCCGGCCTTGCTCGCCTTCTACGTGTGGTCGAAGGTCCCGGAATCCGAGGCTTGGCGAGGCCTGCGCCGCTTGAACTTCAGCGGCATCCTGCGGACGGTGGCTGAGAACTGGAAGACCGCGGGATACCTCGTCGTGCTGATGACCCTGATGAATTGTCTCTCGCACGGCACTCAGGACCTGTACCCCGATTTTCTGAAGAGCGCGCACGGCATTCCAGCCGCCACCGTCACCCTGGTTGCGATGCTCTATAACGTGGGCGCGGTCCTCGGCGGCATCAGCTTCGGACATTTCTCCGAGCGGCTCGGACGACGCCGCGCCATGGTCGCGGCGATGGTGCTGGCGCTGGCAGTGATCCCGTTCTGGGCGTTCGGAGCCACGCTGGCATCTCTCGCCGTTGGCGCTTTCCTGATGCAGGTGGGCGTACAAGGCGCTTGGGGAATCATTCCGGCGCACCTGAATGAGCTCGCGCCCGATGCGGCTCGCGGCCTGTTGCCCGGACTCTGCTACCAGATCGGCATTCTGATCGCTTCGCCCGCCAACTCACTTGAATACGCGCTGCGTGACCGGCTGGGCTACGGCTGGGCGATGGCCGCCTTCGAAATCGCAGTGATCGCCGTCGGCGTCCTTGTCATCAGTCTTGGCCAGGAGCGCCATGGGAAAGATTTTATGCAGGCGTAATCATTGGTCCTTGGTCATTGGTTTGGCCGTGATTCGCTGGCATAAGGCAGCTGATCGGGAACCGAGGGCGAAGGGCCAAGGACCAATGACCAAGGACTATGCCCTCTGCACGAGCTCATAGACCGTGATCTCGGGCGGCGCGCCGATCCGCATGGGCACGCCGATCGTGCCAATCCCGCGATTCACGTATAGTTTGCCGCCGGGCTTTTCAAACCAACCGACTACGTAAGAAGTCACAAAGCGACTCGGGCAGATGTCCGGGCTGATGAACTCCATTGTCACCTGACCGCCGTGCGTGTGCCCGGCGAGGCTCAAGTCGATCCCCAGTTCTGCGGCGCGGTCAAACGTGTTGGGATTGTGGCTCATCAGGATGTTCACGGTATCGTGCCGTACCAGGGACTCGATCGATGTGAGGTACTGCCGTACCACGCGCTCCGCGCCGTGCGGACCCATGCGCCGGCGCGACTCGTAATCGACCCCGATCACGTTCAGTTCATCGCCATTCGCGCGCAGAGTGGTATTCTGTTGGCGCAGAATCGTCGTCCCCTGTGCCCTGAACAGTCCCGTGATCGAGTCTTCGGTGTGCGTCCACATTTCATGATTGCCCAGCGTGCCGATCACGCCGTAAGGCGCGCGCAGAGTGGAGAGCGCGTCCACCACCGCGCCCTGCGTGGACGGATCCCAGGTGACGTAGTCGCCGGTCAGCAAGATCAGGTCCGGCTTCAAGCGATTGGCTATGTCCGCCACGCGCCGGATCTCGCCGGCGCTCATGAATGGTCCGATGTGGAGATCCGAAATCTGGGCGATGCGGAAGCCGTGGAAACCGCGCGGCAGCCGGTGGGAAGGTACGCGATAATGCGTGGTTTCGACGTCCGTGCGCTCGACCACCAGCCCGTAGAACGATCCTACGAACGGCACCAGTCCCACCGCCGTCGTGGCCTGCAGGATGAAATTGCGTCGCGACGGATCGGGCGTAGGGGCAGGCCTTGTGCCTGCCCCCATCGCCGTAACCGTGGTGCCTGCCCCCGTGCTGTGCGCGCTTGCCCTGATCGCGGTCAGAGCGCGGTCCGCGAGCCGGTATAACCAACGCAGAAACCGAAACAGGTACCAGGGTAGCCGCAGAACCAGCACAAAGAGAAATCCGATGCCCGATCCGAAGATCCACCACGCGAACGGTCCGCCCAGCAGAACGTCGCTCGCCGTCAGGCTCACCGGCGACCTGGCGTGCGCCCACCAGGCCGGTACCGCGTTGTAGACCCACAAAAACGCGTAGACGGTGAACAACACTTCGAGAGTGGTGCGCCAGGCGCGGCTCGCGATCCATCGGCGTCCAAGCGCACGAATGCGGCGAATCCAGAAGATCTGGCTCGCCACCAGCAGCGCCAGGAGGATTACCGGCAGCAGGATGTCGCCTAAAACAGCCATCGTAAGAGCTTAACTCAATAGAGTCGCGGTTTATGCGGTGCGTTGCAAGAGCGCTCAGAATCCGCCGTCACGTGCTACGCAGGTGTCTGAGCAGGCTTTCCGTGGTGTGCCATTCCACGCCAGTGCCGCTGAAGTCTTTGTCGTTGGACCAGACAGGGATCTTAAGAGTGAGACCAAGAGCGAGAAGCGGAGCGTCATCGGGGTCACGGTCGCCGATGCGCCTGAGAGCTTCGGGCAGTTGCGTACGATAAACGTCAAACCCCAGAACCGTCACGGGTAATGTTGCCATGGCCAGGAGCGTCACATCGAGCCTCAGATTCTTCTTTTTCGCTAACAGAGCGGCGTATTCCTGGACTTCGCCCCACGTTTCGCCCGTTGTGACGACTTGCTCGATTTCGGGATGTTCGAGAATCAACCGGGCTCGGCCGCCCAGAATGGCGGCCAGAAGCACATTAGCGTCGGCGGCGAGCTTCACGTCGCTCCTTGCGCCACTTCTCGAAGTCGGCGAGAACGGCCCGCTCGCTAAGACCCTTCTTCTTGATCTCGCGAGCGATTTCGGCGCTGAGCATGGCAAACATCTCGCGCTTCAACTCAATGGGCAGGGTCTCTTGCGGGCACGGAAAGAACACGCCGGCCAACCGCCCCCGCCGTGTTACGAGGACGGGGTCCTTCGAGCGCAGAAGTCCCGTGGCTTCATCACGAAACTCACGGACAGTACTGATTCTCATGTGGTCACCCCAGTGACCCTATTCTACCAACTTCTCGAAGGCAGATCAACACAGGACTGGCCGAGGTGGCTGAGCGTTTCTTGCCAGTGCCTGCCGCGACCCTGCGATGCTACCTCCGGAGCCGAACGCGCCACACCCGCGAACCGGCTATAATCATCGCGTGAAATCGCTCGAAGAGTATCTCACCATCGCCGCCGAGCGCCACAGGCACCTATGTCCCGGCCAGGTGCTGGGCGTGCGCATGGCGATGCTGGGTCTTCGATCGCTTGGCATCGCCGACCCTGAGGCTCATGGCAAGCGCCTGGTAACGTTCGTCGAGATCGATCGCTGCGCCACGGACGCCGTCAGCGTGGTGACAGGCTGTTCGCTCGGGCGCCGCTCGCTCAAGTATGTGGATTACGGCAAGGTGGCGGCCACCTTCCTTGATCTCGAGACCGGCGCGGCGGTCCGGATATGCGCGCGCGATGATTCCCGCCTGAGGGCGAGGGAGATGTTCCCCGAAATCGCCAAGCCGCACCGCCAGCAACTGGAAGCGTACAAAGTGATGGCCGACGCCGACCTCTTCACGGTGCAGAGCGTCGCGGTGCAGCTTGCGCCCGAGGACCTGCCGGCCGGGCCACGCTCGCGCGTGGCGTGCGACTCCTGCGGCGAAGGAATCAACAATGGACGCGAGGTGCGCCGCGAGGGACGTGTGCTGTGCCGGGCCTGCGCCGGAGAGGGATACTACAAACTGGTTCCGGCAGGTGAAAGCAAACCCCAATGAGAGCCTGACCCTAACCCCTAGCCCCTGACTCCTGATTCCAACAAGCGGGTCGGCTTACCGCTACAATGTGATTGATGGACTTTGAGAGCCCACAACCCGCCCCGGTGGCGTCATGGCCGCCTGCCGAGGTTCGTTTTCCGAATCGCGGACCCCGTCCTATTCCCGTCGCTACCCTGATCATCGTTGGGCTATGCGTGATCGTCTTCATCCTGCAGACGCTCGCTGGCGGCTCAAAGAATACTGACGTGCTGCTCGACTTCGGCGCGTCCTACAGGCCTTACTTCGAGCAGGGTCAGTACTGGCGCGCGGTGATGCCGCTGTTCCTGCA
>JASHPE010000045.1 GCA_030038235.1 Terriglobia bacterium
ACAGTCACTACAACGTGGTGCTCTACTACCCGAAGGACGTCGCGGTGACCTTCAGCTCCACGCAATTCAACAAGGGCTGGTGGGATGTCACCGAGCGATTCTTCGGAACCAAGGGCACGTCGCAATCGCCGTATTCGGGTCCGCTCGGCATCTGGGGCGACGAGCCGTGGCAGCCGGAAAGCGAAGCTCAGCCCGCCGGCGGCGCCCAGCAGTTCTCCGCCACGGGCAAGTTCTCCGACAATCTCGCCGAGGCCGATCCCGAAAAGAAGAAAGCGTTTGTGGAGAGCATCACCAGCGGCCAGTTCCACGATCAGGCGGAACAAGGCGCGATTTCGGCGCTCACATGCATGATGGCGCGGGCGGCCGCTTACGGCGGTAATCCGGTCGCGTGGGACGATATGATGCGTTCGACAGAGGTGTGGGAGTCGGGGATTGATCTGGAGAAGCTGAATTATCGCGGGTGACCCCGGGCGCTGCAACGGTCATGAACACTGTGACGTCACCTCGGTGCCCTCTGTGGCTGGCAAAGACGAAACACAGAGGTCACTGAGACGCTCTGTGCTCTCTGTGTTGGAGCCTCAGAGGCACAGAGGACACTGAGATCTTCGGGACGCGTGCTTCGGCAGAGATGGACGCCGATAAACGGTTGAAGAGAGGTGCTCAAAACTCCATGTCGAAGAATACCTCCCGGCGTGATTTTCTGAAGACCTCCATGGCGGCCGCCGGCGTTGCCGGACTCGGCGTCGCCGTTCCGCCCGGCAGCGCAGAAGCATCCGCAGTCCAGGCTGGGTCAGGCCCAATGGGCGAGACGTCCGCGCCGCTGCCCGTCAAGAAGGGCATCCTGGTAGATATGCTGCCCAAGGATCTGAGTTATGCCGACCGCTTTAAGCTGGCGCGCAGCGTTGGATTCGAAGCGCTGCAAGTGAACACCACGCCCAAGCCGGGCGACGCCATCGAGATCATGCGCGCGGCCGAGACTGCGGGCCTGCGTATCGATTCCGTGATGAACATGGACCATTGGGAATATCCGCTCTCTTCGGCGGACCCGGCGGTTGTGGAGAAAAGTCTGCAGGGAATGCGGACCTCGATGCACAACGCCAACTTCTGGGGCGCGAAGTACGTTCTGCTGGTGCCGGCGGTCGTGAATGCGCAAACCAGCTATCGTGCCGCATGGAAGCGCTCGCAGACTCAGATCCGCAAGCTTCTGCCGCTTGCCGAACAGCTCAAGGTCGTCATTGCACTCGAAGAGGTGTGGAACAAATTTCTGCTCAGCCCGCTCGAATTCGCCACTTACGTGGACGAATTCCGCAGCCCGTGGGTGAAGGCCTGGTTTGATGTTGGCAACGTTGTGCTGTACGGATATCCGGAGGACTGGATCCGCACGCTCGGCCCTCGAATCGCCGACATGCACGTCAAAGACTTTAAGCTTCACGACGCCAGCTACCAGTGGGTCAACCTCGGCGACGGCGACGTGAACTGGCCCGAAGTCCGCAAGGCACTGGCGGAGATCCAATACTCGGGAACCATCATCACCGAGCTGGATGGCGGCGATGAATCCTACCTGCGCGATTTGAGCCAGCGCTTCGACCGCCTCGTTATCGGCAAATCGTAGGTCCTGTGAGCCCGTTCCAACTCAAGGCTTGCCTGCGCTTTACTTCCGGCCGAGCAGCCGGACCCGGCCGGTGAAGACACGTCCGTAAAAGGCGCTGTAGGTGAGAAACTGCGGGGAATCGACATTGTTGTCCACGTAACCCGGATTCTGCCGGTTGGTGATGTTGTCGATTCCAGCGCGCACCGCCCACAGGAATCCAAAGAGATGAAATCGCTTCTCGGCGGCGAGATCGAGCGAGAAGTAAGCAGGAAAATGATCGGCGCCCGGGCCCGCGACGAGCTGCTGGTTCTGGTTCACCAGGTAGAAGGGAAAACCACTGCGAGCATCGACGGTGTAGGCCAGGTCGTAGCCTCGGATCAAGGGCAGGAACCCCCAGGAGAGGAAGCGGTGCGGCGAGTCCCAGGGCAGCGGACCCGGCAACTGCGGGCTGAAAACCGGATTTTCCAGGCTGAACTGCAGCCCGGCGTTGGACGTCGCTCTGGACTCAGTGTATGAGGCGAAGATGAAGTGATTGCCTCTGAACTGACGCCGCGCGGTCACACGCCCGGCGTGGTAATGAGTAGTCTGAGCATTCAGAAGGTTGAACATGCCGTTCAGGCAGCCGGCGATCACGGTGCAGCCATTGAAATATGCAAATCCGTCATCTCCGCGTTTATTGAGGAATTCAAAGTCGGTGTAGATCGAGCCGGGCAGCTTCCGCTCCACGCCGCCGCTCCAGTTGATCACGTAGGGCTCCTTCAAGGTACCCGGCGTGTACTGAAATTCCGTGACGACCGGAGGGCCAAGCGGTGTCGTGCCGACACTGTTGTAGAAGATATCGAGGCGCTCGCCCTCAAGGGGCAACGAGAGCAGGCTGAGATTCGTGGAATCGTAGTAGATTCCGACGCCGCCCACCAATTTGGTGTCGCCGGCTCGCTCCAGCAGATAGCTGGCGGCGAACCGGGGCGAAAAGTCCACGTTGCGCACGATTTCATCCCAGTCAAGGCGGACGCCCGGCGAAAGCGTCAACCGGTTGGTCACCGACCAGCGATCTTGCCCATAGGCGCCGGCCTCAAAGTTGTCTCGCGTGAGCTCGGAGGGTCCGGTGAAGCTCACAGCGCGGTCGAGCGTCCCATCCTGCCGCACGATATCGAAGGGATTGCGGACCAGCGACTCGTCAAAGGTGATGCGGTCGAGGTTCAAGCCGAACTTCAGCTCGTGCTCGCCCGCGGCGTGCACCGCGGGCAGAATGAGATTGGCAATGCCCTCCACACGCCCGGAATGTGCGAGCGAGGTTTCAAAGTAATTGCCACTGGCGGTCGTGGGCCCCAGCACGTACGTCTGATCGCCCATCGGCACAACATGAGAGAAGAAAGCGGTTTGAGCGATCCCTACCTCCAACACGGAACCTCCGGCAAGGAACATCTGGTCCTTGAGCGACACCAGGTGATTCGATTGCCGCAGGTCCGTGGTCGTGGGAATGGGCGTGAACTGGGAGAGACCGGCATCGTTC
>JASHPE010000416.1 GCA_030038235.1 Terriglobia bacterium
AGGCGTCGCCGTGAAACGCGTTGGCGCCGGATTTCGTGACCACGCTGATCTGGCCGCCGCCGAATTCGCCGTATTCGGCGTCGAAGCTGCCGGTGAGAATTTGAAACTCGGCGATCGAGTCGAGGTTGGGGATAATCGCCGCCCCCATGTTCACATCTTCCTCAACGTCACTGCCATTCACGAGAAAGCTGTTGGCAAACTCCCGCTGTCCGTTGATGGAAATCGTGCCGGGATTCAGATCTCCGGAGGGCGATAGCACGCTCGCGCCCACGTCCTGGACCGTGTCCGACGTGATCGAAGTGACCGGGGCGACGCCGGCCTGAAGAGACAGCAGGTCCGTGTAGCTCCGGCCATTGAGGGGCACGGCAGCCACTTGCTCACCCGTGATGACCTCGCCCATCTGCGTGCTGGTCGTCTCCACCTGCAGTTGATTCTCGCTGACCGTGACCACATCCGCCTTGCTCCCCACCGCAAGGACCGCGTCCACCGTCAAGGCGCTGTTCACATCAACCACAATGCCCGTGCGCCTGTAGGATCTAAAGGCGGGGCTTTCCGCCTCCAGGTCGTAATGGCCGACAGGGAGGCCAGGGAAGGAATAGAATCCCTTGTCGTCGGTGGCGGCGGTTTGGCGGAGGCCCGTATCGGTATTGGTGACCGTCACCTTTACCCCGGGAACCACGGCTCCGCTCGGATCGGTCATCGTGCCGCAAATGGTTCCTCCGACGCTCGCCCACGCGGAAAGAGCGAGCCATGTAACCAGTGCCCACACCTGCAGGAATGAAGGAATCGCTCTGAACATGCGCTGACATGCGTTCGCCTTGAGCTGCAAACGGGCCGAAGCACACGCCCGCCCTCTTCTCGATCGAAACATTATCCTCGTTCTCCCAGATTCCCGCCGAGACTAGGGGCCTCAAGCTGGCAGGCTGCTGCTCCCACTCCCCTCACTGCAGGCTCAGCCAGCTTCCGCTTCTAAATGAGGTGTGGTCGCCGAAAAAGATATATTGCGTGAATCTGGACTTTTTGGTCAAGAATTACTTTCGAAGCCCTTAGGGGCCTTCGGCCCCTTGGTGGGCCATCACTTTCGTGCGTCGCCGCCCTCGACAAATCGCCTGAATGGTCTCGGGCCGCAACCATATTTGCACTTCGACCTCGACCCGGTTTCCGGCGCCACCTTCGAGCAGGTGCTGGAGACGGCGCTGCGGGTCCGCCAGGCGCTAGAGGCGCTGCACATTCCCTGCTATCCGAAGACCACCGGTTCGCGAGGCATGCACGTCTACGTCCCGATTGAGCGCGGTCCGGTGCAAAAGCATCGCACTTTATGTCGTCGCCACCGCAATCACCAGATGGTTCTGATGCTGGCCGCCCGGATGCGCCGGCCCCGGCTGATAACACGAACCCCGAAATAGACCGCTGTCGCTGCGACAATGCGATCCGGCATCTCTGGGGACCTCCGTGCGGGTCAGTCAACCGAGTCGCCGCTTTGGTAACGCCCAATTTCAGACGTACGGGCGGCGCTTTGGTAGCGCCCAATTTCAGACGCACGGGCGGCCCTCGTGGCCGCCCAACTGATAGGACGGGCAGCGAAATGCGCTGTAATTGGGCGGCCACGAGGGCCGCCCGTACTGTGACTTAAACCTGCCGTTTGGCAAGCTTATGCCTTATTTCGTTGCGGGCCCTGCAATTATCAGCAAGTAAAGGACTTAACCTGATCTTGAGCCTGACTCGGGTTCTCAGCCAGAACGGCGGGCTATGGCTTGACCGAACAGCTGAACGCCAATGAAAACACAGGCTTACGGCTGATCCACGGACAGCGAACTGGGAAAGGACGGTAACTCCGCCGGAGGCGGCGAAACGGACTGCACAGTCCTGAGTACAGCCGCGGAGTCCGGCCATCGCGCGGCGCCGCACGGGTCGCCCGTTCTTCTTCAACTTGACCCCCTCTGTCTTGTCTAACTTCCGAGTGCCCTCCGTGATCCGTCCAGAGCGCGCAGATCGGTAGACCCTGGGCAAGTTGTGGGCATCGATGCAGCTTGGGATGTGACGGCAAAGTTCAGCCTGGAAAGGTTCCAGACTTACAGTCAGGTGAACGGTGATGGCTATACACTACGCCGTTGAAGCCGCCCGTCCGACTTTTCGAAAGGGCGCTTTTCGTTCCCAATCGGCATAGGGTAATCTGGGCGCGTGGATTCCTGCTGTGTTCCCCCCAAGAGCCGAGCCTCCCAGCAGGAAATTCAAAAGGAAGAGAGGCGCCCGGTTAAGTCCGCAGAAGTGCTTGCACATAGGCCGGCTTCAGCGGAAGGCGCCGGAGGACCTTGCCGGTTGCGTCATGGAGGGCCGAAGCGATCGCCGGCGCCGCAAGGGCGTTAGCGGCTTCCGAGCCTCCTCCGTAAGTGCCGACTTGCGGATTGTTGAGGAGCACGACTTTGATCTCCGGCAAGTCCGACATGGTCGGTATGGGATAGGAGATCCAGTCGCTCGTGGTGATTCCGCTCTCATCGAAAGTCGCCTCTTCGAACAGCGCATGACTGACTCCCATCATGGCCCCGCCTTCCACTTGCCGCTTCAATTGCATCGGATTCACCACGATGCCCGGGTCCACAGCAATCGTGTACTTCTCCACCACGATTGCACCGGTCGCCGGAGTGACCGCGATCTCGCAGACGCAAGCCCAGTAGGTCCGGCTGCGCAACATCAGCGACACGCCACGGCCCCGCACGGCCGTTGATCCTGTGGCGACAGCATCGCGACGCGGCGAGGGACGCGTCTCCCACCCGGAAGCCTCGCGGACCGCTTTCAGCACGCCGATGACGCGTTCTTCGCGGGCGTGATCGATTCGGAACTGGATGGCGTCCGCGCCTGCGAGTGCCGCCGCCTCGTTGATCGCCAGTTCACGCGGATAGTTCTGCTGGAATTGTCCCGGCGTGCGCATGCTGTGGTCGCGGAGACCGACGGCTAGAGGCGAGGCTTGTTGCCCCACCTGGAATGTGCCGTGCCCGCGCTCCATCACGTTCGGGGTTTGCGCGTAAACCCACGGGTCGGAAATGCGGTTGATCGTCGAAGCGATGAAATCACCCTTCGGCTGCGGCGCCGCCATTGTCGGCAGGCCCGCCAGGACCGCTCCGATGGGCCTATCGTCCTGCATGGCGGGCATGTGGTGGTCAATCTGGTAAGCGACGAGCTTGCCCTTTTCGTCCACTGCCAGCTCAACGTCGGAGAAGGCAGCGGGCGATTGCGTGGACCACTTCATGTCGTCGGCGCGGGTCCAGTGCACGCGCACCGGTTTGCCGAGCGCCTGCGACAAGAGCACCGCCTCGTCCTCAGCGCCGGCGTTTCCGCCGTTCGATCGACCGTAGTGTCCGGGTCCGGGATACACATGCACGATCACATGATCGGGCGTGGTCCGGAGCATCATGGCGATCTCGCCCCGCAATGCTTGCGGATTCTGGTTGTGCGTGTAGATGTGCACCGTGCCGTCGGACTTGACGTCCGCGACGGCCATGGTCGGGCCGATCGGTGCGTGCTTCATGTACGAGAATTGGTAGGTGGCGGATAGCTTTTTCTGTGCTGCCGCGAGCGCGGCCGCCGCGTCACCCTTGTTGGCATAGCCCGGCGCCACAGGTGTGCTCGCCCAGTCGGCCTCTTGGCGAAGGTAATCGTGGAGCTTTGCATTGCCCGGCAGGCCTTTCCACTCCGTCCATTTCGTGCCACCGGCTACCTGCTCGGCCGCCTGGATGGCTTCCCACTCCGTGGGTGCTACCACTCCCACCAGATTGCCCTTCACGATGACTTGCGAATTCGGGAACTTGGTTTTGTCCAAAGGCCCGGCGGAGACAAGTGTCGAGCCGAGGGTCTTCGGATGGACCATCCGCGCGTGTACCATCCCCGGAAGCCGCACATCGGTCGCCCAGGTTTCTTTCGCTGCCACTTTCGAGCTGATGACCGAGTTTTTGAAGGATTTGCCGATGACGGTGTATTGGCTAACGGGCTTCATCGGCGGATTGCCCTCGATCATCAGCCCCATGATGCTGGTGAGGTCGCCTCGAACCGGAATAGTCAGCTTCAACTGCTGGTCCTTCACGAGGTCGCCGTAGGAAATGGTCTTGCCGCCTCCGGAGACGACACCGTCTTTCACTGAGAGCTGGGCCTTCGGCACACCGAGCCGCTCCGACGCAAGATCGAGAAGCGCCTGGTAGGTATAGGCGGCCGCCTTGCGAATGTTCGGCGTTCCCTGGCCGAGAAAGTCGAAGGCGCCGCTGCCGTCGGGCGTGGAATCGGTGCTTCCCGCCACCACCGTCGTGATGGCTTCAAAGGGCACGCTCAGTTCGTCGGCGACAATCTGCCGGTAGGCTGTGAAGGTCGTACTCTGGCCGAAGTCGCTCTTCCCTGTGCGAATCAGCAGCGTGTTGTCGGGGTGAATCTCGATCCACGAGCTGGGCAGGGTGGGATCGAGGGTATTCTTCATCGCCGCCGCCCTGCCGGGGTTGGCCTTCAGAGCTTTCGCGCCGATGAAACTGAATCCGACGACCAGCACGCCGCCCGTCCGGATGAACTCGCGGCGGGAGAGCGTGGGTCCGGTAACATTCGCGTGTGCTGGGCTTGTGGTCGCCATCGCTTACCTCCCCTGCGCCACGATCGTGGCGGCATGTTGAACAGCTTCGAGGATTGCCTTGTACGTTCCGCAGCGGCACAGATGAGGCGACGGCCCCGAGGTGGTGAAGGCCTCCTTGATTTGCGCCACGGTCGGATTGGGATTACTTTCGAGCAGCTCGGTCGCCTTGATCATCATTCCGTTCTGGCAGAACCCACAGTGAGGGGTCTGCTGGTCGATCCAGGCCTGCTGGACAGGATGAAGCGTGCTCTTTGCCTCTTCGGCTGAGAGACCTTTCTGCTTCGCCCACCGCGCTGGCAGGCCCTCAAGCGTGGTGATCTCCTGATTTGCGAAGGCGGCGACCGGCATGACGCAGGAACGCACTTCTTTGCCTTCGGCCAGCACGGAGCAGGCTCCGCACTGGGCGAGTCCGCAACCAAACTGCGGGCCGATCAGCTGGAGGTCGTTGCGCAAGACGTAGAGTAGCGGGGTGTCGTCAGGCGCCTGGATTTCGTGCCGGACGCCATTCACATTAAGCGTGATCATAGAGAAGTCCCTCCAACGGCACATTAAGACTTTGGCGATCTTAACCGCCTCTAACCTCCGTTTGCAATCCGTTCCGAGAGGCGGTGGTAATTACTGCTCGAGAGCTCTGCGCGGCAACCTGGTCTGGGTTTCAAGGCTTCTTTTCCGGTACCAATCCGGTCTCAGTCAGCCCGCCTCCCTGATTCGGTGGCCAACTGCATGGCGTCAAGCCGCGCTTTCCATGGATCAGGGATCGCCCCGGCCGAGCCATCGGGATGGAATTCGAAGATCAGATCCTTGCTCGTACTGTAGCGTGGCCAGGACGGCAGGCCCGCACCATTGGGATCGCCGGCTTTGGCGAAATTGACCCAGTAGCCTTGCGCCATCCGGGAGACCGCCTGATCCTGGGCTGTCGGCGGGATTGGCGGGCCGAAGCCTCCGGCACCCAAGGTGCCGAACACGAAGGCGATTTCGCCGCCGTGCGGGGTCCCCGCCCGCATTCGCTCCCTCATCGCACTCTGAACGTAGGAGAATCGGTAGAGATAGACGGGCGAACCGTTGGCCGCGAATGCTCTCGCGGCGAAGCGGGCCGGCTCGGCTTGGCCGAAGTCGTTATTCGCCTTCGATAACAGGGCGGCCAAATCTGCCGATCCGTCGGGATCGTAGGCCGCCTTCGCCTGAGCGCTCCACTGGCCGAAACGAGCGAACAGTTGCTCCTTGGTGGTTGCCCTCACCCGTGGACCTGCAGAATCTGCACTGTTGCTTCCTAGCATGAGCGGAACACGGGGTGCGCGACCTGCTTTGTAGGCAGTCTCCGCCGTCTCTGTGATCAGCTTGCCGTCAAGGATCGGCGTCGTCTCGTAGGACGGCATGTTCACTCCAGGCTGGGCCGGCGCCCCGCGAAGAACCTCCTCGGCGCTGAGAGCGCGCAGACGGTCCAACGCGGCTTGATCCGTGCCCTCGATTCCCATCGAACGCGCGAAGTCGATCCCGATCGTCTCGGCCGACACCGGATAGTTCGGATCCACGCCGTCCTTGCTCATGGGCCGCGCGGTGAGCACGCTGTCGCGCCCGCCGCCAGACTCCACGATGGCCTTTTGGAACAGGCCGCGCGCCTTGGGAATAGTAAGGAGGCTGTGCACCGAGACGCCGCCCGCAGAGAATCCAAAGATTGTGACGTTGTTCGGATTGCCTCCGAAGGCAGAGATATTGCGCTTGACCCACCGCAAGGCCGCGATCTCATCCATATACGCGTAGTTCCCCTTTAACTCGTCGGGGCGTTCGTGGCTTAGCGCAGGAAAGGCAAAGAACCCGAAGCGGCCCACGCGGTAATTGGCAGCGACCAAGATGACGCCTTGTTTCGCGAACTGGGTTCCCGAGGTCAACGGCATCGCGCTGGAACCGCCCACGAACCCGCCCCCGTAAATCCAGAACATCACCGGCAGCTTGGCCCCTGGTGCGGCGCTCGCGGGGGTCCAGACATTCACGAAGAGACAGTTCTCCGACGGGGCTGACATCGCGGGCGCGGCAGGTGTAGATGTCGCACTGGGCCTGGTAGTAGGAGCACCAGATGGCGGGGGCGGCGGGCCGAACCGTCCCTGCATACAGTCCGCCCCGAATTCCGTCGCCTGGCGCACGCCGGTCCACCGCGCAGCCGACTGAGGCGGCCTCCAGCGCAATTCGCCCACGGGGGGTGCAGCGAAGGGAATGCCTTTGTAGGACACCACACCGTCGTCGCTCACCCCTTGCAACTGGCCGCTCTCGACTCGCACTACAGGAGGCGTCTGCTGCGCAACGGCGGCGACACCCATCGCCACGATCTCCACCAGCAAACACACCAAAAGCCTGGTCATCAATATGACTCTAATGCGACGATCTGAGCGCATCTCATTCCTGCGCGCCATTGTCCTTCCCCTCTTCTTCGGTTCGCTTCACAGCCAGAACCGCTCAGCGTCCAGTCATCTTCAGCGCAGCTTCAGGAAGTCGGGCCCCTTCGAGTTTCAGATCGGAAGAAGCTTCGTCAATCTGCTTAAGGTCGTTCTCGCCCAGCTCGACATTCGCGGCGCCGAGATTTTCCTCCAGCCGATGAAGCTTGGTCGTTCCTGGAATCGGCGCGATCCACGGCTTCTGCGCCAGTAGCCAGGCGAGTGCGATTTGCGCCGGCGTCGCGCCCTTGAGTTCCGCGACGGCTTTGACCAGGTCGACCAGAACCATGTTGGCCTTGCGCGCCTCAGACGAAAAGCGCGGCACAAGATTCCGAAAGTCGGTGGGATCGAACTTCGTGTTCTCGTCGATCTTGCCGGTGAGGAAACCAGCGCCGAGTGGGCTAAACGGCACAAACCCAATATCAAGCTCCTCCAGGGCGGGCAGAAGTTCACCCTCAGGACCACGCCAGAACAGCGAATACTCGCTCTGCACGGCGGTGATGGGTTGGACCGCGTGCGCACGGCGAATCGTCTGAACCCCCGCCTCCGACAAGCCGAAGTGTTTGACCTTACCCTGGGCGATTAACTCCTTGACCGCTCCCGCCACGTCCTCAATTGGCACGGCAGGATCGACGCGGTGTTGATAGAAGAGATCGATGTGATCGGTCCGCAAACGCCTCAGGCTAGCCTCGGCCGCGAGTTTTATATGCTCGGGCCGGCTATCGACTCCTGCACCACGTTTCCCAGTTTCAGGATCTATTTCGAAGCCGAACTTTGTGGCAATCACCACCTCGTTGCGGATGGGCTGGAGCGCCTCGCCCACCAGTTGTTCATTCGCGAACGGGCCATAGGCTTCGGCGGTATCGAAGTGGGTCACGCCAAGGTCATGGGCATGACGAATCAATTTGATCATCTCGCCCTTGTCGGCTGCGGGGCCATAGCCAGAGCTCATGCCCATGCAGCCGAGGCCAAGCGCCGAGACTTCAACTCCCGGGTTTCCCAGCCTTCGCTTTTGCATCATTTCCTCTCCAACCGGCAGTTTAGGTACAAGAGCACGCGCGCCGTTATCACGATTCTGCCGATCTTTTGCCTAATTCTCTTGAGCACTAGCCTTTGAGCTGGCATCGTGAGAGCCGCAAGAGCTATGCTTGGGATCGAAAGGGGAACACAATGAATACGAATGGCAAGCACTCCGGCGCCCCGCCGGCAGTCCGGTCGATACAGGATTTGAGAGCCGAGTTGGCGAAGAAAATTGCCTGGTTCATCGGTTCTTCAGAGAGGCTGATCACCGAAGTACCGGGCTTGCTGCTTGTCCGCAGGACTGCGCCCACGGCCCCCTGCTCAGGAACTTACACGCCGAGCCTGATTGTCGTCGCTCAAGGCAGCAAGCGCGTCGATCTTGGCCAGACGACATTCACCTATGACCGGTCGCGGTTCCTGTTGACCGCGATCGACCTGCCGATCGTCAGCCAGGTGGTCGAGGCGAGCGAAGCAAAACCCCTTCTCGCCGCTGCGATCAAGCTGGAAATGACCGTAGTCCGCGAGTTTCTCAGCCGGGAAGAAGTCCAGGTTCGTGAGGTTTCGTCGGACACTCCCGGCATGGTGACCGGTGAGATCACGGTTGAATTGCTGAGTGCCTGCTGCCGGTTGGTCGATTTGCTGGCGAATCCACAGGATATTCCATTTCTCAGTGGTCATATTCAACGTGAGATCATTTACCGGCTTTTATGCGGACCCGCGGGGGTTCGCCTTCGGGCGATTGCAACCCTTGGAGATCAAAGCTATCGTACCGCGAGGGCGATCTCCTGGATCAAAGACAACTACGCCAAATCGGTGCGAGTGGACGATCTGGCCCAGATTGCAGGCATGGGCGTCTCGACGCTGCATCATCATTTTCGTGTGCTGACCCGTATGAGCCCGTTGCAGTATCAAAAACACTTGCGACTGCAAGCAGCCCGGGGACGAATGCTCGTCGACGGTCTCGACGCTTCAACCGTCGCCTTCGAGGTCGGATACGAAAGTGTCAGCCAGTTCAATCGTGAATACAGCCGCCTCTTCGGCCAGCCGCCAATGCGTGACATCAAAGCCCTGAGACAGGGAAAACCTGTTGAGATGAGCGCTGCTTGATACCAACCGCCAGGTTGTGCAAGGGAATCTTGTTCTGAACGGCTGCCAACAGCCATCGCGCTCATCGAGGAACTGATGCTTCGTGTCTTGGGTGGATCATCGGGCACTCGGACAGAACCCGACGGTTCACTTGGACGTATCGGCGAAATCGACCGGCCATTCCTCTGAATCGCACCTTGCTGAGGGCTGTAGCTGAGAGGCGTTATTCTTCTCCGGTCAGGATTGTTCTTCTCTTCGGGAGGAAAGGCTCTGCTTCGGGCTCGGATCCTGGCAGGTCAACGTCGGGGAGCCGTGATGAGCGACGGTTCTTCTTGTCGCACTTTCGGCTCGTGCGCACAAGCTCGAAACCGATTGGGCTGCAGACTAACCGGCGTAGTCCTGTTATTCCACGAGGCCAGTGCTTGGATTCGAGTTCGATCGAGAACTCGTGGCAAGGATATGGCTCAGAATCCGAATCGCGGCCGGACGCACTAACGCACTGACCAACTGACGAACTGACCCCACTAGCCCCCAAGTTGTTTTCTTGACAACATTCTGTGTACTCATGCTACATTAGAGCTTCCCTGGGGAGGGCAATTTGATCCGCTTGGCGCCCGGCCGGTAAGACTGGCCGGCGCTTGGAGGCTAATTATGCCCCTCCGCGAACATCCCGCCCGCACCTCCCATCGCGCCGCCGCCAATCGGCTGAATGACTTGAAATACGCCCTGAAATCCGCCTCTGCTCTCAACCCGGAACCTCGCCGGCTGGCGCCGAAAGCCCCGGAGCGCGAGTTGCAGACTCGCGGTGAGGGTCGCCGCGCTTCTGCCGGCTGCAGGGTACCTGGAGGATGATTGTGTTCGTGCCCCACAATTCCGCCCACACCGCCCGAAGCCCCGTAGCCAACAGTGCACAATCTAGCCTCTGCAAATCGACCTACATCGCGAAAAGCACCCCGAAAAACGCACGGGGCGCGCCCCGCCAAACCTGGAATGTCGCGCCCAATCAGAGGCATAGCGCGATTTTTGAGAAAACATCGTTAAGGGGCGCCGCCTGTGTTCACAAAGCTGATTTTTTGGCATTCTGTATCAGGCTGATTCCGCGCTTCTTAAGCGCCGAACTAGCCAACACAAGTCAACCCACAATCGAAAAAACGCGCAAAAGCGCCCCCACTCTAACATCCACGAGCCAAAATGCGTTTTATTTAGAATCAATAACATACGCGGGCGTAAGGGCGCGTACCAAAGCTGGAATGTTCTTTAGAGTGAGTAAAAGTCGGCTAAATGAGAAACCAACGTTTACAAAAAGGCCGAAACGGGAATGGGGTTTGGAATCAGCGACATGAGCTTGTTTCGAGAGATGTCGAAATGTCAAAAGGGCGCCCCATGCAGAACGGGAATGTCTTGTAGAATCAATAACATGACGATTCGCGCTCAGCGGTCGAAATGGCCATTTTACTTACCAGTAACGAGCACGGCGAAGAGGCGTATAGGGGATGCGGGGCGCCGATTTCGGAGGAGAAACGAAGTCAGCGGTCGGTTGACTGTCGACTGTTGACTGTCAACTAGCCGCGAACCGATATCAGGAAACGGATTATAATCAGCCCCTCGGGGGAAGAATGATTTTCAAACAATACTACCTGGGCTGTCTGGCGCACGCCTCCTACCTCATTGGCGATGAGGGCTCGCGTGTGGCCGCGGTCGTCGACCCGCAACGGGACGTGGAGCAGTATCTAACCGACGCGGGCGAGCACGGCCTCCAAATCAGCCACGTCTTCCTCACGCACTTGCACGCCGATTTTGTGGCCGGGCACCTCGAACTTCGCGACCGCGCCGGCGCCGCCATTCATCTGGGTGCAAAGGCAGAGGCCGAGTACGCGTTCGTGCCCGCGCGCGACGGGGACACACTCGATCTTGGGCCGAGTGTCACGCTTACGACGCTCGAAACGCCCGGGCACACGCCGGAGTCAATCTCGATTCTGATCTTCGACGCCGATGCCACGCTGCCGCCGGCCTCCGGCGGCGCAGTCCCCGCCGAACTCAAGAAGGATTATCCCTGGGCGGTACTCACTGGAGACACTTTGTTCGTCGGCGACGTGGGCCGCCCGGACCTGCGCGTGTCGCTCGGCTGGAAAGCCGAAGATCTCGGGCGCATGCTCTACGATTCCCTGCACCGCAAGCTCCTGACGCTGCCCGACGCCACGCGAGTGTATCCGGCGCACGGCGCGGGATCATTGTGCGGCAAAGCGCTCGGCAAGGAGACCTCATCGACCATCGGCGCACAGCGGCGGCTGAATTATGCATTGCAGCCCATGAGCAGCGAGCAATTTGTGAGCCTGGTGCTCGCCGATCAGCCCGACGCGCCTGCGTACTTCACCTACGACGCGGTGCTAAACACGCGCGAGCGTCCTACACTCGACCGGGCCTTGGAGAAATCGCTGCGGCCGCTCTCGCTCAACGCATTTCTTGAGCTCGCGCGCGAGGGCGCCCAAGTCCTCGACGTGCGCGATCCGGCGTACTTCGAGGCCGGACACCTCACGGGCAGCATCAACATCGGCCTGGGCGGCCAGTACGCCACCTGGGCGGGAACCGTGCTGGACCGCGAGCGTCCGATTGTGATCATCGCCGAGCCCGGACGCGAATATGAAGCCGCCATGCGGCTGGGCAGAATCGGATTCGACCGCGTGGCGGGTTATCTCGAAGGCGGCATGCAATCACTTGCCGACCCGAAAGGGACCGATGGCGGTCGCAGCACCGATGAGTCATCCAAGCTGGTCGCGATCACCGATCGTATCGCGCCCGAGGCGCTCGACGAGGAACTTCGGCAAAGTCCGGCGGCGCGCCCGCTGTTGCTCGACGTGCGCGCTCCGCGCGAGTGGGCTTCGGATCACATCGAGGGCAGCTTGAACGTCCCCTTGAACCATCTCGCTGAGCGCATTGAAGAGATCCCGCGATCGCGCCGGATCGTGGTGCATTGCGCCAGCGGCTATCGATCGTCAATCGCTGCCTGCATCCTGAAGCAGCACGGATTCACCGATGTAGCCGACCTCGCGGGGGGGTTCAATGCCTGGAAGACGGCACAACCCGCAGGCGCGGCCGCCACGTAGCGGGCATGTGCCGGCCTGAAGGCCGGCGCTACATGCTAAACTGGTTAAGTGGCGGAGTGGATCTCCCAAAGTCTCCGCGAGAGTGCAGACGATGGCGGATGAAAAGGAAGACTCGGGCTTCAAAGTAGTGGATCGGCGTCCTTTCGCCGCGGACGGAAGCGCGCGTTCGGAACCGGCGCCTGCGACTGCCGAACCTGCGTCGCAGCAGACGTCCGAAGCGGCGCGTCCGGCCGCGTCTGGACCGGCTTCGCCGGCAGACCAGGCCGGCACGGAGTCCGCGCGCGCGGAATTTGAAGAATCGGCCGCGCTCGAGTCTCGCGAAGACTTCGGCATGGAAGGCGGAGCCGAAGCCGGCGACTATTCGGGCTTCGAAACGCTGGTTTCCTATCTCGGCACCACGGCCATGTTTCAAATGGGGCTGGTGGCGGGACCGGGCGGACAGCGCATTCCCGCCGATTTGATCAACGCGCGCAACACCATCGACATGATCGAAGTGCTGGAGCGCAAGACGCAGGGCAATCTCACGCCCGACGAGTCCCGTCTGCTCGAAGACGTCCTCTATGAGCTGCGCATGGCCTACGTGGAAGTCGAACGGCACACCACCCGACCGAAATGACGCTGACCTTCCTCGGCACCGGAACCTCCACTGGGGTGCCCACACTCGGCTGCAATTGCGCCATCTGCCACTCGTCCGATCCGCACGACAAGCGCACGCGGCCCTCGGTGCTGCTGGAGTTCGACGGCCGCGCGGTGGTGATCGACACCACGCCCGATTTCCGGCAGCAGGCTTTGCGCGAGTCGATGCAGCGCCTCGACGCCGTGATCTTCACCCACGACCACGCCGACCATATTTTCGGCCTTGACGACGTGCGCGCCTTCTATTTCCGACAGAGGGTTCCCATTCCGATTTACGCCGACGAGCGCACTATGGGCAGCATCCGCCGCATCTACAAGTACATTTTCGATCAGGATTATCCTTACGGCGGTCTCGCGAAGCTCGACACCCACGTGATCGACGCGCCGTTCGATCTGTGGGGCGAGCGCTTCGTTCCCCTGCCCCTGTTTCATGGCGTACTGCCGATCCTCGGATTCCGATTCGGGCGCGCGGCGTACCTTACGGACTTCAGCACCATTCCGGATTCCACGGCGGTGCTGCTCCAAGGACTCGACGTGCTTGTGCTCGACGCGTTGCGCCATCAGCCGCATCCATCGCACTCGACGGTTGAACAATCGCTCGCGTGGGTCGAGCGCCTGAAGCCGCAACGCACCTTCTTTACGCACATCGCGCACGAACTGGGGCATGAAGTCACCAACGCCGCGCTGCCGTCGTACGTGCGGCTTGCACACGATGGCCTGCGCGTAGAAGTCAGGGCTTAGGGGCTGGGGGGGCAGGA
>JASHPE010000417.1 GCA_030038235.1 Terriglobia bacterium
GCCGAATCGGAGATCGAGCTGAAGGACGGGCAGTCTTTCGGGATCGCCGGATTGCTCGACCAGCGGGTGCAGGCCGAGCTCAGCAAGGTGCCCGGCATTGCCAGTCTGCCCATCCTGGGCCAGCTCTTCAAGTCGAAAAATGTGGAGCCGTCGCGAAGTGAGTTGGTGGTGCTGGTGACTCCCCACATTGTGGATCCGGTGCGGAGCGGAGGCCCGGGGGGTGTGTCTATCACGCCAAAGCCTACCATACCGTACATGGGCGATCCCAAGTTCGACCAGGGCGTGCCGGGGCATAAGGAACTCGCGAATCCGGCACCCGCAGCGCCGTCAAAGTAGGGTGGTCATGGATACCCAGGAGAGCACCGGTTTACGATCCCGCGAGATTCCCGCGACCGGTGAGCCCCTCTCGATCGTAACCGTGCGCCTCGACCCGGTGGCGGCCAAGGACCTGCAGCAGTTCGCCGAGTCCATGCCCCTGGTACAGGTCCGGGGCGAGCTGAAGAGTTACGTTGCCGAGGACGATCCGGTTTTGGAGTGGCTCGTGGAACGGGCTCCGGACGTCTGCCTGATCGACTTTGACGACGACCGCCAGGGGGCGACCCAAACCGCGGAAAGGATCCACGAGCGGCTGCAGGGTGCGGCGATTTTTGCGCTCTCGGCGAACACTCGGCCGGACCTGATCATTCAGGCGATGCGCTGCGGCTGCAGCGAGTATCTGATCAAGCCAGCAGATCGCGAGCAGTTCTTGGAAGCCATGGCGCGCGTGGGCGCGCGGAAGAGGGACAAACGCGCCCTGTTCAACGGCGAGTTGCTGACCTTTCTCGGGGCGAAGGGCGGATGCGGGGTCACAACCCTGGCTACTCACCTGGGAGCGTTTCTGGCCAAGTCGTGCGCGCGCAAGACGGTGTTGGTTGATCTCCATCCGGCTAACGGAGACAGCGCGCTCTATCTCGGCTTTACGAAGCATCCCTATCACTTTTACGAGCTGGCGGAAAGCAACGAGCGGTTGGACGCGGAACTGCTCCAGAGCTTCCTGTTGCACCACGACTCGGGCCTGGATGTGCTGCCGGCGCCGGAGCTCAATGAGCCCACCCGGCACGTGGGGCCCGAGGCGATCAGCAGAACGATCGAATTCGTTCGCTCGCGGTATGAGTTTGTGCTAATCGACTGTCCTCCGGGTTTGAGCGTTCAGAACACCGAAATGATGCGCCGATCGGGCCAGGTATACCTGGTCACGGTTGCGGAGGTGCCGGCGTTGCGGAATCTGACCCGCTACCTTGAATACCTGAGCCGGGTGGAGTTCTCTCAGGAGAGAATCCGGGTGATTCTGAACCGCTATTTGAAGCGCGCAACGATTTCCGACGATGAGATTGAAAAGGCGATCCGCCACAAGGTGTATTGGCGGGTGCCGAACCAGTATAACCAGGTGGTTCGGACGATTAACAGTGGCGACCCCTCGGCGGCCAGAGGTTCGGAAGTTGCGCGCAGCCTGCTCGATTGGGCGGAGGACGTGGGGCGAAGGCCGGGTGACGGCGAGGGCAGGAAAAAGTCAACCCGGGGCCTGATGAGTTTGCTGGGCGGGTAGGACGCCCGAAGCCGTTCAGGCCGCGGGTGGGGGAAACGAAAACATGGGAAGCACAACGACCAACGCAGCGGCCATCCATTTGGCCGAGGACAGAAAGACGGCAGGGCTCCCCTTCGGGGTTTACCAGGAGCTTAAATCCTCCGTGCACCGCGAATTGCTGAACCGAGTAGATCTGGAGAAGGTGGCTACGCTTCGCGATGTGCGGATTCGGGGACAGGTCCTCAGCGTGATCCAGGACCTGGTGGCGAATCTGAACACGCCCATGAGCGCGACGGAGCGCGAGCGGCTTTCGCGCGAGGTGCTGGATGAGGTATTCGGACTCGGACCTTTGGAGCCGCTGCTTCAGGATCCGACCATCGACGACATTCTGGTGAACACCTACAAGCAGGTTTACGTGGAGCGGGCAGGCCTCCTGGAGGAAACGAATGTGATGTTCAAGGACGACGCCCACCTGATGCACATCATTGAGAAGGTCGTGGGCGCGGTAGGACGAAGGGTCGACGAATCATCGCCGATGGTGGACGCCCGCCTGGCCGACGGGTCCCGTATCAACGTGATCATTCCGCCCCTCGCGATCGACGGGCCCATGCTGTCGATCCGCCGGTTCGGGCACGTGCCTCTCTCGTCCGAGGACCTGGTCGGGAATCTGACGGTGACACCGCCCATGCTGGAGCTGCTCAAAGGCGCGGTGAAGGCGCGGCTGGGAATTGTGATTTCCGGGGGAACCGGCGCGGGCAAGACGACGCTGCTCAACGTGCTCTCCGGCTACATCTCGGAAAAAGAGCGCATCGTCACCATTGAGGACTCGGCGGAACTGCGATTGAAACAAAGGCACGTGATCCGGCTCGAGTGCCGGCCGCCGAACGTGGAGGGCAAAGGCGCGGTGAAGCAGCGGCAACTGGTGATCAACAGCCTTCGGATGCGTCCGGACCGCATCATCATCGGCGAGGTGCGCGGAGAGGAAGCGCTCGACATGCTGCAGGCCATGAACACCGGCCACGACGGCTCGCTCACCACGGTGCACGCCAACAGTCCCCGGGACGCGATCTCGAGACTCGAAACCATGGCGCTGATGGCCAACCTGAACATCCCGGAAAGGGCGGTCCGCCAGCAGATTGCCTCGGCAGTGTCATTGGTTATTCAGGTCTCCCGGTTGAGCGACGGCACGCGCCGCGTGACGCACCTTACGGAGATCACCGGGATGGACGAGGAAGTCGTCAGCATGCAGGACATCTTCGTGTTCGAGAAGCGCGGTGTGGCGTCCAATGGACGCGTGATCGGTTCATTCTCGGCGACCGGTATCCGGCCGAAATTCGCGGAGAAGCTCAAGGCCTCGGGCATTCCCGTGCCCGCATCGCTGTTCGAGCATACGGTTGAAGTGTAGGAGTTAGGACTTAGTCATGTTAGTTGTCCTGTTCATACTCGTGCTGTTGCTCGGCTTTGGGGTGATCCTGTGGGTTCTGAAGCCCACCAAGCCCGAAGCCGACGTTCAACGCCATTTGCAAGTGATCGGCGGGATCTATGCGACGCTGGACAGCGAGGGCAACACCATTTTGCGGCGCGAAAGCTTAAGCTCGATCCCGTGGCTGAACGATGTCCTGGAGCACATCCCAGGTTCGCAGCAGTTGCGCCTCCTCATCACTCAGGCCGGCACCCGGTGGACGCTGGCGACTCTGATTTTTGGCTCGCTGACCGCGGCGGCGGCGACCGGCTGGATTGTCAGCTTCCTGGTGCCGGCTCTGTTTCTGGATCTGGTTTTCGGCGCTGCTGTGGGCTTTGTGCCTTACGGCTATCTGCTGCTCAAGAGAAGCGTGCGATTCAACCGCTTCGATGCCCTGCTGCCGGAAGCGATTGACCTGATGTCCCGGGCCCTGAAAGCGGGACACGCCGTTACCTCCGCGATCGAAATGGTGGCCCAGGAGATCGCCGAGCCGGTATCCGGAGAGTTTCGAATCGTGTTCGAACAGCAGAATCTCGGGCTTCCCATACGGGAGGCGATGATGAACCTGGCATCGCGTGTGCCCCTGGCGGACGTGCGGTTTCTGGCGACAGCGATCCTGGTACAGAAGGAAACTGGCGGCAACCTAGCTGAAGTGCTGGACAAGACGGCAGCTTTGATGCGAGAGAGAATCCGGCTGAAGGGTCAGCTGAAAATCTACACGGCCCAGGGCCGTCTGACGGGCTGGTTGCTCTGCACCATGCCGTTCATCATCTTCTCGCTGATCAGTCTGGTGAACTTCAACTATGAAAAAAGGCTATGGACGGATCCGATAGGGCTGCACGTGGTGTATGCCGGACTTGTCATGATGGCCATCGGGGTGCTGACGATTCGAAGGATCATCGATATCAAAGTGTAGAGTGCCATGAACCTGGAAATCGCAATTGTCGGAGCGGCAATCCTGGTCGGATTTTTCGCGATCTTCTGGTGGCTGAGCCGCTCTTCGCCGCAAAGCGCGCTGTTGAGCGAGGTGACCAGCCAGGTGTATCAGGACGGCGCGCCCCATGCTCAAGCCGGTCTGCTCAACATGGACCGGCTGGCGGGGCCGCTCGGAAAGCTCCGGATCATGCTGGGCGGCGGGACGAACCGCGAGTTGGCTCGCCGCTTGATGCTGGCCGGGTACCGGAAACCTTATCACGTCGACCTCTTTATGATGATCAGGCTCCTTCTGCCCGTGCTGGGAGGACTGGCCGTTGCAGTCTGGGTCCGCGACAATATCGTTTTGTTTTTCGCCTTGACAATCGTCATCATGTACTTTGCGCCGGAGTTCTGGCTGGGCTATGTCATCAAGAAAAGACGCGAGCAGATCCGGCTGAGCCTGCCTGATGGTCTTGACCTGCTGGCCATCTGCCTTGAGGCCGGCCTGGGTCTAGACCAGGCCATTGTGAGGATCGGCAGGGAACTGAAATTGAGCCATCCCGAGCTGAGCGAGGAACTCCTGCAGATCAATCTCGAGCAGCGCGCGGGTAATCCGCGTATCGGGGCCTGGCGCAACATGGCCGATCGCGTGGCGGTGGAGAGCGTACGATCGTTCGTCAACATGCTGGTGCAAACCGAGCGCTTCGGAACGCCGATCTCGCGCTCGCTGGGAGCGTTCTCCGAGGCTCTGCGCACCCAACGCCGTCAGCAGGCCGAGGAACTGGCAGCGAAGACCACCATCAAGCTGGTGCTCCCGCTGGTCATCTTCATTTTCCCCTGCATCTTCATCGTAACCGTGGTGCCGGCCATAATCACAGTCATTGAGAGTTTCAGCAAAAACTTTTGAAAGTCAACCTGAATCAGGGAGGGACAGTATGGACAACGTAACACTTATTCGGGTGGTAGCGGGAGTATTGGCCGTAGCCGCGCTGGTCATCCTGATCATCCGGATGAAGAAGCGGGCGCCCCGCTAGCGGGCGATTCACTGGATCTTCGCGCAGCCGGGATGGAGTAACCGATGTCTGACACGTGCGATGGCGTGTACGTTTACAACAAAACGAAGGAGTCTTTCCTGGCGTTCCGAGTGAAGGTGGCGGACACCATTTTCGGGCGCCTGGTCGGATTGATCGGCAAGCGAAGTCTGAACCCGGACTGCGGCCTTTGGATTTTTCCGGCCAACGCCATTCACACCTTCGGCATGCTCATGAAAATCGACGTCGTGCTGATCGACAAGAGTTTCAAGGTCGTCGGTCTGCGCGAGTTGCTGCGTCCCTTTCGCGTCATCGGACCTAACTTTCGTGCCGAAAGCGTCATTGAGCTTCCGGCCCATACCATCTTCAAGAGCGGCACTGAGATAGGCGACCAGTTGGAGATCGAGCGCTACAAGCCGCGAGGCGGCGTCTTGCCCGTCCCGCCCCGAGATACGCGACTCACCGCTTAGAACGCCGGTTTCTGGAGCAGATACTGGCGTCTTCGCCGACTCCTGGTTGGACGCGGCGCCTGAAGACTGCCCTTTGAAGGCACCTGCATTCGTCCCCGGGGCGCCCGTCGCAACAACTTCTCCAGCCCCGCTCGTGCGCGTCCTCTTGCCTTGACTTCGCCTGAAATCCCGCCCCCTGCCCTCCGGATTCGATTATGATCGAACATCACAGCCTTCCGCGAACCGTGAAGGCGTGGCCAATGTGTTGATTTGGAGGGTCGCATGAAACGATTGATTGGCATTCTGCTGATCCTGACCGCTGTGCAAGCAGCCTCCGCCCAGGACTGGGCGCGCCAAAGGCTCGACAAGTCGCCGCGCCATCGCGAATGGGTAACGGTGAAACATGAGGGCCGCTCGGTCCAAACCTTTGTCGTCTATCCGGAGTCGAAAGACAAACGGCCCGTGGTTCTGGTCATCCACGAGATCTTTGGCCTTACGGATTGGGCCGAAGAAGTGTCCGACGAAGTGGCTGCCGCGGGCTATATTGCCGTCGCCCCCGACCTGCTTTCCGGCATGGCGCCGAACGGCGGGCGCACGAGCGACCTCACGCAGGACAAGGCCATCGAGGCGGTCAGTCACCTCGATCCCGATCAGATCACGGCCGATCTCAACGCCGCGGCCGACTACGCACTGAAGCTTCCCTCCGCCAACGGAAAGCTGTTTGTGGCCGGATTCTGCTGGGGAGGCGGTCAGAGCTTCCGCTTTGCCACCAACCGGCCCGACCTCGCCGCCGCGTTCGTCTTCTACGGCCCGCCGCCTGCCAAGGACGCGATGGCTCGCATCAAGGCGCCGGTCTATGGATTCTACGGCGGAGAAGATGCGCGTATCGACGCCACTATTTCCCAGGCGACCGTCGACATGAAGGCGGCCGGCAAGACTTACCAACCCGTCCTCTACGAGGGCGCCGGTCACGGATTCATGCGCGCCGGAGAGGGTCCCGATGCCAGCGAGGCCAACAGCAAGGCCCGCAGCGAAGCCTGGGAGCGATGGAAGAAGCTTTTGCAACAAAACCAATAGTCGCGCGCTCGCCGCCTTGTCCGGCAGTGTAGCCTATTTCTCCGGAAAAACCTACCGCTGGCTGACTACGTCTCTAGTCGCCGTCAACACCCTCATTGACGCTGCTTTCCATCGTGGCCTTCGTGCGTCTTATTGACATATTGCGAATCCGAGGATTTCAATGGTAGACTCCTTGCACACCGGAGAAAGATCCCGGGTCGAACTCCCGTCAGATCTGAGAAGTTTCATGCCGCAGCCAGCGGTCGGCGAAAGTCCGTTGAAGTTCGGTCCACGCGAGGGTAGCGACTACCCGTTCGAGATGAACCTACGCACCGGCGAATTGCTAAAACGCGACGTGCGGGTCAACTTGAGCGGCAAGCCCTTCGAGACCTTGCGCATCCTGGTTGAGCGTGCGAGTGCCCGCGACATCGTGACTAAAGATGAGATCGTCAATCAGGTTTGGCCAGGTGTATTTGTGGACGATCCCGAGGCCAGAGTCAACGGCCTGATCAGAAGCATTCGCAGGGCTCTTGACGACCGTATTGACGAGCCTCAATTTGTCGAGACTCGGCCGCGCCGCGGCTACCGATTCGTTGGCCGCGTGGACCGGCCGCAGACGGACTCCGCCGCCTATGGAGCTGAACGGCCCCCGATCAATTCGGTGGCAGTGCTGCCGTTACATAATCTCTGTCCCGACCCGTCGCAGGCTTACTTCGCCGAGGGCATGACAGAAGTCCTGACCAACAACCTCAGCCAGTTCCACGGGCTACGTGTAATACCGGCAATCGACATCCGCGCCTTAGAGAGGGCACGCAAGACGGTGCCGCAGATCGGCCGTGAGCTTCGGGTGGACGCTCTCGTAGGGGGCGCCGTGGATCGCTGGGAGAATCGGGTCCGCATAACCGCACAATTGCTCCATGTGCCGACTGACACGCAGTTGTGGAACCATGAATACGTGCGCCCGCTTGAAGACGTTTTCGCGCTACAGAATGAAATAGCGCTCAACATCGCCAGCGAGATCAGGATTCGGCTCTCGCAGGAAGAGAAATCCCGCCTCTCCACGCCGCGCGTGGTGAAGCCCGAAGCGCTGGAAGCATATCTCAAGGGCCGTTATTTCTGGAACCGGAGGACCAAACAGGCGCTGGAGAAAGCGATCAAGTTCTTCCAGCAGGCGATCCTGGAGGATCCGGAATATGCGGAGGCTCACGCCGGTATCGCGGATTGTTACAACATGCTGGCCTGGAACTCAATGGAGCCCCCAAAGCAAGTGCTCCCCAAGGCGCGGGCGGCGGGCCTTGAGGCCCTCAAAATAAATGACCAACTGGCCGAGGCGCACTCTTCCCTCGCCTTTGACCTGCTGTTCCAGGACTGGAACTGGAAGGGGGCTGAAACGGAGTTTCAGCGCTCTATCGATCTGAACCCAAACTATCACGTCGTGCGACCGTGGCTGGCATTCGAGCTTTCGGCGTTGGGACGTGGAGTGGAAGCCTGCGCAGAGGCGCATTGGGCCGTGCGCCTGGATCCTCTGGCAGCACCCATTCTTGTCAGCGCGGGGTTGGTATTCTACCTGGAACGCAGTTATGACAAAGCCGTCGCGCTTTGCGAGCAGATCCTGGAGATGGACCCGGGCTTTTACCAGGGCTATTACGTACTCGGCCTGGCTCGCGAGCGCAAAAGCCTTTTTGCCGAAGCGGTTGAGGCTCTCGAAATCTGCGTCGGCAAGGCCAGTGGCAACCCGCATATGCTGGCCTGCCTGGGGTTTTGCCTGGCCAGGGCGGGCAGGACCTCGGACGCCCTCAAAGTGATCGACGACTTGAAGGAAATGCATGCCCGGACCTACATGGCACCATTCAACCTCGCTATGGTGTACGCCGGACTCGGTGACAAGGAACAGACCCTGGAATGGCTCGACAAGGCGTATGACGACCATTCGATGTGGCTGATCTTCGTCAACGTTTACCCCATCTTCGACTTTCTGCGCCCCGATCCCAGATTCCGCGACCTGGTGCGCCGCATGGGCTTTCCCTCCTGAGTTCCCTGGGACTGCGCAAATCCCTGTTTCGATTTCCCCGCCCGTCTACCCCTCCTGTTTGCGCCTCGCTCCACCCACAGCTCAATTGAACATCGACTTCAGCCGCGTGCATTGATCTGAAAACTTGATTGCAAAGCTTGTATTATCAGCTATATAGGTCTCCATATACATTCCACATGTAAGCCATCCAGGGTTCATTGACTCGCTCGCGGACAGGTATCAAAGTGTCCCCGCAACGTTGAAGCAGCGACTGCTGAGACGAGGGGAGACGTCAATGAGCACAGTGGAAGTCATCGCTATAGTCATCGTCGGATGGTTCCTGGTTTCGCTTCTGTTCGCTCTGGTCGCCGGCCGGATCATCCAGATCCACCGGTGTCCTCGCCCGGATCTCTGTGAAACCTGCCGTGTACCGGACCATCAGGATGCCCAAACCGGCCCGGCCGAATCGGCGCAATTGAACGAGCACGCCGCGATAGGCGTTGCTCTGCGCCTGGAAGCTGTGGACCAGCGGCGACGCCGGTCCGTCCGCTACTGACTTAATCCATCTCTGGGGGAAATCATGGCTACAGCAAGCGGTCCAGTCTATCCGGTACGCGCCTACCAAAGTGATTTCAGGATGTGGCGGGCGAAAGAATTCATGCGGCGCAATCTTCAGCGCACCCTCTCGCTGGCGGAGGTGTCGCGCCATGTCGACATGTCCATCTCGAGGTTCAGCCATGCCTTCAAGGATCACAGCAGCCTCGCGCCCGGACGATGGTTGAAATCGGCACGACTGGAGCGCGCCAGGGAGCTTCTGGAGAAGAGCCCCGAACTCAGCGTCAAGGAGATCGCCGCATCCGTCGGCCTCAACTCGAGCCGCCTCGCGAAGGAGTTCCGCAAGGAATTCGGGGTAGCGCCCAAGGCGTATCGGCAGCGGGCCTTGCGTGGGAAGCTGAGTTGATTTGGCGTCGGAGCGGGCTTGACACGGGATGCCTGACGCTGCAATATCAGTCCAAAAGGGGTGGCATTTGTGAGACGCCGTTATTTGCATAGAGCTTCCGCGGCGAGTGCCGTTCTCGCCGTAGTGGCTTGGACGGCCGCTCTCACGGATGGAAGCGCTGACACCAAAAACGCGCCGCTTCTGCGGGTGACGACCCGGCTGGTGGTCGTCAATGTGGTGGTTCGCGACAAGCATGGCGCGCCGATCGAGGGCTTGGCGCGCGACGACTTTACCCTGCTGGATGGCGACCGGCCGCAGAAGATCAGCTTCTTCTCGGTTCAGTCCGGCCGGACGCTGCAGCAGTCGCTGCAACTGCTGCCCGTGAATGCATACTCGAATCGCGTATCGAGAGAAGGCGACCTTCCCGCGAGCGCGACGGTGATATTGCTCGATGGGTTGGACACCGCCTTCGAGGATCAGGTTTACGCCCGCCAGCAGATGATCCGGTTCCTCTCTCAGCTTCAGCCACAAGACCGCGTGGCTGTCTATGTCCTGGGCCGCCGGCGCCTGAGCGTGATTCAGGACCTCACAACCGATCCGGGGCCCCTTCTCGCGGCGCTCGAACATGAGCAGGGCGCGGCGACAGAGCCGGGCGTGAACCCGCCAGCCGATTCGGTCCACTTTCTGGGCTTGACCGGGCCGGCAGCAGCGGCGGCAAAGCGGCTCGATAGCGGCATGGCTCTCCTGACCTTCGGGAACGGGGGCGGACGAGACGGCGGCGGTTGGCGCACCCGGGACGTGTTCGATAAGGACGAGACGATCGAGGCCATTGCCCATCATCTTTCCGGCTTCCCGGGCCGCAAAAGCATTATCTGGCTGACTGACAGCGTGCCTGCCCCAGACCTTCGCTGCGAGGCAATCATACCGTCGCCCAGTCTTGGTTCGAACCCCGGTACGCCAGGTTCCGACCCGCGGGTAGAGGAGAAGTACTGGCATATGGTCCGGGAACTGAATCAGGACGACGTTGCCATCTATCCGGTCGATGCCCGAGGCCTGTTCGTCGATCCCACATTCAGTGCCGAGAGCAGATCGGCGCCCGCAATCGGCAGCGAGGGTAACGCGCTGGCAGCCGCGAATTGCATCACTCTCCGCGCGAACTATCTCGCCCAGCAGACGGGTGGAGAGTCCTTTCACGGCACCAACGACCTCAAAGGCGCAATTCGAAAGGCGCTTGACGACGCGGCCTTCACTTATACGCTCGGATACTATCCCGATCACTGGCGGTGGGACGGAAGCTACCGGTCCATCAAGGTGAAGGTTGACGTGAGGGGAGCGGCGCTGCGCTATCGTCAGGGCTATTTCGCGCTCGGCGACGCGCCGGTCGAGAAGAGCAAAGACCGGGTGGCGCTGATCAAAGAAGCGGCGGACGACCCTCTTGAAGCCACCGCCATCGCGCTGACGGTCCGCGCGACGCCGTTCCGGGGCAGCCGCGGCGAGAAGATGGAGGTCGAAGTCTCCGTGGATCCCCGCGACCTGGAGTTCGAGCACATGAACGGACGCTGGACTGGGTCTTTCGATGTCTGGGCCGCCCAATACTCGAAGCAAGGGAGATCGGTGGGCGCGGTTCTCAAGACAGTTTCGGAGAAGTGGAAAGACGCTACCTACCAGGGGATCATGCAGAACGGCCTCACCATAACGAACTACGAAAGCATCAAGCCCGAGTCGCAGGAATTGCGCGTGGTGGTGCGCGATGGACTGTCGGGGTCGATAGGATCGGTCAGGATTCCATTGCACGAGCTCTCCGAGCAGCGGCCAGCACACGATTAGTCGCCCGACTGGTTGCCTGATTAGTTGCCTCCTTAGTCGAACGATGGGCTGGCTCTCTGCGTCCGGCCCGAGGCGCTCCATCCCGCCGCCTTTGGAGTCAGCCGCCTGTTGCCCGAGGAGGCTCCCGCCGGGTCGGCCGGCAGGACGCTTTTTCGGGCTTTTATACTCCTTCGCCGCGCTCGTTACTGTTAAGTAAAATGGCCATTTCGACCGCTGCACCCGAATTGTTATGTTGTTGATTCTACATGACATTCCCGTTCCGCCTGGGGCGCCCTTTTGATGTTTCGACACCTCTCGAAATAAGCTCATGTCGCTGATTCCAAATCACATTCCCGTTTTCGGAACTTTGTAAACATTGTTCGCAATTTACCCCCGTTTTACCGATTCTAAAGGACATTCCAGCTTTGGTACGGCCCCGCACCGCCACGTATGTTGTTGATTCTACATAAAGCGCGTTTTCACTCGTGGATGTTAGAGTGGGGGCGCTTTTGCGTGTTTTTTCGATTGTAGGTTGAGCTATGTAGGCTAGGATCGGACTTAACGGACCCGGAATCAGCGAGATGCGATTTTCGAAAAACTCATGTTTTGCAAACACGGGGGCGCCCCTTAACGCTCATTTTCATAAAATCCCGCCATGCTTCTGGTTCCACACGAGATTCCAGCTTTGGGAGGGGCGCTTTGGTAGCGTCCCAGCGCGTCTTCCTGGAGGTGTAGGTCGAATGGCGGAGGCTAGAACGGGTTTGGTTGGCTGCGAGGCTCCGGGCAGCGCGAGCCGAACCGTTGCGCATCGACATCATCAGCCTCCGGGCCCCGGCCGGCAGTGCCGATTGGCCGGCACTCGCAGATGGGCAACAGGCGGTCGCGAGCAGCGAAGAATCATGGCACGCTCCTCGATTTCTCAAGGGACAGGAACAAGCTAGCGCAGCTCAGCGTGTTTGTCAAGTCATTTGTCGAGCCCTGAGTTCTAGGCTACATTTCCAAAAGACTTCCGGGGGGCTGCGGCGTCCAAGCAAGAACGAAAGGGTGCCGCCTTGAGGGAGTGATTTCGTCTGGCGCAGGCCCGGAGAGGGAGGGCCTGCCCCAGCGTACGCTTGACAGCCCGACTTGGCCCATGTAGCCTATTAACACAATCTACTTAATGGAAAACATGTGAAGCTCGATAGAACGAATTCGCGCTGCCGGGAGACCCGGGCAAGGGTTGGGTCGGCATCTCCATCCCTGGCTGTTGGCCCAATGTCGAAACAAAGGGGGCGCAGTCTCGCGCCCACCAGCCTTCGCCGGCGGCGAAGGGCGCGGCAAGAGCATCTGGTCGCCACTGAGACGCGCTCTCGCCGTGTTGTTGGCCGTTGGGCAAAGCGCCGCGATCAAGTGTATGCTTGCTGTCATTATGGTACCTCGCGACGAGAGACCGAATGCTGCCGAACCCGACCTCACCCCTAATCAGGAGAGCTAGATGGAGGTGGTTCCCAAGCTCATCAGATTCGCGCGAAAATCCCGTCGCGAAAAGATGCAGGCACTGCGGGACAAATTGCAGGGCCGCCGGCTGGCTTTCCGCTCCCGTTTGGAAAACTGGCGTTGGAGAATCGCTTCCCATTTGGAGGACAGGGGCTGGAAAGGAATCCCTCATCTGGGAAACGACAGAACAGCTTATGTTATCGGACTGTTCGGCACCGGACGTTCCTATATCAATGAACTGATGCGACAGAACATTGGACAAAGGGCGAAGTATCTGAGGGAGCACATCCGCGTCCATCCCGGTCCGACATCAATGATCTACAGCGGCCATGCCACAATCAGGCATGTTTCCAGGGGTAATTCGCCAGCGGTAACGAGCCTTATTCTGGAAGCGGTGCGATCAGGATCTGCCGACTTGATTTTTATCTATCGTCATCCCCTCGATTCGCTGCTGACAAATTGGAATTATTGGCGGAACTACATTCGCCTCGGAACCTATGAGAATATCTCGACTGTTTATAGGAACACAGACGATTTCTGTGCGGATTTGGAGCAGAATTTTCCTGAATTCGAGGCCTTTGCCGCGGGCGATCCCGATTTTTTCGCGGCTCTGCCAGGCCCGCGATTTCTGTCCTTCGCGGAATTTGTTGAAGAAACCGAGCTTTTTCTCCAATCCGCCCCGCTCGCGTTGCGGCTTGAGGACTTCACGATCGATCCGCTCAAGGAGTTCTCTAAGATCGCTGAAGTCATGTCGGTGGACCTTGATTTGAGCCGCTTACGTTTGGCGCCCATGATAACAAAGCCTTATCGCTATTTGGCTGTTAAGCAGAAAGTTCCTCGATTCAGAGACTTTATCGATCGGTTAGATACCGAAACAAAGAGGCGGATTGAAGGAATCGGCTACAACCTGGGGAGCTAATTGAGAGTATTGCGGCGCCTTATTCGCCCTCGCGGTCACAGGAGGGCCTCTTTAGGCGCGGCGCGCCACCCAGGCGCGAGTCAAATAGGTTGTCTCGATAGCCGTCAGACCCGCGGTGCGCTTCTCAGCGAAATCCAGGAACTGCCGGAAACGCTCCGGACCCAATTGCACCTGAAGATCATTCACCGAGCGCCAGGCGCCGAGATACTGCTCTGGCGTTTGACATACGGAATGTCTGCCTTC
>JASHPE010000046.1 GCA_030038235.1 Terriglobia bacterium
TGCGTTGTCGGTGGTCCGTTGTCCGTCGCTCACGAATCGTAGATCGTGGAGCGTAGATCGTCGTGCCGAAAAACAAGCCGCTACGAACGGTCCTGTTATGGATCAAGCGATCGACCGCTACCTCCGTTACCTGACCGACGAGCGCAATGCGTCGCCGCATACGCTGCGTAACTACGCCAGCGATCTTCATCAGTTCCGCGACTTCCTGAAGCGCTCACTCTCGGCCGACGAAGCCGACATCGCCGCCGTCGACGCTCTCCAGATTCGCGCTTATCTTGCCTCGCTCTTTCAGGACCAGAAGCAGAAGGCTTCGATCGCGCGCAAGCTCGCCGCGATTCGCGCCTTTCTGAAATTCCTGGTGCGCGACGGCGTGATCAGCAAGAATCCAGCGAAGTTCGTGGCGACTCCGAAGCTTGCGAAGAAACTGCCCCGCATCATGAGTGAAGAGGAGACGAATAATCTGCTCGACCGCATCGCGGAGGCCGTCCCTGCGAGCGAGCCGATGCTCAAACGCGACCGCGCGATCCTTGAGTTGCTCTACGCCTCCGGCCTCCGCGTAAGCGAGCTTGCCGGGCTCGATCTGCGCAGCGTTAATTTCGGTGACAAGCTGGTGCTGGTGCGCGGCAAAGGGCGCAAAGAGCGAATGGTACCGTTTGGACGCAAGGCAGGGGAGGCGCTGGAAGCCTATCTGCCGGTACGCGACCGGATCCTGATGGACAATCGCACCTCGGGTCACGCTCTGTTCTTGAACGCGCGCGGACGCCGTCTGACCACGCGCTCTGTGGACCGGCTGCTGAAGAAGTACGTGAAGCTATACGGTCCGAATGTTCGCGTGAGCCCGCACGGCCTGCGCCACGCTTTTGCCTCGCATCTGTTGGCCGAAGGCGCCGATCTGCGCGCCATCCAGGAGATGCTCGGTCACGCCAGTCTTTCCACCACGCAGAAGTACACGCAGGTGTCGATCCAGCAGTTGATGGAGGTGTACGACAAGACGCATCCTAAAGCCTAAGTCAGAAGGCAGAAACCACAAAGCGGAAAAGGGGGAGCCACTCCGCTATTGTAAACTCGGATCAGGTGGAATTCTGATTTCTGCTTTCAAAAGTCCCTCTTCCGTCCCGGGCCATACTGCTGTAAACTTGTTAATTGCCTTGAAGCATCTGCCCGAACAGGGGGCCGCGCGGCTCAAGGGGTAGGCTCGTCTCATGTTCGACGCTTTACAGGACAAACTCGAAAAGACCTTTAAGTCCTTGCGCACGCAGGGCGTGCTCAGCGAGCAGGCGGTGGACGAGAGCCTGCGCGAGGTTCGTCTGGCGCTGCTCGAGGCCGACGTTAACTTTAAGGTTGTCAGGGATTTGCTCGACCGCGTCCGCGCCCGCGCGCTCGGCGAAGAGGTCAAGCAGAGCCTGACTTCATCCCAGGAAGTTGTCCGCATCGTCCGCGACGAACTGGTGGATTTGCTGGGCGGCAAGGAAGCCGACCTGGTTTTCTCCCGCGATTATCCCACCGTTTTTCTGATGGTCGGATTGCAAGGCTCAGGCAAGACCACGACTTCGGGGAAGCTGGCGCGCTGGCTCCAGCAGCGCAAGCGTCGGCCGATGCTCGTCTCGACGGACGTCTATCGGCCGGCCGCGCGGGAGCAACTGGCGATTGTCGCCAAGGCGATCGAGGTCCCTTGTTTCCCGGGTACCGGAATCGACTCGCCGATCGATATTGCCCTGGCGGCCCGCAAGGACGCCGCCGATCGCGGCCACGATATCCTGATCGTGGACACCGCCGGGCGCCTGCACATCGACGAGCAGTTGATGCAGGAAGTGACCGAGTTGCGGACGCGGCTGCGTCCGAGCGAAGTGCTGCTGGTGGCCGATGCCATGATCGGTCAGGACGCCGTCCGCAGCGCCCAGGAGTTTCACGAACGCTTGGGCACGTCCGGCGTGATCCTGACCAAGCTTGATGGCGACGCGCGCGGCGGCGCTGCGCTCTCCATCCACGCCGTGACCGGCCAGCCGATCAAGTTCATCGGGGTGGGCGAAAAGTACGACGCTCTCGAGGTGTTTCACCCGGACCGCATCGTTTCGCGCATCCTGGGTATGGGCGACGTGCTTTCGCTGATCGAAAAGGCGGAGCAGAAGCTCGACCGCGACAAGGCGCTGGAGGTCCACCGCAAGCTGCAGTCAGACTCCTTCAGCCTCGAGGACTTTCGTGACCAGTTGCGGGAGATGAAGAAGCTCGGCTCGGTTGAGGAGATGCTGGGGATGCTCCCCAAGATCGGCATCTTCAAGGACGCTTCCAAGGCAAAGATCGATGAAAAGGAACTCGTTTACATGGATGCGATCATCAACTCCATGACGCCCCGCGAGCGCCGCAACCACGAGATCATCAACGGCAAGCGCCGGCGCCGGATCGCTCGCGGAAGCGGTACCAGCGTGCAGCAGGTGAACTCGCTGCTGAAGCAGTACGTGCAGACGAGCCGGATGATGAAGACGATGAGCAAGAGCTTTTTCGGTAAGCAACTGACCAAGATGAAGTTGCCGGCGGGAATGAGCCCCGGTTCGGGGGCGGGTGCGTGAGTCCGGCACTCCGGAAGTGAGGCCGTGCTGCTGAAAACCACCCTTTGGAGTCGACGATTGAAATCGGGTGAGCATGGCTATATGGTGAAAGTAGGGGTTTGGGACGAGAGGCTTAAGCTAGTGGCTGATTTGGATTTTCCCGAGCGAGGCATGGACCGGTCGCAGCGGCGGCAGCCATCTAACACCAGGGAGGATGCTTGTTAAGAATAAGATTGAGCCGTACCGGGGCCAAGAAGAAGCCCAGCTACAGAATCGTCGTGATTGAGAAAGACAAGGCGCGGGACGGACGCTTCGTCGAGATTCTGGGGCATTACAATCCACGGAACAATCCGCCCGAGCTGGTGCTGGACCGCGAACGCGCAACCTACTGGTTGGGACGGGGCGCGCAGCCATCGGAGACCGTGAACAGTTTCCTGAAGAGACGGCCAGAACCGCAAGCCGAAGCGGCCGCCCCTCAGGCACCGAGGTAAAGGGCGCGCGCGGCTTGCCGTGCGCCAGGGGGGTCTTTCGAGTCCTACCGGGTTTCAGCTTTTGCCCAGCCCGGTTTGACAGGAGGGCCACATGAAGGAGCTCGTTGAGGAAATCGCCAGGGCGCTTGTTGATAAACCCGATGAAGTGCAGGTTCGCAAAGTAGAAGGCGAGCAGGTCACGGTACTGGAGTTGCGCGTGGACCCTACGGACCTCGGGAAAGTGATCGGTAAGCAAGGGCGTACGGCACGTTCCATCCGCACCATCCTGGGTGCGGCCGGAATGAAGCTGAAGAAGCGGTTCACCCTGGAGATTCTGGAGTGAGCGAACCCGCTGCGGCTGCGCAGAGATTGGCCGCGGCAGACACTACGGCGGAAAGACCGGGCGACGATGAATGGCTGGTCGTGGCGCGAGTCCGGCGGCCTCGGGGCCGAAAAGGTGAGGTGGCGGCCGTAACGCTCACCGATTTTCCCGAACGGTTCGCCACGCTGCGTAAAGTGCACATCGAGGTTCCCGGCGGCGTCCCGGAACCGGCGGAGATCACCGGCTCGTGGTGGCATCGGGGTACGCTGATCCTGCACTTCGCCGGTGTGGATTCGATCACGGATGCGGAGCGGCTCCGCGGGCGGGCCGTTCTCATCCCGCGCGGCGAGCGGGCCCGGCTGGGCCGGAATCAGTATTATCTTTGGGAGCTTATCGGCTGCGCCGTGGTGCGCGGCGGGGGCGAACTGGTTGGAACGGTCACCGGCATCGAGCCTACCGGAGGCGTGGACCTGCTGAAGGTCAGGGCCGAGGGCGCCTCGACCCATGCCGAGGACCTGCTGATTCCGCTCGCCGAAGAGATTTGCATCGGGATTGACGTAGCTGCCCGGCGCATTGTGATCGAACCGCCCGAGGGTTTGCTCGACCTGAATCAGTCGTAGG
>JASHPE010000047.1 GCA_030038235.1 Terriglobia bacterium
TGCGTTGTCGGTGGTCCGTTGTCCGTCGCTCACGAATCGTAGATCGTGGAGCGTAGATCGTCGTGCCGAAAAACAAGCCGCTACGAACGGTCCTGTTATGGATCAAGCGATCGACCGCTACCTCCGTTACCTGACCGACGAGCGCAATGCGTCGCCGCATACGCTGCGTAACTACGCCAGCGATCTTCATCAGTTCCACGACTTCCTGAAGCACTCCCTATCAACTAATGAAATCGATATCGCCGCTGTTGACGCTCTCCAGATTCGCGCTTATCTTGCCTCGCTCTTTCAGGACCAGAAGCAGAAGGCTTCGATCGCGCGCAAGCTCGCCGCCATTCGCGCCTTTCTGAAATTCCTGGTGCGCGACGGCGTGATCAGCAAGAATCCAGCGGAGTTCGTGGCGACTCCGAAGCTTGCGAAGAAACTGCCCCGCATCATGAGTGAAGAGGAGACCAACAACCTTCTCGATCGCATCGCGGAAGCAGTTCCGCAAGCGCAGCCAATGCTCAAACGCGACCGCGCGATCCTCGAGTTGCTCTACGCCTCCGGCCTCCGCGTAAGCGAGCTTGCCGGGCTCGATCTGCGCAGCGTTAATTTCGGTGACAAGCTGCTGCTGGTGCGCGGCAAAGGGCGCAAAGAGCGAATGGTACCGTTTGGACGCAAGGCAGGGGAGGCGCTGGAAGCCTATCTGCCGGTACGCGACCGGATCCTGATGGACAATCGCACCTCGGGTCACGCTCTGTTCCTGAACGCGCGCGGCCGCCGCCTGACCACGCGCTCGGTCGATCGGCTGCTGAAGAAATATGTAAAGCTGTACGGCCCGAACGTGCGTGTCAGCCCCCACGGCCTGCGCCACGCTTTTGCCTCGCATCTGTTGGCCGAAGGGGCGGACCTGCGTGCCATCCAGGAGATGCTGGGTCATGCCAGTCTCTCAACCACGCAGAAGTACACTCAGGTGTCGATCCAGCAACTGATCGAGGTGTACGACAAGACGCATCCCAAGGCGTAGAAGTCAGAAGCAAGAAGCCAGAAGCAAGGAGCCACGGCTAAGTTCTCTGTCGAGCACAGTCTCCGTGTCGCGGCTTCTGACTTTTGGCTTCTGCCTTCGAAATCTCCTTCCGCCCGGTGCCAGACTGCTGTAAACTTATTAATTGCCTTGAAGCATTTGCCCGGACAGGGGGCCGCGCGGCTCTAGAGGTAGGCTTGTCTCATGTTCGACGCTTTACAGGACAAACTCGAAAAGACCTTTAAGTCGTTGCGTACGCAGGGTGTGCTCAGCGAGCAGGCGGTGGACGAGGGCCTGCGCGAGGTGCGTCTGGCGCTGCTCGAGGCGGACGTCAACTTTAAGGTCGTCAAGGACCTGCTCGACCGCGTCCGCACCCGCGCGCTCGGCGAAGAGGTCAAGCAGAGCCTGACTTCCTCGCAGGAAGTCGTCCGCATTGTCCGCGACGAACTGGTGGACCTGCTGGGCGGCAAGGAAGCCGGCCTGGTTTTCTCCCGCGATTATCCCACCGTTTTTCTGATGGTCGGATTGCAAGGCTCCGGCAAGACCACGACTTCGGGGAAGCTGGCACGCTGGCTCCAGCAGCGAAAGCGCCGGCCGATGCTCGTCTCCACGGATGTCTACCGGCCCGCCGCGCGTGAGCAACTGGCGATTGTCGCCAAGGCGATCGAGGTTCCCTGCTTCCCGGGTACCGGAATCGACTCGCCGATCGATATTGCCTTGGCCGCCCGCAAGGACGCCGCCGACCGCGGCCACGATATCCTGATCGTCGACACTGCCGGGCGCCTGCACATCGACGAGCAATTGATGCAGGAAGTGACCGAGTTGCGGACGCGGCTGCGCCCCAGCGAAGTGCTGCTGGTGGCTGACGCCATGATCGGCCAGGACGCCGTCCGCAGCGCCCAGGAGTTCCACGAGCGGTTGGGCACGTCCGGCGTGATCCTGACCAAGCTCGACGGCGACGCCCGCGGCGGCGCGGCGCTCTCCATCCACGCCGTCACCGGCCAGCCCATCAAGTTCATCGGCGTGGGAGAAAAGTACGACGCCCTCGAAGTGTTTCACCCGGACCGCATCGTTTCGCGCATCCTGGGAATGGGCGACATGCTTTCGCTGATCGAAAAGGCGGAGCAGAAGCTCGACCGCGACAAGGCGCTGGAGGTCCACCGCAAGCTGCAGTCGGATTCCTTCAGCCTGGAGGACTTTCGCGACCAGTTGCGGGAGATGAAGAAGCTCGGTTCGGTTGAGGAGATGCTGGGCATGCTCCCCAAGATCGGCATTTTCAAGGACGCTTCCAAGGCAAAGATCGATGAAAAGGAACTCGTTTACATGGATGCGATCATCAACTCCATGACGCCGCGCGAGCGCCGCAACCACGAGATCATCAACGGCAAGCGCCGGCGCCGGATTGCTCGGGGGAGCGGCACCAGCGTGCAACAGGTGAATTCGCTGCTGAGGCAGTACGTGCAGACGAGCCGGATGATGAAGACGATGAGCAAGAGCTTTTTC
>JASHPE010000418.1 GCA_030038235.1 Terriglobia bacterium
CGACGCTATTTTACTTGACAACTGCCTGGTCTGGTGCTATGCCTATGAGCGGGAGGGCATTCAGAGATCGCTCTGGAGGTCCGCCATGCTGCGCCAATCCCCTCGACTCACCCCGGCGTCGCTCGCCGCCCGCCGCGCCAACGCCCTCAAATCCACCGGACCGCGCACCCATCGCGGCAAAGCCTGGTCGTGCCTGAACGCCTTGCGGCACGGCCGCCGCGCCCGCAATCTGCGCGCCAAGATCGAGCGCACCGGCGACCGTCAGGCGCTTTTGCTGTTCGACTGGATCTTTGTGAACCTGATGGAGCGCTGGCGTCCGCCCACCGAGTGGGAGTGGCGCCGTACCGCGCGCGAGGCGGTGCGCGCCTGGTGCTTTCTCACCGGCCGCATGCTGCTCCCGCGGCTCAAGGGCAACGGCCTCCGAACCGGCGCCACCAGTCCCTGGCCCACCTATCGCTACGGCGACCACCTGGTGTGCCCGTCCCAGCTCAAGATCACCGACAAGTACGGAATCGGCATCCGCTTCCGCAATCCGATGCCCAGCCGGCGCAAGCACGCGAACCACAGTTGGGTCCCGACCGTCGAGTTCTTCGCCCCGCCGCCGAAGCTGCCGCGTGCCAGAAGAGTGGCGAGGGACAAGGGGCAAGTGGCAAGCGATAATGCCGCGACCCCGGAGAGATCGGAAGAGACGATGCTTGCCGCTTATCACTCGTCGCTTGCCACTTCTTCCCAAGCTACGAATCCAGCCGAAGCAAAAGAGAACAGCCAAACCAACCTGGAATGTGACGCGGAATCAGCGATTTGCTTGGGGAATCCACAGGAGGCCATTGAGGCCGCCCTCCGGCAGCTTGCCGCCCGCCACCCCTCGATCGCTGCAGTTCTGGGCATCCCACAAGAATCGCAAGTGGCGATGCTTGCCACTTGTCACTCGCCACTCGCCACTTCTTCCGAAGCTACGAATCCAGCCGAAGCAAGAGAGAACAGCCAAAGGAAGCTGGAATATGCCCCGGAATCAGCAATTTGCCTGGAGACTCTCGAACGCGCCGAAGCGAATCCGACCCCCAAGGCGGCGCTTGCCACTCGTCACTCGTCACTTGTCACTGCTTTCGGGAGCCTGCTGGCGAGAGCGCGGGCGATGATTGGCCGCGTTCGCTCATAAATGTTATGGCTCGGAAATCAATCTCAAAGACCACTGCAGGCATCCCTTGCCTGTTTTCCCTGCCGGTGGGGCGCATTTTGCCTTCGGCCTTCCCCTTTCTGACTTACAATTGTCGCGTAGGCACGATTCGCACTGCTTCCGGAGGCATTCGATGAACACTCTCCCTGACCGCGAAAGTCCGGTCGACGCCGTCGATCCCGAGATCGCGCAGGTGTTGGCGCAGGAGGCCGAGCGTGAGGCGCGCACCCTGGAGTTGATCGCCTCCGAGAACTTCGTCAGCGAGGCGGTGCTCGAGGCCTTGGGCAGCGTGCTCACCAACAAGTACGCCGAAGGTCTGCCCGGCAAGCGCTACTACGGCGGCTGCGAGTTTGTGGATGTGGCCGAGCAACTGGCGATCGATCGCGCCAAGCAGCTTTTCGGCGCCGAGCACGTGAACGTGCAGCCGCACTCGGGCGCGCAAGCCAATCAGAGCGTCTACCTGACCGTGCTCAAGCCCGGCGACACCGTCCTCGGCATGAACCTTTCGCACGGCGGTCACCTGACTCACGGGCATCCGCTCAACTTCTCCGGCAAGATGTACAAGATTGTGCCCTACGGCGTGCGGCAGGACACGGAGACCATCGACTATGCCGCTCTCGAGGCCTTGGCGATGGAGCACAAGCCCAAGCTGATCATCGCCGGGGCCAGCGCCTATCCGCGCACGCTCGATTTTGCGCGCTTCGGCGCCATCGCGCGCCAGTGTGGCGCGCTGCTGATGGTTGACATGGCGCACATCGCGGGCCTGATCGCCGCCGGGCTCCATCCGAGCCCCTTCGGGCACGCCGACTTCGTCACCAGCACCACGCACAAGACACTGCGCGGCCCGCGCGGCGGCATGGTCTTCTCGAAGGCGCAATTCGCCAAGGATCTCGACAAGACCGTGTTCCCCGGCCTGCAAGGCGGTCCGCTGATGCACGTGATCGCCGCCAAAGCCGTCTGCTTCAAGGAGGCGTTGCAGGCGGAATTCCGCGAGTACCAGCAGCAGATCCTGCTGAACGCGAGCGCGCTGGCCGAAACCTTGTCGGCGGCTGGGTATCGCATCGTTTCCGGCGGCACGGACACGCACCTGATGCTGGTGGATGTGTTCTCGCGCCAGGTGACGGGCAAGCAGGCGGAGCAGGCGCTGGAGCGCGCCGGTATAACCGTGAACAAGAACGCGATTCCGTTTGACGTGAACCCGCCGATGACGGCGAGCGGCATTCGCCTGGGCACACCCGCGGTGACCACCCGCGGCATGAAGGAACCGGAGATGCGCAAAATCGGCGGCTGGATCGCCGAGGTGCTCGGCAACCTGGAGGACGAGACGGCGCTCGGCCGCGTGCGGCGCGAGGCCGAAGCGCTGACCGCCCGCTTTCCGCTTTACGAGAAGCGATGGGCGGCGGCAGCGCAGCGGGCGTTTTGAAGTGGCACGGGCGTCCCGCCCGTGAACGGGCACGGCCAGGATGGCCGTGCCACAAGCTGCGGTCGCTCAGGTTTTGCGCCAGAGGGCCGATAGTTGAGTTGAAGGGATTCTCCAATCGAGGTGCTGATGGAAGCAGCAGCGCGAATGCCCGATGAAGTGGGCACGGCGGAAATCATGGATCGAGTTTCCGCTCTCGCGCGAGTGGAGGGCGACGCTGGATTGCTGGCAGAAATGGCGGCCATCTTCCTCACCGACTGCGATTCCGTGCTGGCCACGATTCGCGGCGCTCTGGCGCGAAATGACGGCGCGAGAGCGGCTGCCGGTGCGCACTCGCTGAAGGGTTCGCTTGCGAGCCTCTCGGCAACGGAGTCCCGCAAAGCGGCCGGAGAACTGGAAACCCAAGCGATTTCAGGGCAATATCCGGGCGCATTGGAGACTTGGGACCGTCTGGTCAAGGCGCTGGCCCGGCTCCGGCCGGTGCTCGAGGAGTTGAGTCGTCCCGCCGGCCGCTGAGGGGCGGACGCCGGCGAAGTCCTCGAGTGCTGGCACAGAAGAAGCGTTTTCGAAAGTGTGGGTCAGTATGGGCGTGAATTTGGCGGTCACCTCGGAAGGCGCGGTAGTGGCACGCCCCGCACTGCCTGAAATCGTCAAGATTGCCCTGGAGGCTTTTCCCAGCGGCAGCGACCTCTTTTTTTCGCCGGGCCGGCCGGTTCAGGTGGGGTGCGGACCAAGTCTGGCCGCTGTGGACGTGCCCGGACTGGGCAAATTGACGCCGGACGACACGGCGAGCATCGCCCTGGAGTTGCTGGGGGCCCACAGCATGGCCG
>JASHPE010000419.1 GCA_030038235.1 Terriglobia bacterium
CTGACCTGATCCTGCTGACTGCAACTTCACGGAGTGCGCCCGTGCAGGCACCCTGTGTCTCTGCCGGCCTAAAATTTTTCGACCGACTCGCGCTGCGCGCGAGTCGGAAGATTCAGAGCCCAGAGGCCAGAGCTACAGAGCGCAGAGCTAAGAAGAAGGGACGACCCCAACAACCCGAAACCCGATGCTGTCGGGGCGGTAGTCGGGATGGTAGTCGTTGCGAGAAGTGGCACGAGCGTCGTCCTGGTAGCTGTCCCACGACCCGCCCCGCACCACCCGGGACGACCCCGAGCTGGCGCCCTTCGGATTTCTGCTTGGCGACTCGCGATAGTAACCTCGGTCATACGAGTCTCCTACCCATTCCCACACATTACCGGCCATGTCGTGGATCCCCTCGAGCGTCGCTCCCCGCGGATAAAGACCAACCGGTGTGGGATGGCCAACATTGCTCGCGTAGTTGGCTCGCACCGGATCGGGCGCTTCATTCCCCCAGGGATACTTCCTGCCAGCCGTGCCCCGTGCCGCTCGCTCCCACTCTGCCTCCGTGGGCAGCCGCACTCCCCCCGGCAGGTGGTCCGTTCGCCAGGCGCAGTACGCTTTGGCCTCGTACCAGCTCACTCCCACCACTGGCCGGTTCGGATGCAGCACCTGCTCATCCCAACCCTCAGGTTCCTTGGTGTTTCCAAAGCCGCCCGCCTTCCACCACCGGTCATTCTCGTAGTCGTCGTCCTCCACAAACCGGCGGTACTCCTCCACGGTCACGGGATAGCGGCCGATCTGGTAGGCATCCAGATACACCTCGTGGACGGGCGATTCGTTCCAGAGAGCCTCTGAATCATAATTCGGCGTGGAGGGATTTTCCTTCTGAGCTCCCATCCAAAACTTGCCGGCCTCGATCTCGATCCAGTTGTTTTCCCGGAGTCGTGGATCGCCGGCCTGCCCCAGCGCTTCCGCAGCTTCCAAGCGCACCCTGAATTCAATGTCCCGAGCCTTCGTCGCATCGAAGACGCCGAGGGCGGCGTCCAGGGTCTGCTGATAGCGGGGGTCGGCAGGCTGGTAGTGAACAGGAGCCAGATCGCGCACGCAGGCGCCGAGCAACCCCGCCACGCGTGCCTGGTCGGCGAGCGAAGGACGCTTGCCCAGCCGGTCGAGGATGGTTGCCACCATCGCGTCCACCCCTTCCTGGCCCCGATGGTACAGGACGCCGGCCAGCAGCAGCGCCACCTCCCTCCATTCGGGTTGGTAGAGTTGGGCCCCGCTTAGAAATTCCCGCCGGCGGTCGTCGCGCACGGCGAGCGCCCTCGCCGCCAGGTACTCCTGGAAGGTCAGGTGCCAGAATTGAAGCTCACGCTCGCCCCTTCCCACCACAAGGCCGCTGTCGAGCTCTTCTTCCTGAAGGAAGCGCTCGGCACGCTCCACCCGGTCTTCTTTGGGAATCTCGCGGAAGGCTGGAGCGATGGCACGCGCCGCCCAGTCGCGCGTCACCTGCCTCTGGCGGCCTTTCGGGTGGTCCTGCATGGCCAGAGCTAAGGTCTGCAGCAAGCCAATGCAGCGCTCGGGCAGCGGCCGTCCCTGCTTCAGCTTTCGCGCTTTGGCCAGCCAGTCGACGATGGATTCGTACAGGTCGGCGCGTTGCTCGGGCAATTGCTTCTCTTGCCGATGTACCACGGCCAGTGCCGTCAGCATGACGGGATTGCGCGCCATGCGGCGAATCTCCGGGGTGCCCCCGACGGCGGCGCGGAGTTCCTCGAAGTAGGGCTCGACTTCAGTCGGGCTGCTGGAAAGGAGCCGGTCGCACCAGCGCCTCAGGAAAGCGTCAATGGCTTGCTTCTCGAGCTCGTCGATCTGCGCCTCAAGGAAGCCCGGAAGCACGGCATCATCCACGTAGGCTGCCGGGCGGGTGGTCACCACGAAGCGGCAGCCCTCGTAGGCTTGGGCGGCTTCGCGAATGAGCAGGACGAGTTCAGCACGGCTGTGGGCGGAGGGAGCTTCGTCCAGGCCGTCGAGAAGCAACAGGGCCGGGCCGCCCTTCAGCCGGGCCCGGAAGAATTCTTCTTTGAGCTCGATCTCCTTCCCCGCGCATTCGGCCGCCAGGTAGTGAGCGAACCAGGACGGAGCGTGGACGGTAAGAGGCCCCTTTCCCTGCTGGCGGGCTGCTTCGATGTGCTGCCACAGATGTGCGAGCGGGATGAGCGCGGGAAAGGGCCGTCCGGCCAAGCCCGGGATCGTTTCGATCGCTGCTGAGGACGCCGGGGCAAGGAGGGCGGTGCACAGCCGGTGAGCGACGTAATTCACAAAGGTGCTCTTGCCCGAGCCGGGATCTCCCACGACCGCCAGCAGGCGGTGTCTCAGGGCCTCGTCGAGCGGGATGCTCCGCGACGCGCGTGGGTCAAGATCCTCAAGCTCCTCGGGCACCGACCGCCGCGCTCGCTTTCGTTGCGGCTCCTCGCCAGCCATTGTTGCGGTGACCGGGATGTAAATGCTGTCGATCGGGATTCTCAGCACATCCCCGCTTCCCACTTTCAGGCCTCGGATCTCGATCTCCGCGGTCTTGCCTCGCAGGAGCTGCAGGTAACGTTCCGGGTCGGGCGGCGGAGGCGGAGGTGGTCCGATCCGGCGCTTGAGCAGGGCGGCCGTAACCTTGCCGCCCAGGTCATCGGGAGTCGTGAAGCGTTCCCAGACGAAGTCCTTGCCCAACCACGCCTTGAAATCGGCAAGGCGATCCTCGTCGGCCTTTACGGCCATCTGGAGCTCCGGGATGAGCTTGCCCTCCTCGTATGCCCTCATGATCCGGTATTTTTCCTTGAATTCCTCAAGCCACGCGTAGTCCTTGTCAACGAGGAACGGGAGAACCTCAATCTTGTTCTTCTCTGTTCCATCCTCATTCTCGCCTTCGCGGAGTGCTTCCTCGCATTCGAGCCACGTAATGCTCTTGCGGTCTTTCGTGGGTTGGTCTTCGGGCACCCAGCCGTAACGGTAGGCTACGATCACCACCAGCAAGTCGCACTGGTCGACCTGAGCCAGACACTCTTTAAGCGGTTTGTGGCCGCTGGGACCAAAATACTTGAGCAGTACGGGCGTGCAGCCAGCTCGATTGACCGCTTCCACTGCCTTGTCGCGGTAAAGTTCCAGGTCCTCGATGGTCGAGGAGATGAAGACTCTCATGTTCTCACTCCCGAGGCAAAGTTTCCCCTAATCTCGATGAAAAGACCGCAGATGTAAGTGCGAGTCGCCCGTCGCGGTTCGCTTGCGGGTCCGCACGGGCGCGGACTCCCGAGACATTCAGCCCTGGATGATGATCTTCGGCGTCCCTCTGCCGTCTTTCGCCGTTTTCTTGGGGAAGTGAACGGTGAAGCCATAGGATTTCTTAACCTTGCCACACACAACGTCGGACAAAGCTTCCCCCCTGGCCGGAACCACCAGCTCACACCGGCGGTGGTGATGGTCAAAAGGGCAGCCATCGCGATCGAACACCAACGTGCAATCCCAGTCGAGCGGGTTGACCCATAGAATCTGTTCTCCGTTCATGAGGCCCACCTCTTGAGTCTGTTTGGACTGCATTCGTTCCGACCAAATGGCGTCACGTCCCCGCGTCTCGATCCGCACCGGCTCGGGCGTTGACTCCTTGTTTCCGCCTGCTTTCTCCTGCTTTGCGTTTGCCATGTGAACTCCCCTCCGTTTTATTTGTCGGTCAACGAGGACCGGCTGAAAACCCCGCGGACCTCTCGCCCGCCTTCCCAGGAATTCTTCTCGACTTCCGCCGCCGGCTGCTGTCACGATCCCGGCAGCCCTCGATTACCGTTACTGGACGCGTATGGGTGGCGTGCCTTTGACACCCTGAGCGCACGGGCGATCCAGTCGCTTGACCGTGATGTGGAAAGTTCCTGAATTCACGGCATCTTCCGTGAGAACCGCCTGCCCCTGGCAGACCAAGAAAATGTTCAGATGGGGAAAGAGCTTCTTGCCCGTACCGTCGTTACTGACCTCGACCAAATAGTAGCCTTCAGCCGAAACCCACACAATCCGGCTCGGCCACAGTTGTCCCTTCCTATCCAAATCTATTTCGTCCTCGTTGTCGCTGCTCGTGGTGCAGCCCGGATAGAGCTCGATTACCTTGGGGCACTTGTGCGGCAGATACTGCTTTCGAATCCGCTTTCGTTTGGCAGTCGTTGCTGGCATCTTATTCCTCCTGGGCCTCGTTTAGCGGTTCATTGCTGTGAAGGGGTGAAGAGCGCCCGGAAATCCGGGTCGCCCCGGAGATTATCCAGGAAAGGCGTGTTCTTTACCGTCGAAGCTGAATAGCCGTGAGCCAGTGCTTTCTTCAACCAGGTCAGAGCTTCTTGTTTATCTCCTAGCTGGTTATAGACTTCCCCAGCTTGGAACTCAATGCTCGAGTCATTTGGAGCTGCTCCCAGCGCCTCGCGCAAGAACTTGAGCGCGCTTGACCGATCGTCCACCATCGCGTAGTAGTCGGCGACGTTTCCGAGCACTGCGGAATCGTGACGGTTCACGGCGAGATTGTCCTGTGCCAAGGCGATGGCCCGCTTGTAAGCGGTGGCGGCGTCATTTCGCTTTCCCGGCGCCTCGTAATAGGCGTCAGCCAAAGCTCCCCAGAGCAGGTAGTCGTTCTGGTTGAGTTTAATGGCGAGTTGATCGTAACGCACCGCTTCTTCGAACTCACGAAGCTGGTAATAACAGGTGGCGATGTTTGAATACGCGTCGGGGTTGGGCCGGATGGCCACAGATCGCTTGAACATCTCAATCGCCTGTTGATAACGACCCAGACTGTAATCAACAGCGCCCTGGTTGCTGTATCCGACTTCGTTATCGGGAGCGAGTGCTATAACTTGGGCAAACATTTGGCTGGCTTCATCAAAACGATTTTGGCCGAAATAGAAATTCCCAAGCTTGTTATATCCTGCCCAGGAGCTTGGCCGGACGCTTATGGCCCTCTGATAGGTGCGTTCGGCTGCCGCCAGGTTACCGAGTTTTTCGTATGCCGCCGCGAGCTCTCGATAGGCCTGGTCGCTGCTCGGGTCTAACGTGAGTGCATCAACAAGCTCTGGAACAGCCGTTTCATACTGACCGGTACCGTTATAGAGCGTGCCTAGGCATGTATGTGCGGCCGAGAGGTTGGCGTCCAGGGCAAGTGCCCGCTTGCATTCTGTGAGGGCCGGCGCCAACCATTGTCGATCACTGGTTAGTTTGTATCGGTTCCAGTTGGCATCCCCTAGTCCTGCGTGGGCGGGAGCATAGTCCGGCTGTAATTTGAGGGCTTCGCTGAAAACGGCGACGGCACTCTCAATGCTTTTCAGATTTTGATAATCCTGGAGGTAACCACGTCCCTGGATGTAGTAATCGTAGGCCGCCGGTTGAACCGTGGCCCCCGGCTGCGGCGCCGGCTGCCCTCGCTTCGCCATCGCAGCGGATGGTTGGACGTCGAGCATCCCGACTGCGGCTTCCACAACCTGATTCTGTAAGGTGAAGAGGTCGTTCGCGTCGTGGTCCACAGTGCGGCCCTGTAGCTGGTGGTTGGTGCTGGTATCAATCAGAGCCAGGGTGATTTGGATCTTGTCGCCAAGACGCTGCCATGTTGGCAGCAAGACCAGAGTGGCTCCGAGCTGAGCACGAGCGCCTGCAACCGTCGTCACGTGCATGTCGTGAACCTCGAAAGCGGGCACTACCGCGAGCGACCGTACCTGCGCGAGCTGCGTGGTTACCGTGACCGTGAATCCGTCACAGTATGCCACCTCTTCTGGCCGGCCGCCCACCGCCGTGAATGGCAGCACCACCAGATTCTCTCCTTCCGCGTGCGGTTTCGCGCCCTCCCTATGGATAAGGCGGGGAACGCTCAACAAAAGTGCCGTCAAGGCCACGGCCACGCCAATCCAAAGCCGCCGGCGCGTCAGCCATTCGGTAATCGCGCTCTGACCCGAACCCTGACCCAAGGCTCGAAGGACGTCGCCGGCGCTCTCATATCGCGCACCGGGTTTCGTTTGCAGGCAGCGCAGAATAATCGACTCGAGCGCCGGGTCAACGTCGGGCGCCAGACTACGCGGCGAGGGCGGCGGCTCTTTGAGCCGCTTATAAGCGGCCAACGGCGTTGAGCCAGAAAAGGGCTGGTGGCCCGTAACCACTTCATAGGCCACCAAGCCCAAAGCGTAGACATCCGAGGCCGGGCTGGCGGAGCACCCTTCCAATTGCTCTGGCGCCATGTAAGGAAGCGTTCCCACCAAGTGGCGGTCCGCGTTCAAAGACTCCTGAATGGTCTCGCGCCTTACTCTCGGGCGCATGGCTCGAGCGAGGCCAAAGTCAGTGATAACGGCCCGCAGAGGGGCGCCAGCAACCGTGCCTCCAGAACCAGTCTCGACCCGATCCTCGCTTTGAGTCGTTTGCTGGGAATCAATATCGCCCGGTCTTTCGGCCACCAGCATGACGTTGCCCGGCTTGAAATCGCAGTGGATTACCCCTACCTTGTGGGCGGCGGCTAATCCGTCGGCCAACTGCCGAACCAACGGTAGTGCTTCCTCACACGTCATTTTCCCCTGGCGCCGCAGCCGTCGCGCCAGCGTTTCGCCTTCCAGCAGTTCCATGGTGAGAAAGACAACCTCGGGTTTGCCAACGCCTTCCGGAGGCCGGTGGCGTTCCAGGTCATGGACGCGGCAAACGTTAGGGTGAGCGACACGCAGCGCCAACTCGATCTCTTGCTTAAAGCGTGCCAGCGTCTTTGGGTCTGAGGCGATCTCCGGGCGAATGGTCTTCAGTGCCACCCGCACACCGCGATCGAGGTCGCGCGCCTCATACACTTCTCCCATGCCCCCGCGTCCGATGAAGCGCAGCACCTTGAAGCGACCCGAGATGGTCTCGCCGGGAGAAAATGTGGAGGGCGATTGATCGTTGGCGGGGCCGATGAGCGGGAGTCGGACGGCGGGCGCTTGCAGGAAATCTCCGGCCTTCTTCTCCCCCGAAAGCAGGGACTCGACTTCGCGGCGCAACTCCTCGTCGCCCGGGCAGGCCTGCGCGAGGAAGAGCGAGCGCTCAGGCTCGTCGCGCTCTCGGACGGCTTCGAACAGTTCCTTGATGCGCTCCCAACGGTCGCCATCCATCAGCCATCATGACGGGACAGGCAACACGTCCCGACACCCCCAGAGTACGTCCCGATTCTCGACTAGAGATCGCCGCCCTGCAAACCGCTCACGCGGCAAGCAAGGTTTTTTCCAAACGTCGCAGGTCGTCGTAAAGTAGGGCTAGCTCGGATTCAGTCGATCGCTTCCCCGCTTGGGGTTGCGTCAGCAGTGCTCTGATGTCACAAGGAGGCTCCGGCACGCTCTCCCCCAAACCTGTCAGTTTCAGCTAACTTGGCAATCAGTTTACAACACTTCACCGAATCTGTGCCGCGTCGTTTCCTTTGTTACCGTTACACTTCTAACTCGCAATGTGATGAACGCCCAGGCCGCCAGCCCCGATTGGCGCCCTGCCTCCATCTCCAAAGCGTCGGGGAGTATCTGGCGAAAAAGGTGTGCGGCCGGAGGTCACTAATTCAGCTTAAGGGACTCCGATGAGAAGTCGCGTTGTGGTTTTCGAGCTCCTGATGTTCTCCGGCCTCGTGCCACGCCGTGGGCCCGACTCAAACACATGCTTCATAACCCGGCTGCCCGTCCATTGGCCCGTCGGTCTTCGATTTCGGCACCGTAAGCTGGTCGGCCGAACCGGAATGCTCACGGAATGCGCATCGAGTCATAAGTAGGCGTTGGGCTAGACCGGACCCGTGAACCCGGTGCATCGTTCGGGGACGCCGAGCCTGGGCCGTGTGGAAGGACTGTTTCAGTAAGCCGCTGCGCCGCCGGACTCATATCCCGGCGTTTGCGTAACAGCCCAAGTATCCAACTGAGCTTCGGCAGTTGCTCGACGATAATTCAGCACATGGGCTGTTATCAACAGCTACCCAGCGGGGAAACCGAGCCACTCTCATTTCGCCCCGGAAGAAGCCGGTGTCTCCGGACCGTGCTTATCGCGATTGATATGACGCGACTCAACGCGGCACGTGGGCGAATTGCCTCAGTTCGTGCACGATCTTATTGCCGATCTCCACCAGCACGCTCTCACGGTGGTGCCTGTCCAATGATCGTAACGGCCGCGCCGGCTTATTCAGGCACTGAAAGTTCCACAGCGGCGTCTTATCAACGAAACTCGCGCCAACCGCGATCCACATGATCTTAACGCCCCTCCTCTTGTGTGCTTCGAGGAAGGACTCGAGCTCGACGTCTTGTATGAAATCCGAGTCACAAAAATCAAAGGTCACCAGGAACAAGGCTCCCGTGGCGGTGCTCATCTGCTTTTCGATTTGCGGCTTCCACTCCCCGGATGTCAGCAGGGCGTCTTCCCACACGTCAATCGGATCTTTCCGACTTGCCTGACGAATTGCCTTCTTAACTCTTTCGAGATCGTCCCGGTCCCCACGGCAATAGCTGATGAAGAGTTTGGGACGCACGCTTTTCTCTCCCTCCACACGCGAACGGTATGCCTCCAGCGCCTCGCTGAACGGAACCGGCTCGATTCGCGGCGGAACAGGCTCAACTTCGCGTGAAAATGCAGGACTCGGTGATGCGGTAATCAGGCTGGATATGAGGTCGGCAATCTCACCAGGGCCTTTCCCGTCCGGGAAACAGACATTTTTCGGCACCGAACCCATTTCCGCCCGCACCGCCTCGCGGCCAAGAACCGAAACCGGCAGAATGAAAACGTCTCTGGCCAGGACGTCATTGCAAAGACACCGGACAATCCGCTGGCCGGCGTCCCGGAAGTGCCAATCCGAGGGTTGCGAACGGCTGGAAACTTCCTCCGGCTCGCACCATCTAAGGAACAAGTCCACCACCACGGCATGCGGCGAGAAGTTCACCATCTCGTCGAATCGGATAATGAAGTCCGATTCCGTCGGGATCTGCAGCACTTGACACCCCTCAAAACGGCGCCTCAGTTCTCTAACCAGTAGTTCGCGCGTTGGATAGTGGTCCTCGATGGCGACCACGCGGATCTCATTGGCCATGGGTACAGAACTCCTACCGTGATCCTCCAACTGCGCTTCGGCCCAGCAAATCTCGCGCGACCTTGCCTAGAGTTTGGCGGTGCACCTTATGGAGGTACTCGGCCCCCGCGGGGCGCTCAATGCTCAGAATCGTCAAGATGATGACAGGTATGTGAGAGCGGCCCGGATGAGCACGGAGTAGCTCATAGCATCGCAGCCCGGCGTCGAGGCGGCCGGCTTTGGCAACTTCCTCCGGCTCTGGCTCCATGGCTCGTGAGGGCTCGGTCCACGGCAGGCCATTGTCCAAAATAATCAAATCGGGCAGAGGAACCGCTTCATCGCGCAGCCATTGTCGGAATTGCAGTTCCGTCGCCAGCCGGTCGACGGTGACACCGCCGAACTCTTTTTCCAGCACCCGGCGCGCACTCTCATAATCCTGATATTTGTCTTCCACGATCAGAATACGCATCATGTCTTCTCAATCTGTTCCGCGACGGGCGGAAACCACAACCCCACCCGCGTCCGGCCATCCCGCGTGGTAGGCTCGAGGATAAGCCGCCCCGCGTGCGCTTTCATGATTCCTTCAGCGATGAACAGTCCAATCCCGGTACCCTCTCCCGTCGCCGCTGGACTGTGTAGTCCCCGAACCCCTCGCTCCTTAATCTGCTCCACTTCATCGGCTTGGATAGGCATACCGGTGTTCACCACGACCAACTGAAAGCCTCGGGGCTGTCGCGTAAACTCAGCTCTAATCTCAATCGTAGTGCTTTTGTAGCTGTACTTTACTGCATTGTCCAGTAGATTTTCCAGCGCTTCGCGCAGCAAGTCAGAGTTAGCTTTAATGGGCACCTTGTTTAAGCCAGCGAATTCCTCTTTTCGAACTTCAAAGCGTAGTTTCTTAGCCGGGTCGAGCAGTGCCTCAAAATTCTCAACAGAGTTTTGGATGAGGCTGACAAGGACGTCCGCCGTGAGCCTGTCGGATATCTCGATGGGCCGTCCATGCGCCAGGTTGGCGTACTGCCGAAGACTCATACTAATATGCAGCGCGCGGCCCACTGACGCCTTCAGCTTGACCATATCCGAATTCTGCTGCCACTCCGGGTGGCCCATGATCGTTTCACAGTACTCCGATGCCCAAATCAAAGGTCCCCGCAGTTGATGCGCCATGTCTTCGTAAGTTTGCGTCTGCGTCTTTTCCAAGAGCCGGGAATTCTCGATACTCATCGCAACCAGTTCCGCGTGAACCCTCAAGCGCCCGATTCTCGCTTCGGGAATCGGTCTCCCCTCCACTCCCGTTTTGAATCGTTCGTCCACCACCAGCACCCCCATCGTCTTGTCGCGCCACAAAAGCGGTACGCAAGCGAAGGAGACCCCGTCGTACGTCTGCCCGGTCGCAGCCGCCATCCGGTCCCGAAATGAATCCCAGTCGCCGCCCTCGACACTCAACGGGGAACGCGACGCCGCGCAGCGCGCAATCGCGCACTCCCTCTCCGACAGCGGAATCGAAATGCTGCGGATGGCATCCAGGAATGGGCTTTTCCTTTCGCCTCGCTTAACGGCCTGAAAGTGCTCAACCGCATTGTCGAGAGTCTGCATGATCGATTGTGACGGCAAGTCCTCCCAAGCTTGATGGGCCCCCGAAAAAGTGCTTTCACCCACTGCGGAGAACCCGTGCAACACGGCGCCGTGCTCTTCGCGCACGAACATCATCGCACGTGAGAATCCTACCGATTCCGGAGCCGTGATCGTCGTTAGAATGAGGTAGGTGACCAGTTCCGGAGAGTATTCGACATTCGGAATCCTTCCGGCCACGGCGCTGATTCCACCCGAGAGCTCCAGCTCCTGTTTGAGCCTCAGATACCTCTCGATGCTGTGCACTCCAATGACGGCTTGCGTGGCCAGAGTCTGAAATACCGCGGCGTCCTCCTTCGAAAACGCGTCCTCTTCATCACTTTCAAGCAGCAGCACACCTGCCAATTCGTCGCCTTCCCGGTCGGCGATAATGGTAATCGCTAGTTGCGAGCGACCGCTCTTCGAAATCCAGCCTTCCTCGGAATCGTCGCGCCGCATCACATACTCGATCTTTCGTGAGACCGCGCAACGACCGACCACGCCCTTCCCCGCTCTAAAGTGGGCTAGGGGTCTATCGGAGGGATAGTGCACCACGGCTTCCAATTCGTCCCCCGAGACCGGCCAGTACACAGCCCCGCTCGGAGCGCCGGAGAACCGCATGGCCTCCATCAGAATGACGGCCAGAAACCCTTCCACGCTGGGGCTCCGCCCACTCTCCACAATGGCGCGATCCACCTCTCGCAACGCGTCCAGTTGCTTGTCCCGGGCCGCCATCCACGCGTAGTACCGCGCCAGGCGGATGACATTTGCCGCCGAGGCGGCCAACGCTTCTATGGTGGTCTTCAGCTCCGGGGTGAATACCATCCTGTTTCGGTAATTCACAAACAGGATCCCGAACAATTCATCCCGCGCACGCAGTTCGAGCACCGCCGAAGAGCGGATTCCTTCCCGGTCCACGAAGCGCCGCTTGCCAGGCGCGGGAGTCAAGGTCTCCGGCCACTCCTCCTGAAGGTCTTCGTAGAACTTCGGTAGCGGCTTGCCGATCAACTGGTACACCAAGTGCGACGGCTCGACGGTCGTGAGCATGGCCTCTTTATTGAGAAACACGCCTTCTCTAATTGGTGGCGCCAAGAAGATCTTTCGATTTTCGACATATTGATACAGCACCACGTTGTCCGCATCCGCCACCAGCAGCAGGCGCCTGGCGAGTTCCTCGAAGACCGGCCGCGAGTCTTTGAGCTCTCCGGGCGATTGAATCACCTTCAGCCACTCCAACAGGCTGAGCGAGTTTTGAATCTTCTCCGCTGTGCTTCGCAGCAGCAGGTGACTGTGGAGAGCCACCTCGATCTCGGCCCCGAATGCACGCTCGATCTGGATGGCCTGTTGACTGAATTCTTCCGGCCGCCAGTAATGTACGTACAAGACTCCTGCCGCCTCCGAAGAAATACGCAGCGGAACCGCCAAAATCGCGCGAACGCCCACCTTATAAATCTCGGGATTCCGCCTTTTCAAGTCGTCCTCGCGATCAATGCAACGGAAACTACTGTGTTCGAGCCGGAGCGCCGCGAGCATCGCCTCCCATCCCATTCCGTCGGGCCGCGGCGCATGCGACCGGATGAACTGCGCATCCGCACGCCCTGCCCCGGCAACCAGCGCCGGACTGGAGTAGCAGAAATGGTCTGCCAGATCCTCCTTCGAAATCGTTCGCATCCGGTCCTCATCGAGCGGATGAGGCGCCACGAAAATGTGTATGCTCGCCGAGTCAGCTCCAATCAAGCGGACAGCTTCCTGCGCAAACCGATTCAGAAGCTTCTGCGGGTGTAGCCTGGCGAGGCTCGGTCCCTTCTCCCGCCCCAGATCTTCAAGGGCCGAGCAGACTTCCGGGGTCAACAATTCATCCCCGCGTGCTTTGGCGCACCCCGCTTCAATGGTTCCAATAATCTCGGCACCATTTCGGATCGGAACCCAAACTCGTGCCAGCTTTTCATGCTCGAAACGCTCGAAAATCTCTTTATTCAAGATTTTTCGGTACTGACAGAGTTTTACGGTCCGCCCACTTTTAACCACGAAAGTTTCGATATCCCGCTGCTTCAAGGGGTAGCGCGACATCCGAAGTAACCCCGGTGGGACGTTTCGCCCTCGCACGGTTTCCACGACTCCCCGGTAATCATCCTTGAGCGTGATCGTTGCGAATTCCAAGAGAAGTCCTTCAGTGGCGCGCCGCAGGACTTCGTCCATCTCGCGATCGAACTCCAGTGTCTTCAGCGTCTCTCGATTGATTGCTCGTAACGAGGAAATCAACTCCGTCCGCCGCAGTCCGTTTATGAGCGAATGGCTGAGCGCTTTCAGAAAGCCCCGTGCTTGAGAACTCAGAATGCCATCGCCAGACGCTCCGACGGCCACCAACCCGAGCTTGCGCCTGCCCACCTCCAGGCACTCGACTGCCGAGTCCGCCCAGTCCTCTACCTTCTTCCACTCCCGCGAATCGTCGAAATTATTGGTTGCCTCTGCCAGTCGATCAGCAAGATTTTTGGCATCAGGCGATGGATTCGCCGGGTAATACAGGATCTGCGGGCTGCCGTTTTCCCCACAGTAGACGCCGATCGCCCACGGCGCGGGAAGCGCCTCGGCAGCACACCGGACGGCTTCCTGCACGAGCCTTTTCGGCTTGAAGATCTGGTCCAACTTCAAGCTGAAATCGAACAGAGTCTGCGTCTCTATCCGTCCCCGTTGTAGGCATTGCTTCTGCACCCTCTCAACCCGAAACAAGTACCACGCGGTGACGACAAATCCTAGCAGGTAAAACTCCCGGCCAAGATACACGCGCAGGAAAGCCTGCCGTAAAGTCATGTGCGCTTCCTGATCGGCTGGCTGTAGCCCGATCATAACTCCCCAGAAGGCAAGACTTAAAAGGGCGGACGTTGGCACGATCCAGCGGCCTGGCAAATACTCCGCGGCCAGTATCAGGGGCAGGAAGAAAAAGAGGAAGGAATCCGACTGAAGTCGCTGAGTTGCCAGATAGGCCAGAGAAATGATAACGATGTCCGCTAGAATAACCGAAATGACCTCGATCCTGTGAGAGCGGCGTTCGCGGCGCAGAGGCCAAAACGTGAGCA
>JASHPE010000420.1 GCA_030038235.1 Terriglobia bacterium
CTCGAGCCGGAGTGGGAGGGCTTTGTGACGCTCGAAATTTCGAACACCACGCCGCTTCCGGCGCGCGTCTATTCCAACGAGGGCCTGTGCCAGATCGTCTTCTTCGAGGGCGACGAGGTCTGCGAGGTGTCGTACAAGGACAAGAAGGGGAAGTATCAGGCGCAGCAGGGAATCGTGTTGCCGCGGATCTAGGAACGGTTCGCAGTAGGCGGTTGGCAGTCAGCAGCCGCCAGTCAGAGTTTGCAGGGAATCGTGAGTAAGTCTCACAGTGCGCGATACGCGCTTGCTTCAGCTCTCGTGGTCATCGCTGCGATCGCCATTTGCAGCAGCGGCGTTGACGCGGCTGCGGCTCAGCGATCGTATAGAGTGCGCGGTGCTGAGGGCTGCCAGCTTGGGAGTGCCGACTGCCGACTGCTGACTGTCTACTTGCCGCAATCGTCAGCGCTCACCACCAGCCCAAATGCCGAAGTTGCTCCGCAACACTTCACGCTCACGCCCGAGCAGCGCGCCCGCGCCGAGGCTTGGGCGCGTATCGGGGATGTGACCTATGTCGCCGATCTGCTGCTGGCCATCGCAATCAATCTCATCTTCTGGCTCAGGCGATTCGGCGTGGCCCTGCGGAATCTCGCGCGACGCGTGTCCTGTCGGCTGATTGTGCAGTGTCTGGTCGTCGCCCCGCTGTTCGTTGCGGCCACGGTCCTCGTCAATCTGCCGCTCGATTACTATGCGGGGTACGTGCTCGAGCGCCGGTTCGGACTGTCAACCCAGACGCTCGCCTCGTGGACGGGCGACTGGGGCAAGACGCTTGCCCTCTCGATCGTCGCGTCCGTCGTGCTGCTCTGGGTGTTCTACGCCGTGGTGAGGCGCAGTCCGCGTCACTGGTGGTTCTACTTCTGGCTGGCCACGATTCCGCTCGCGCTCTTCGTGATGTTTATCGAGCCGTGGGTCGTGGAGCCGCTTTTCTATAGGTTCACGCCGCTCGCGGATACACAGCCGGCGCTGGTGGATCGAATCGAAACCATGCTCGGCCACGCGGGTCTCAACGTCCCGCCGTCGCGAATCTTCCTGATGAACGCCAGCAGCAAGACCACGGAATTGAACGCGTACGTCTCCGGCGTCGGCGCCAGTAAGCGCGTGGTGGTGTGGGACACTACGCTTCGTGCCCTCACGCCTGACGAGACTCTGCTCGTGCTCGGTCACGAAACCGGCCATTACGTGCTTTACCACATCCCCAAGGAGTTTGCTTTGGATGAGTGCGTGCTGCTCGCGATCTTCTACCTGGGGTATCGGATGTTCCGCGCGATGATCCGCCGATTCGGCGCGCGCACCGGACTCGAGAGTGAAGGCGATCTCGCTTCGCTGCCGCTGGTCATATTGATTCTCACCGTTCTGGCCTTCCTCGCTTCGCCGGCCCTGAACGGCATCTCGCGCCACTACGAGCATCAGGCGGACCAGTACGGGCTGGAGGTCGCTTACGGCGTGGTACCGGACCCGAACGCGGCTGCCGCGCGAGCCGAGCAGATTCTGGGCGTGATCGACCTCGCTCAACCGGACCCGAGCGCACTCAAGGTCTTCTGGCTTTACACGCATCCGCCGGTCGAAGATCGGATTCGGTTTGAGAACGACTACCACCCCTGGTCTGAAGGGCGTCCGCTGGAGTTCGTACACAGGAAGTGATCAGCTTGGGCAGGGGCGCGCAGAGCCGGGCGAATTCTGCTATAAACTTAGGAGAGGTGAGTCTTGAGAACCTTCTCAGCATACGTTGAATGGGATCCCGAATCGAAACTTTATGCAGGCGTCATTCCGGGCATTCGCGGCGCCCACTCTCAAGGGGCATCTCTCGATGAGCTCCGTGTGAATCTCAAGGAGGTCCTGGAGCTCTGCTTAGAAGAGTACCAGGGCTCGCTCGATGACCTTCCGCATTTCGTGGGTCTGCAGCAGATTGAGGTCGCCGTTTGAGCCGTCTGCCGGTCGTCCGCTTTCGGGAAATGGAGATGCTTCTCAAGCATTTGGGCTTTGAGGCGGTTCGGCAGAAAGGCAGCCACGTGTTCTATCGGCATCCCGACGGGCGAACCACCACCTTACCCAATCATCAGGGCAGAGATCTCGCGCAGCCATTGATCCGCGAGGTCCTTCGCGAGGTCGACCTCACGCCCGAGCAATTCCGCGAGACGCTACAGAAAATCTGAGGGGGGATCTTGCATGCAATTCACCGTCACCCACACGCGCCAAACCATGGGCCAGCAGATTCATGTCGTCGTCACGGCGGCGGGCGGCGCCGAGCTGCTTTCGGAAGTTATCACGCAGTTTGACGGATTCACCATTGGCGACGACACGCTTCCGGCGGGGAGCACGCAGTACGATCGGACTTTCGACGGTCAATCGGCCACGCTCGGCGCCTCGCACACCCTCGTGGTCACGGCGCTCGACCAGAACGGCACGCCGCATTCCTCTACCGAGATCTGGACCGACGCCAGCTGAGGCATTGACTCATTGGCTCAATAATTCAATGACTCAATCGGTTGTACTTCTTCAGCACCTCCCGCAACCGGTCGTGCGGCAGCGCGACCGCCGTGTTGCCGTTGATTCCCGTCATGGTTTCGGCGCCCACCATCGCATTGACGATCGCCTCTTCGGTCGCTTCGACGGTGGCCTCAAAGAGCGGGTCCATCTGGTCATTGGGGACCATGTCGATGTGATGAATCCCGGTAGGCTTGCCGGCGCCGGGATTCGCCGTGGAGAAAGCGATGAAAATGTCGCCCGATCCGTCGCCCGAAATGGTGCCCGTGCGCGCGAGACCGAGCGTGGCGCGGCGAGCGAGGCGTTTCAATTGCGTAGGAAGCAGCGGCGCGTCCGTGGCCACCACAATGATGATTGAGCCTGCGTCTCCGCGCTCCGGCGCCCCCGGAGCGTCCAAGCGGGACCAGACCTTGTTGCCCCGAATCTCGCGGCCCACGGGCACACCCGCGATGCGCAGGAAGTCGCGCCTGCCGCAGTTGCATTGCACCAGCACGCCGACGGCGTAACCTCCGACGCTGGCTGGCAGCACCCGCGACGCCGTCCCGGTGCCGCCCTTGAACTCGTAGCACACCATGCCCGTGCCGCCGCCCACGTTGCCCTCGGGCACCGGCCCGGAACGGGCAGTATCGAGGGCGTGCCAGGCATCCTCGGGCTTCACATGAAAGCCGTTCACGTCGTTGAGGAATCCGTCGTAGGTCTCGGCGACGACGGGCAGCGACCACCAGTATTCCGAATCCGCCGGCTGGCCATGCTTCACGCGCCACTGGATCACGGCGTCGCGCACCACGCCCACGCTGTGCGTGTTCGTGATCATCACCGGGCCTTCGAGGAATCCGGATTCCTCTACCCAGGTGGTGCCCGTCATCTCGCCGTTGCCGTTCTCGGTGAACCAGCCCGCGAAGACCTGGTCGGTAGAGTCTTTGCCGCGCGGCAGGACCGCCGTCACGCCCGTGCGGATGGGGCCCTGACCTACCACCAGCTTGCCCTCGCCGGAGATGAGCGTGGTGAAGCCCACCTCCACGCCCTTCACGTCCGTGATGGCATCGAGCGGACCGGCCGTGCCGTCGAAGGGAATACCCAGATCGCGGGCGCGGACATGCGCGCCGGCCGGAGACTGCCCCAACGGAGTCGCTTGCGCCGCGGCCGTAAGTGTGCGGGCTGCCACTAGCCACGCTGCCGCTGCAATCAGTGTTGCCGCAAGCCGCGCGCCTCTTCTCATCTCAATGATCACTCCCCCTCCAATCGCCAATCGTAAATCGGCAATTACCCCGAGTGCCGGAAGTGCACCACCTCTCCGTCGTGCACAACGTACTCCTTGCCTTCCAGCTTGAACTGGCCGCGCGCCTTGGTTTCGTTCAGACTGCCCGCGGCCACTAGGTCCTCGTAGCTGACCACCTCGGCGCGGATGAAGCCCTTCTGGATGTCGGAGTGGATCTCGCCGGCGGCGTCGAGCGCGGTACTGCCGGCGTGAATCGTCCAGGCGCGGCATTCATCGTCGCCCACGGTGAAGAAAGATATCAGATCGAGGAGACGATATCCCGTGCGGATGAATCGCGAGAGCGCCGATTCTTTCAACCCGTAGCCTTGCATGAACTCGGCAGCTTCGGCGTCAGAAAGCTCCGCCAATTCGGCCTCGATCTTGCCGCAGACGGCGGTCACGGCGGTGCGTGGCTTGCGCGCCAGGCCCATTTCGGCCGCGAACTCGTCGGCGGCTTCGGTGCGCGCGGCGTCGCTCTCGTCGAGGTTCAGCACGTAGACCATCGGTTTGAGTGAGAGAAAAGTGAAACCGCGAATCAGCTTTCGTTCCTCTTCCGAGAATTCGAGCTGGCGCAGCGGAATCTGCTGTTCGAGCGCCGCCTTGCACTTCTCAACCACTTCGAATTCGCGTTCCAGCACTGGGTTCTTCAGCTTCTTCACGTCTTTGGCGAGCCGTTCCAGGCGCTTCTCGACCACGGACAGGTCGGAGAGGATCAGCTCCAGGTCGGTCGTCTCCAGATCGCTTTTGGGATTCACGTCGCCGCTCGGCGGCGGGACGGCATCGTTGTGAAAGGCACGCACCACGTGCGCCAACGCGTCCACTTCCTTGATGCTGGCCTCGCCGCGCGCGCCCGACCGCAGCAGATCGATCACGCTGCCCGGCGTGTCGAGGTATTCAATCGAGGCGTGCACGGTCTTCTTGGGGTTGTACATGGCCGACAGGCGATCGAGCCGCGCGTCAGGCACCGCCACCACGCCGACATGCGTTTCGGCTCTCGACGAGGCGGCTTGCGCGCCGTGGGCGTGCGCCAGAATGTGGAAGAGCGTCGTCTTGCCGGTTTGCGCGAGGCCAATGATTGCGATTCGAAGCACACTCACCTCACTGAATCGGTAGGGTCAGGCCCTTGTGCCTGCCCCTTTTCGACGCTAACTGCCCATTCCGCCGGAGGCCAGCCCCATTATAGCGGGCCGAATCCATTTCTTTGTCCCTCTGCTGGAGGTTAGCGGAATGAGAGTATATATCGACTCGGAGGTCAGGTGAGAATTTGCGGAGTTGCTGAGCCGCGCGGCGGGATGTGCTGGCACGCGGCTCCTATCTTCCTGCGATTAGAACCAGTGCGCAGGCGAGCTAGGGGGGCGTTAGAAGAAACGCATGCTGCTCGTCACTATTGTGGAGTCAGCAGGAACCCGTGTTGCTGATTCTTGTAGGTCCCATACCCGACGATTTGTCCCGCGTCGTTAATGCTATAGGCCGTCGAGAGCACCCATCCCGAGTTCGCCGGAATCAGCCGGTTGAGGTCTTTCATTTTCCCGTTGCTGTAGACAAAAGCGTGGTAGACAATTCCCTGCCCGTTCTTCTGGTAAGTGGACTCGCCGACCACGACGCCGTCGTTGTTAATGCCGAACCCGTACGCGTACTGGCCGTTGCCGCCGGTAGGGCTGGTGATGGTTCCGAGGTCCTGCATCACTCCGTTGTCGTAGAGGAAGGCGTCGGCGCCGATGCCGCCGGTGATGTAGGCCTGACCTGTGATCTGCCCCACGTCGTTGATGCCGTACGCCTGGCTATAAGACCCGCCCAGCGTGCCGAGGTCCGTGATCCGCCCGTTGCTCCACAGAATGGCGCGAAATCCTTCATCGTTGTAGCCCCAGCCGGCCACTTCGCCGGCGCTGTTGACGGCTTCGCCCGTGTTCCAATCCCAGGGGTTGCTGCCTCCTTCAAGGGTACCCAGGTCGGTCATTTTTCCGTCGGTCCAAAGGTAGGGATGAATGTCGCCGTTTGCGGTAGAAGACGCGCCGGTCACCTGCCCGGCATCATTGATTCCTTCGGCATCGCTGTAGCAGCAAGCCAGGAAACCCACGCTCGTCAGCTTGCCGTTCATCGAGATGAAGCCGTTGTAACTGCCCTGTGAGGTTGTAGAGTATCCGGCCACCTGGCCGGACGAGTTGATCGCCTGGCCGATGGCGCTGCCCCCGCCCAGATTACCGAGGTTGGTCATCTTGCCGCCGGCGTAGAGAAAAACGTCGCTGCCGCCGTTGGTGAAGGAGGAGTAGCCGGTAATTTGGCCGGCCGCATTGATTCCACGCGCGCCGCTTCCGTTGCCGCCGGGAAGCGTGCCGAGATCGGTGATGGTATAAGTCTGGGCCGCACCGACTACCGCCAGTGCGAGCAGGAACGGAAGGCACATCCGAGATGTCAATCGTGCGAAACACCGGTTGTTCATGGTAGCTCCTTTGCGAAGTGTCAACCGAATCGGCCACCTCCGGACTGCCGGGCTCGGTGCGATCATTTTCCCGCCGGAGTCTGGCTGCGTTTGTCAAAGGAGTGTCAAATATTTGTCTTTTCGAAGGGCAGGACCTGTTCGAGGAGGCCACCCGCCGACAAGAAGCCTACTCGATTCGCTTGGCGTGGTGGTCCTCGCCGCCCTGGTGCAGGACCACCTCCGTGGCGTGACCCTTGCTGTCGGTTACGAACGTGGTCTGCGCTTCGACGACGGTAAGGAAGAAATCGTGGTCGCTTTCGGCGAATAATTCGGCCTTCGGCTGCCCGGTGGCTTGCGCGAAGAAGTGATCGCCCTCGCGAGTGAAGGTTAGGATGAAGCCCGGCGCCAGTTGGTAGCGTCCCACATAACCATCGATCACCTTTGGGTCAACCGCGACTGCCTTGTGCTCCTTCGGTTGAAAATCCGGCCAGTTGTATTCCTTGGCCACAGCGCGGAGAACTTCGCTCGCGAGCTGGCCGCCGTGATCGGAGTTCGTCATGATGGCGAGGCCTTCATCGGACTGCGAGTCCGTGTACGCCTGCAGGTTGCATTGAAAGCCCTCATTGGCGCCGCCGTGGCCGAAACTCGCCGGGCGGCCGGGATCCTCAAGCCCGAAGCCAAGGCCCCAGTTGTTCTTCTGACGAGTGAGCATTTCGCGCATCATCGTCTCGGAGAGAATCTGGCTCGATTTCCCGGCGTATTCGTTTTGCACTTCGATGGCGAGAAGCGCGAGATCGGAAGGAGTGGTCCAGAGACCCGCAGGAGCCATTTCCGGATAGGTGTGCCAGCCGCCCTTCACGGGTTGGCCATCGCCGCGATACGGAGTAGCCGCCATCGGCGCAAGCTCCTTGGGCAGCGGCTGCTGGTAGGTGCTGTGCCTCATTCCTGTGGGCACTAACACGAGATCGCGGACGATCTGCGGGTAGGGCTCGCCGGTCACGTCCATCAGTAGGGCCTGCATCACCACGTAGCCGCCGCCCGAGTATCGCCAGATGGTGCCGGGGACGGTATCGACGCGGATGGGCGGAGTATTGGCAGGCTTTTCGCCGTTAAGAATCTGGACGATCGTCGGTACGGGCTCGTCGGACGCGTAACCGGGAAAGCCGTGAACGGTCAAGCCGGCGCTGTGGCTCAGGATGCGCCGCAGTGTGACTTTCTGGTCTTTGGTAAATTCGTTTTCGGGGACCTTCCAGGTGCGGAGCTTCACATTGACGTCTTCGTCGAGGCTGAGCTTGCCTTCCTGGACCAGCTTCAGCGCCGCCAGCGCCGAGACGGGCTTGCTGATCGAGGCCGCCTGAAAAAGAGTCTCGGTGGTGACGGGCTTCTTGCTGGCAACGTCGGCAAAGCCATAGGTTCGAGTCCAGAGGATTCGTCCCTCGCCGAAAAACGCGATGCTGACGCCCGGCACATTGTAGTGCTTCATGCGATCGGCGACGGTCATTGCGGGGATGGGCTGGCCTTGGATCACGACGGCAGGCAGCAGGCCGTTTTCAATGCGGGCGATGCGCGCGTTCACGTCTGATGTTCCGGCCCCTTGAAGAGTCCCGGCTGCCGCGCGTCCGGCCTCCGTCGGCGAGACCAGAATGCTGGATGACGAGTGTCGCGCGACGAGTACGAATAGGGAGCACATTCCGGCGAAAAGAACAACGGCTTTTTTCATGATTGACCTCGCAGCGAGTCCAGCTAAGCGTCAATGGTAGGCCAGCCTGGTGCAAGATGCTTGCAAGGTGCAAACAGCCAGAGAGCGATGCAGGGGCAAGCGTAAAGCCTCACCGCTCAAGAGCCTTACAACCCCGGGGTCCGGGAAGATCACGGGGCAACTTCAAACGGGAACCAGAATGGGAACCATCGGGAGATAAGGCCGAGTGGCCGCCACAGGGCCGGTAAACGCTCCTATGTCATGAGGCAAGCCGGCAAACCCGTATCTCCACGATACGCGATGTGACGATGCTCGGATACGCCGGGTGCCGAAATTCCAGGTGCATGCCCCGGCCGATAAAGCGTAGCTTGAGCATCGAGCCGCCCCACGTGGACCCCTCGATTCTCACAGGCAGGGGGTCGGGACAGTACTGCGGGTGGCCCGAGATCATCTCCTCGCCTCGCCCGCCGATCACGATGGTGTACCAGCGATTCTGCGTCTCCACTTCCAACACCACGCCTTCCGACAGCTCGTCCAGATACACACCACCCTCGATCTCCGACTGCACAATGCTTCGATTCACCTCGTCACTGAGGTTGGGATGGGGCATGAACGGCGCTGGAACGCGGGCCGGCGCCTTGAGCTGGCAAATCGTAGTGTCAATCGCCTCATCGCCCATACCGAGCATTTTAACACGCGGCAGTCGCGCCTTCACTGCCCTTCCATCAACTCCCGCAACGATCGCGTGACGGCCCCCGCCACCTCAGGTCCAGCCGAATTCACCTCGCCGTACCAGCGGCTCTTCCGATTCAGCAGCCACGGCGGCTTGCTGTCCCACTCACACTTGGGAATGATGTAGCCCAGTTCGTCGTTCGCGAGGCCGAACACCATCGGATACGGGCTGTGCATGCCGGCTCGCAGGGTGGGCTCGAACGGCGCGTCGGGATAATCGGCGCCGGGATAGCGCGTGATGCCGCCGTTCACCAGCTCCGGGTAGATTTCGCCGGGCACGGTGGCGATCTCGGCCAGCAATCGTCCGCCGCCGCGGAACTGGATGTAATCGACCTCGGTCTGGAGGTCGTGACCGGTGGCGTAGGGAACCTTGCCGCCGAATTGGGGCAGATCGCGCTGCTCGATGGTGGGATCGGGCCGGCCATCCGTCCAAAGCCCCTTGCGTCCCCGAAAGACGCCGAGCGCGCCGCCTACGCGGAAGCCGTCGTTCTCAATGGGCGCAAAGATCACCTTCTGACGGATCAGGATGGAGTCCACCGGCGCCTCGATTCTGGCGCCGGCGTTGACATCGACGGCGCGCACGGCCAGGTCACCCACCGTATCTCCGAAAAGCTCCGCCTTGCGCCAGGTGGCGTCCCGCGCGACCTCGCCGGTGTCGGGATCGAGCAGCGCGACTTGATCGCCGAGCGTCGAAAGCAACCCGCCGATCGAGCCGTTGAAGAACAGCGCCGTGCCGCCGTCGTGCTGTTCCACATACTCGCGCAGCCAGTGCGGGAAATCGGCCGTTATCAAGGTGTTCTTGCTGTCGAGCGTCTCCGGATGATCGCTCCAATTCACCAGCGTCGCCATGGCCGCGCCGTGCAGATCGGTAAGCCGCATCACAAAAAGGTGCGGATCTTTCACGTAGGGCGGGCGTGAATCGTCCTGCAGCAGCGCCAGCAGCGGATGATCATCGCGTCCGAGCACCAGTCGCGCACGTTTGAGCAAGGCGACGGCCATGAGCGCGGTGGTGGCGATGCGGTTGTCGAGCGTATCCATGTATGCGGGATCGATGCCGCTCTGGAGCGGCGCAGGTCCCCACAAACCCATGGTGTCAGGGCCCTCGTGATCGTGCGCCGAGGCCACGATTACCGTCACGTCCGGCCGCTCGGCCTTCACTTGAGCGCGGACCTTCAACACATCGTCATAGAACAGGCCGATCAGGTCCACGTCGCAGAGGGCCAGCTTGTCGCGACCCGTGGCGAGCGCGAGACACCGCACCCAGAGATCATCGTGGACGCCCGTCGCCACGCGGTTGTTGCCGAATCCCGCCATGTAGACCTTGTTCGCGGTCACATCCGGTGTGATGGTGGTCTTGGCGACGCCGGCTTCAAGATCAGCGGCCACGAGATTAGTCGCGGCGGCGGGAAACAGTATCAGCAGCGCTGCCGTACGAAGTGAAAGGCCCACGACGTATCGCCTCCTAATCAATGTGTTGGCGCCTGCCCCGAACCCCGTCGTTTCGAGCGCCGTGGGAGCGCGGAATGATAGGGTTCCGAAAGCCTCTTCCGCAGCCGGTTAGTCTCGCGACGCTCTTTGGCGCTCTCACTGCTCCGGCGGATTGAAGATATACCGGTTGCGACGCAGGAAGTCGCTCACCACTGCGATATCCCCGGCGCCGCAGACCACCCATTTGCAAAGCGTCTCCGCGTTCCCCAATTTGGTGCGAACGTTGGGATCGCGGGCGAGGTCGGTCACGATCTGGCGCGCCTCTTTCTTGCGATCCAGCTCCCAAAGATCGATGGACTGCAGCGCCAGCACTTCCAGCGAGTCCTGCCGCTCCTGAAGAGCCATGGCGCACTCTTCGAGCGACGCCTCATACTGGCGCTGCTTGAAAAACGCGAGCGCCACGATGCGGTGGCCTTCCGGGGACTTCGGGTCCTCGGCCAGCATGGACTGCGCCTCGGCCTGCGCTGCGGCATCGTCGCCATGGCGCAAGCTGTCGAGGGCCAATTGCTCGCGCGCCGGCATGTAATCCGGCTGTAGCTTGACGACCTCGGTGAGCAACTCGCGCGCCGGGCCCGACTCGCCCCCGTCCTGAAGGATGAGCGCGAGCTGATAGCGGCTGGGCCAATCGCGGCTGTCGAGGTCGTCGGCCTTCTCGAGCAGCGGGCGCGCCTGCCCGGCATGACCCGTCGCCGCGAGAAGCTGCCCTTCGGCGGCGTATCCCGCGCCGGCTTTGGGCGCGAGACGCATCACCTGCTGGAATTCCGCTTGGGCGAGGTCCAGGTGCTGCTGACCCCACTCGAGCCGTCCCAGCTCGAGATGCGCGGCGGCGTTGGACGCGTCGATGTCGAGCGCGGCGCGGTATTGGTCCTCAGCTTTCTTCTCCTCGCCTTCATCGTAGTAGGCGCGACCGAGCTCGACGGCTGCGGCCGATTTCTCCGCCGGACTCTTAGCCTGCGCAAGCACGGCCTGCGCCTTGGTCACAGCGTCTTCCTGGGCCTTCGTAGGCCCTCGATTCTGGGCATCTGCCAGGCCCCAGGCGGTCGAGACTGCGCCTGCGAGCGCCAGCAGAGCGAGCGACGGAAAGAGTGTTGGGGATTCGCGCCGGGAGAGCGTCCGACAGGGTCGTGATGCGTGCGGAACCGGGGCGCCGCTCACTGTGCCTCCCGAATCTGCGACGGGTCTTTCAGCACGATCTCGGGCTGGTCATGGTAGATCTGAATCCTACCGCGCAGCTCGACCTCGCGGCCCTGCAGGGCGGTCAGATCGCCGAACTTCGATCGATCCGAAGCGAAGATGATGCTGGTGAAGGCACACGTGCGGTAGTCCTCGCAGAAATCGAGAAAGGTGTTGCCGGACTTCGACGTGAAAGCCCGCAAAACCCGCCCGCTGACGCAGGAGTCCTGGTTGGCGTGCGCCGCCGCGTCCTTGATCTCGATGCAGGTGCCGCCGCCGTCCACGGGCGGACGCGCCTCCGACAATCCGCGGTGCATTCCGATGCGGTATGCGAAGACCGCGATCAGCGTCACAATCGCCATCACCGAGAATCCGGCAATCGACTTGTTGCGGAGCGTCATGATTCGAATCCCGATGAAACTCTATCGCAAACTGCGGGCGTTGTCACGATGCGCTAAACTGGGTGGTGTCAGACGTACGGGCGGCCCTCGTGGCCGCCCGAATACGGCGCACCTCTTGCGGCCATTGATTATGTGGACGGCCACGAGGGCCACCCGTAAGTCTGAGATTGGTACTTAGCCAATCTCACTGTGGGAGGAACATCAATGGCAGAGACTCCATCGACCATGCTTGCTATCGGCACTGTGGCGCCGCACTTTAACCTGGCTGACACTGAGGGCGAGCAGGTGTCGCTCGACGATTTCAAAGACGCGCCCGCGCTGCTGGTGGCGTTCATCTGCAATCACTGTCCTTACGTGAAGCACGTGCGATCGAAGTTCGCCGAAGTAGCCCGCGACTACCAGGCGCGCGGCGTCGCGGTGGTCGGGATCAGCTCCAACGACGCCGAATCATACTCCGACGACAGCCCCGAAGCTATGGCCGAAGAGGTGAAGCTCGCGGGCTACACGTTCCCTTACCTCTACGACGAGACACAGGAGGTCGCCAAGGCCTATCAGGCGGCCTGCACGCCGGACTTCTTCCTCTTCGATCGCGATCGCCGGTTGGTGTATCGCGGCCAGTTCGACGACAGCCGTCCGGGCAACGGCCGTCCGGTCACGGGCAAAGACCTGACCGCGGCCGTGGACGCGGTGCTCAAGGGCAAGCCCGTCGCGAGCCAGCAACGGCCGAGCGTCGGGTGCAACATCAAGTGGAAGCGGGGCAACGCGCCGGACTACTTCGCACGTTCACACCGATCGTCTTCGTAAGGGCCCCGCGCCACCCTACGCTGGATATCTAGCTTACTGCACCAACGCGTGATGCGGCCTCCGCACGACGCACGCCAATTGGAGCGGCACCGCTCGTGGAACTATCGTCGAGGTTAGTCGATTGGCGTTAGCGAGTTCCGTTTGAGAGGAAGCGATGGCCAGCGCACGGGGTGGGAACGGCAAGGGCGGTGAGGGAGCCAACGGCGGCAAGAACGGCCGCAAGCGCGGACGCCGCAGATTTCTGAAGACCATCGCGCTCGGTACCGGCGCCCTGGCGTTGCCGGGCGACCGGGGAACGCGGGCGCAGGAAGGCGCTGCGACGGCAGCGGCCGCGTCCGGGAAGAATGGGAAGGCGGCGGCCACTAAACGAGCCAAGACACAACCGGCTATTGAATACCCGCGAGTCTTTACCGGATCGCGTCGCCAGATGGTGGCGTTTCCACTGGGTGGAATCGGCGCCGGCAGTATCAGCCTCGGAGGACGTGGGCAGCTTTACGAATGGTGGATCTTCAATCGGCCGGACAAAGGCAATTCTCCCGAGTATGCCTTCCCTTCGATCTGGGTCCAGGCGCAAGGACAGCCTGCGGCGGTGGATCAAATCGAGCGAAAGCCCATCGCGCGCGTTCTCGAGGCACGCTTCATGCCGCCTTATGAGGGCCCAAGCGGACTCGGCTCCGCCAACGTGCCCGGACTGCCGCGGCTTGCCTCCTGCACTTTCACGGGAGAGTTTCCTCTGGCCACCGTTGATTTCGACGACGCTGCCCTGCCGGTGCGCGTGAAGCTCGAAGCCTTCACGCCGTTCATTCCACTCGACGCCGACGATTCCGGGCTCCCGGTGGCTGTGCTGCGCTATCGTGCCTCGAATCCCGGTGCGAGCAGCGCGACGGTATCCATTGCCTGGTCGATTCAGAACCCGGTAGGCGAAGCCGGGCGCACGAACGATTATCGCCAGGGCGAGCACCTGCAGGGCCTGCTGATGCGCAATCCATTTCTCTCCGCCTCCGATCCGCTGGCGGGTACGCTGGCGCTGGCCCTCGTCGAGCCGGGCGCGGATGGCGCGGTGACTTATCTCAAGGGATGGCCCAGCCGCCAGTGGTGGGAGGGTCCGTTGCTCTACTGGGACGATTTCTCGTCGGACGGCAAACTGAATTCTCAATCGCCCGTCGCCACCCCGATCGGATCGCTCTGCCTGCAGCGCGAAATTCCCGCGCACGCCGAGCGTGAGTACACATTTCTGCTTGCCTGGCATTTTCCCAATCGCACGGCGAAGCGCAGCGGCTGGACGGCGCCCAAGGGCCGCGAGACCGACGTGATCGGCAATCACTACTGCACGCGTTTTGCAGACGCATGGGCTGCTGCAGAGTACGCGGCTGGTCGCCTGCCTGATCTCGAAGCGCGCACGCGAAAATTCGCCGCCGCGATGCGCGAGAGCACGCTGCCGGGCGCGGTGAAAGACGCGGCCACAGCTAATCTCGCGGCGCTCGTCACCCCGACGTCGTTTCGCACGGCAGACGGTGGATTCCACGGCTTCGAAGGGTGCAACGAACAGTCAGGCTGCTGCTTCGGAAGCTGCACTCACGTGTGGAACTACGAGCACATGCTGGCGCATCTGTTTCCCACGCTCTCGCGATCGTTGCGCGAGCGCCAGTTCGGATTCCTCACCGATCCCGATGGCCGCATGGATTTCCGCGAGCTTCTGCCCGGCAATATCGAGCGCTGGGGATTCGCCGCCGCTGACGGGCAGATGGGCGTGATCATCAAGCTCTATCTCGATTGGCGGCTCTCGGGCGATCTCGACTGGCTGAAAGCGCAATGGCCGGGCGCGAAGCGCGCGCTGGAATTCGCCTGGATCACTGGCGGCTGGGACGCCAATCGCGACGGCGTGATGGAAGGCGTACAGCACAACACCTACGACGTCGAGTTCGTGGGTCCGAACCCGCTGTGCGGCGTCTGGTACCTGGGGGCACTGCGCGCCGGCGAGGAGATGGCGCGCGCCGTGGGTGATTCCGCCTCGGCGGAGGAATACCACCGGCTGTTCCAGCAGGGCAGCCGGTGGATTGACGGGAATCTCTTCAACGGCGAGTACTACATTCAGAAAACCGGCTCAGCCTCTGCGGACCAGATCGCGCAGGGATTGCGGGTGGGCATGGGCGCGTCCGATCTCGGGCATCCGACGTTTCAATTGGGCGACGGATGCCTGGTGGACCAACTCGTCGGCCAGTATTCGGCTAGTATCGCGGGCCTCGGGCTGCTGCTCGATCGGGAACACATCCGTACGTGCCTGAAGTCGATCTGGAAATATAACTACAAGCGCTCGCTCGCAGAACATGAAACCGTGCAGCGGACGTTCGCGCTGAATGACGAGGCAGGCATGGTGATCTGCGATTACTCGCGCGGGAAGCGGCCTAAGACGCCCTTCCCTTATTTCGGCGAACTCATGACCGGTTTCGAATATTCCGCCGCCGCGCTTATGCTGTACGAAGGCATGCTGGCCGAAGGTATCGAGGCGATCGAGAGCATCCGCCGGCGCTATGACGGCGAACGCCGCAATCCGTGGGATGAAGCCGAATGCGGCTACTATTATGCCCGCCCCATGGCTAGTTGGAGCGCGCTGCTCGCGCTCAGCGGCTTCAGGTACGACGCCGTGGCCGGGACTGTGACCGCCAGGCCGATGATCCACCCGGATGAGTTCTCTTGCTTCTGGTCCGCTCCGTCAGGATGGGGCACGTTCTCACAGTCGATCAACGGCCGCGGCACGGAGTTCTCGCTGGCCGTAGCCGAAGGAGGATTGGCCTGCCGCTCCGTGACGCTCGGCGCTCGCGCAGCGGCAGCGGGCAAGTCATCCGCGAAGGTTGGCACCCGTGCCGTGGAGCACGACGTGCGGGGTAACGGAGAGGAATCGACATTCGTCTTTCGCGATACACTGCGATTGGGCAGGGCCGAGCGGGTAGTGTTGTCAATGAGCGTGGAGGGATAAGATTCTCTCAGAACGAGGGTCGTGTCCTAATTCAGCCGTACGGCTGAATTAGGACACCACTCGAACGGGAGGACATCGTTGAATAGAACGCGTCTCAAGCTGGGTACCGGCTGCGGACTCCTTTCAGCGACAGTGCTGGCCGCGGTGTGCATGAGTGCGGCTCAGAACTCAACGCCCGCCCAGACCAGTCCGGCTTCGCAGACTCCTGCCACGGTCATCAAAGTGGACGTCAACCAGGTACTCGTTCCGGTGGTGGTGACCGACAAGCGTGGCCACAGCGTCACCGGCCTCGGTGCGAACGATTTCGAAGTCTTCGAAGACGGCGAGCCGCAGCGGCTGACAGCGTTCAGCACCGAGAACGATCTGACGGCCACGACTCTGAAAGCGGGAAGCCGTTCTCAGCCGGATATGCTGCCGGCGCCGTCGGGCGCGGTCGTTCAGCAGGGAGAGGCGCGCCGCACTTATATCATCTGCCTCGATACGTTGAATTCCTCGTTCGGCAACCTCGCCGGAGTGGTATCGGCGCTGCAGAAACTCTTCAAACGCGAAGAGGACTCAGACTCGAAGTACGCGCTTGTGGCGCTGGGCCGTCAACCGATGGTGATCCGCAACCTGACGCGCGATCCCGGCGATATTTTTGCGGCCCTGCAAAGCAAGGATCTGACCCGGGAAATCGGCCTGGGTGAAAACGGCAACCTGGCCCAGCAGGAAAGCGAACTGACCAGGAGATTACAGGAGTATTGCCAGCGCTGCCCCTGCGCCGGCGCGCCCGCCCCTGGCGGGGGTGGGAGCGGCAGCGACCAGGTCTGCGCCGCCATGCGCAGCAGCCTCGAGGGCCGGGCGGGCGCCGCCTCCGAGGAGCGCAGCATGATGGCGCGCAACTTTCTCGACGAGATGAAGGAGCTGGTGGAGAACCTGGCCAGGCAGCCTGGTAAACGCATTCTGATCCTGATTTCCGATGGATTCAGCCTGCGTCCGGGCCGCGATCTCTTTGGACTGCTGGCGCTTTACTTTCAGATCCCGAGTGAAGAGATGCAGAACCCCGGCGACTCACTTAAACCGGCGATTGATGAAATTGTCCGGCTGGCCACGGCGCGCGACGTGACCTTCTATACGCTCGATTCCCGCGGACTTTATGCCTCGGCGGCGGGTGCGCTCGACGCCAGCCAGGATTTGCAATATGGCCGCGTCGGACCCGTCATGCTGCCGATGATGGAGCAGCAGAAGAACATCGAGGCCCACGAAAACCAGGACGCCATGACAGAACTGGCCGTTGCCACGGGCGGCGTCTTCTACCACAACAGCAATGATCTGCTGAAGGGACTGAGGCAGGCTTTCGCCGATGGACGCGAGTACTATCTGCTCGCCTATTCGTCCACGCACAAAACTCCGGACGGCAAGTTTCGCGACATTCGAGTGGACGTCAAACACAAAGACGTGGTGGTGCGGGCCAAACGAGGGTATTGGGCGCCAGGCCCTTGATGGGCGAGGACATTTTTGATTTTTGACTTTTGATTTAAGCCAACGCGTGACGCCGGGTGGCCACTCGAAAGAAAAATCAAAAAACGAAAAAGGAAAAATCAAAAAGCAAAAATCCCTCCTGGGGAGAGGCTATCTCGAAGCTGAGGATGCCCGAGGATTAGAGCGTTTTTGATTTCGCTAAAAGAGAACGGGAGAACCCCAGGGCGATCTATGCCCTGGAGTTCTCCCGTTTCCGATCGATAACAGCGCTTTGGCCGGCCACCTGATTCACCGGCCCGAGCCCTGCGCTTAGTCGAGGGGGTGCGCGTGGCCAAGCACTCCGGCTGAGAACTCAGCGCAGCCGAGCGTGGTCACGGTGCAAGCGTTTGCGTAATCGTAACCGAAGTACGAGGAGTTGAAGAACGACTGGTTCACCGGCTCATGAATGCCGTAGGCGCCGTTGGCGGTTCCACCAGGCGTGTTCGACACGAAGTATTGGGCAACATCGCAACTGCTGTTGCCCGTGTCCGTGCACTGCGGAACGACGCTGAGCCAGTACTGACCGGAGGTGAGATCCACGGCCGAGGTCGTGTGGATTTCGACGGTGTATTCGTTGAAGCCGAAACCGCTGCGCCCGGTGGCGCCGAAATCGGCGCTGGCGGTGCCGGAAGCAATCACGGTTCCAGCATTGCCCGAAGACACGTCCTTGGAAATCGACCACGTCGCCTGCGCCGGGTCAATTCCGTCATAGCCGTCAGCGAGGTCGTTGGTGAACAGCCCGGAGACTTCCCAACCCGTTCCACCTGGCACTCTGAACGGAATGAACGTGGTCGTGTCGGGGACGATAAGGGTGTTCTCGTTCGCCAGACCGTTGGCGTTGGAGTTACTTGAGTTAAAGTTGCCACCATAGAAAAGGCAGGGGCTGCAGTACGCAGGTTGAGGTGGCACTCCGTTATGCACGGGCGTGATGGTCAGAGTTCCGGGCACGGGTCTTGTGGCGATGATCCAATCCAGTGACGGTATGGCCGTCGCTTTCACATCCTGGGCGGCTGCTGACCGGCCCACAAACGGGATTAGCGCTGCGGCGAGCGCCAATGAGCAGACTATTTTTTTCACTGTCGATCCTCCTCTTGAGTTTTCCCTTCAAAGGGAACGAACAAGGAACAACCCTTGCCTTCCGACCGGGCGTGCGGCCCGGCGGCGCTACGTCGCAAGCACGCCCCCCAACAGAAGCCCCAAAGCCGATTACGGCTGCGCCCCAAGGCCACATGCAAAAACGAGCCCGCAC
>JASHPE010000421.1 GCA_030038235.1 Terriglobia bacterium
AGCGGGAATAACTCAGTGGTAGAGTGCGACCTTGCCAAGGTCGAAGTCGCGGGTTCGAATCCCGTTTCCCGCTCCAGATACACCCGCAATTCTCCCGTCGGCGCGGTACCCAAGTGGTAAGGGAGAGGTCTGCAAAACCTTTATGCGGCGGTTCGATTCCGCCCCGCGCCTCCAATCCCTGCAACGAGTTAACCCGAACGGGTGCTTGTCTTTGACTGACCGCTGACTTCTATGCAATTCAACGGGATTCTCTGCGGTTTTTGGGAGCAGTCCCACGCAAGGGTCCCACGCAAGAAAGCGGCTCCGGCCGCGATCTCTTTCAGAAAGGAACCACCATGTCAGTCATGACTCGAACAGAAATGTTGGACCGCATCAAGGAACTGGAGGAAGAGAACGACGATCTCCGCTCTCGCCTCGACGAGATCGGCAATCTCGCCAGCAGTGAGGATGAGGACGAGGACGACGAGGACAGCGACCGGGACTGAATCCGGCCGCGCGCAACTGCGGCGCGGCATGGAGAAAGCCCGCGGAGCAGATCACGGACCGGGCGAAGCGGTATAGGGCGCATCACCCTGATTGCCGCCCGCTCGGACCGGAGAAGTGCGCTCTGTGCGGCTCGACCCGCTTTCTGGTGATTGACCACAAAGACGGTGATGAGTCCAACGGCGCACCGGCTAATCTCCGTTGGCTCTGCAAATCGTGCAACACCCGGCTTGGACTAGCGAAGGCGCGCGCCGGGCAGGGCAAGCGGACGCACCAATTCAACCCCGGAGCGCGAACGCTCAGGGAATACAGCGAGGCCGCGCTCCAGCACCAACGCGGCGCGATCGACGCCGGCGGCCAGGTCATCCACGAAACACCCAAGGAAAAGCGTCAGGCGTTCGCCGCCGAAATCTGGCGACGACGCCGAGCGCGAGGCACGGACCGGAGACGCTGACAGCTTGGCGGGGGTGGCCCGATCCGGCAACGCTCTTTCAGTGCGGACCGCCCACCAGCCCGGCAACCGTAGCGGCTTCGGAAGAGGTGGCAATCGCATTTAGCGGACCGAGAGAAACCATGAAAAATCGGAAAGAATCTCACCGCCGGCCGCAACCAAAACCGACAAGAACCGAAAAAAATCGGTAATCAGAACGTTGAAAAATAGGGGAAAAAGTCGATCATCGGCGGATTCTCATAGCGCCAGCGATGCCGCTGCGTTGCTAGGCGTCTCGATACCGACGCTACGGCGCATGGTGAAGGATGGCGTGCTGGACGGATTCCACACCCCAGGCGGACACCTCCGCGTCAGCGCCGAGAGTATCGAGGCCGCAAAGAGTCAGGAAGCGCGGCCGACTCGCACGCGTGAGGCGTCGCCCGTGCTGCGGAATCGGCGCGAACGAATCGAGGAGTTGACCCTTGAGGCTCAGGAGATGCGCGCCCAGAGGGAACTGGGAAAGCTGCGCAGGGAAGATCAGGAGTAAGCCGACCAACGCGAAGCCGAGGCCCAGGCGCGAGAGGAAGAGACAGAGCAACGGCGAGCTGAGATCGCGCTGGAACGTGAACGATTGGCACGCGAGAGAGCCGAGGATCAACACCGCCGTCGGCAGGAGCAACAACAGGAGCGGGAGCGCCTTGAGGCAGAGGAACGATTAGCGGCATTCCGCCAACGCTGGTACTTCGTCGCGGGACAGGCTGTGGCCATGCCCAAACTGAATTGGCTCACCCTCACCCAGCGCAAGGAAGTCGCCGAGCAGCTTGAGCTGGAGGTCGACCGCCGCCGGCCCGCCGACGAGCCCCGTATGGATGAAATCCTGGGCCGGACTCTGTTGGCCGTGGTCGAACCCCTCCGGGCCGAACGCGACGCACAGGAGAGGCGACAGCGCCTCACAGACGAGGCATTACGGAGCCTGCCGCATTCCGCAACCGATGCGGACAAAGTCAAGGCAACGGCCGCGATCCGAGAAGCCCTTCGGCAATTGGGCCGCTTTGCAGACGTCTGCGAAATCCGCGTGGCCCTCCAGGAAGCCGTCCAGTCCGTGCGCCAAGAGATCGAGAGACGCGAACTCGACGCCAAATTGCTCCGCTGGGCACTCTTCGAACTCCCATGGGGCAAGACCGACCAGGACGCGGCGCGGGTCCAGCGGGAATGCGCCGAGATATTGGCCGACCTGCCCGTCGACGTTTCAGAACCTGAAGCCAAGGAAGCGCTGGAAGCGACCCTCCGCGAAGCGTGCCGCGAGATCGAGAAGAGGAAGGCCGAGACAGAGCGCAAAGCTCGCAAGACCAGCCTGATTAATCAAGCCGTGTCTGAGGTCGTCAGTTACATGGCGGAATTGGAGCGCAAAGGCGAACTCACGCGCGAGGACTATTGGGACACTGAACTGACGGAGCACTGGCGAACTGCGGTTCGACGTGGCTTGGAGTTGGATTTGACCGGCGATGAGACCACCAAGGAAGTACGCGAGATGGCCCGAGAGATCATCAGCGAGGATTTGTGAGCACATGCCGCCCGGCTCTTTCTTGACAAATCTCGCCGGAAGGTGTATCAAACTCACAAACAGGGTCATTAAGGGGATGCCAAAATGAAGCAGGAAGGAAATCGTCCCGAAGGGGTCGGAGGGCAGAGTCACGGCTCTATGGGACGCGGAAATCAGATTGGAGGCATACTTATGAAGCATGGCAATAGGACCTCTCACGCCTTCGTGCCTAGCTGGTGGAAGATGGTCAGCGCGGCCGTCTGCCTGATATGCGTTCTCGCCGCAATAGCGGCGGCGCAAACCCTCACCACGTTGTACGACTTCTGCTCCCAAACGAAATGCGCCGACGGCGAGTCACCGTTCGCAGGGCTGGTCCAGGCCACCGACGGGAACCTTCACGGAACGACGTATGGCGGCGGCGACCCTGGGCCCGGCACTGTGTTTAAGATCACACCGTCAGGAGCGCTTACCGCGGTGTACAGCTTTTGCTCCCAAACAGACTGCACCGACGGGCAGGAACCTTATGGGGCTGTCGTTCAGGGTAGTGACGGGAACTTCTACGGCACTACAGCCTATGGCGGCAATGGCTCTGGCACAGCCTTCAGGCTGACTCCAACCGGGACTCTGGCCACGCTGGTCAGTTTCAGCTTCTGGGACGGCGAGCAACCGAGGGCGGCCTTGATCCAGGGCAGCAATGGGAACTTTTACGGTACTACATACCAAGGGGGAACCTACGGGGGTGGTGAAGTGTTCGAAGTCACTCCGGCTGGGACCCTCACCATATTGCACAGCTTTTGCGAGCGTCTCCCCTGCGTCGGCGGCGATTTCCCATGGGCCGGACTAGTGCAAGGCGTAGATGGCAACTTCTACGGCGTGACAACCGAGGGCGGCAGGGGCGTTTGCGAGGACAACAACGGCGTCGACGGCTGTGGCGTTGTGTTCAAAATTACCCTGGCCGGTGCCGCGACGGTCCTCTACAGTTTCTGCGAAAGAAGCGGGTGCCCGGATGGTGATAACCCACAAGGAACCCTTGTGCAGGCGAGCGATGGCAACTTCTACGGCACGACCATCTTTGGTGGTGTCTACGGATACGGGACAGTGTTCAGAATCACTGCGCAAGGCGCCCTGACCACGCTCTACAGCTTCTGTTCAAAAAGCAATTGTGCCGATGGAGCCTATCCTTACGCGGGACTGATTCAGGCGACGGATGGCAACCTGTACGGAACCACCCAGCAAGGAGGAGCGTACTACGTGGGGAGCGATTCTGGCGGGACAGTTTTTAGGATCACGTTAAACGGTACTGTGACAACGCTCCACAGTTTTTGCTCCGAGGTTAAGTGTGCCGACGGCGCGCTGCCCTATGCGCCGCTCGTCCAGGATACGAACGGCACCCTCTACGGGACAACCTCCGAGGGTGGCGAGTTCGACTCTGGCACCGTGTTCAGCCTGTCAGTGGGCCTTCATCAATTCATCGAAGCTCAGCCCGACTCGGGAGCGGTAGGAGCGCCCGTCAACATTTTGGGAACAGCGCTTGAGGGCGTCACGAGTGTTACGTTTAACGGGACGCCAGCGAGCTTCACGGTATCCTCCAACTCGCTGATCACGACCACCGTTCCCGATGGCGCAACCAGCGGCGTTATCAAGGCAACCACGCCGCACGGCACGGTAAGCAGCAAGTTGGCCTTCCGGGAACTGCCGTAGAATTGCGCTCGGTGTCGCGCAGTTTGACCGGAAGCGGGCGAGAGCAGTTGTCCAAGGCTAAGCGCGTCGGTGAGATCGCGTCGCACTTCTCGTCGAGAACTCAGCCTGCCCTTAGTTCGGCCCGAGGCAAACTGCGCGTGGGGGCGACGGTTGATCCAAAGGGGGTAGAATGAGAGAACTTGACTGGGTCAGGCGGTTTGTGTCCGCACTTCTGCTGTGTGGAGGTGCGTCAACAGCCCTCTTCGCGCAGAGCAGCTATGATGTTCCGAATCCCTTTCCTCCATATTTTGCGACCAACAACAACGTTTCGAACGTCGTCTGGGTTGGAATTCAGCCTTCGGGCGAGAATAAGTACGCACCTTACGACAGCGTTAACACAGCGATTGACCAGTTCGCGCAGGGCTCGAACGCGGTCTTGGAGGTGTACCTTGATCCCACGATGTGCAGCAGCAGCAACACTACCACATTTACGAATCGGAGCGCGCCTGCAAAACCTTTATGCGGCGGTTCGATTCCGCCCCGCGCCTCCAATAACTTCAACTTCCGAGCGAACGCCGGCAGGAACTACGTCTTTACGGAGTGATCTGCTTGCCGCGCTCGCAAACTCATAGAAATGAGTGCCAACGGGTGATACACTTGTGCGCTGACGGAGCTTGCGGGAGGCGCGATGAGAGGCGAGAATCCGATCTTCAGATTTGCGCGCGGAGCCGACAGCATAAGCCGGCGCCAGATGGTTCAGCGCCTGATCGGAACCGCCGGTGGCGGCGCCGCGCTGGTGACGCTCGGGCCACTGGCAAACGCCGCTGCCACTGATGGCAAGTCCGGCTCATCAGCAGCTCCGAACAGGCAGGCCGCGGGGCAGCAGGCTGGCACGACGGGCGCAGCATCCGCGACCGCTGACTGGGCGCCTCAGTTTCTCGACGCGCATCAGAACGAAACGCTGACCGTACTCGCCGAGCGGATCATTCCGGGATCGGGCCGCGCGCAAGTGAACCGCACGATCGACCTGCTTCTCACCGTTGACACGCAGCAGAACCAGCGCAAGTTCCTGGAGTCGCTTTCGGCGTTCGACGCTGAGGCTATCCAACATCACGGCCGGCCTTTTCTGAGCCTGACCGAAGAGCAGCAGATCGCCATTCTGACCACGGCTTCGACGGCGGAACCGGGTCAAAAGGCCTCGGACGGCGATTGGGACCCCTGGAGCGGGTCGGCTTCTTCTGAAACTTCGGCCAGTGAATCGCTGCTGACTATCCGCGATCATTTCGACGTCGTCAAGGAGTGGGTCGGCAAGACCTACTACTCCTCGGCGGTCGGCTTGCGGGATCTCGGCTGGACGGGCCGCGTGATGTGGGATAGCTGGCCGGGCTGCCAGCATCCGGACGGCCACGCGTGAGGTCTCCGGCTGGGCGTGGGGCGACGACGGCGACGGCTCCGGCTGTGCTGGACGCGAATGCGGCCGGGACCTCGGAGATCACGGCGCGCACCCGGCATCAAGTCGCGATCCGGCTGCTCCCCTTCCTCTTCATTCTGTACGTCATCAACTATCTCGATCGCACCAATATCGGGTACGCCGCGCTGGGCATGTCGCGAGACCTTGGATTCAGCGACAGCGTGTTCGGCATGGGCGCCGGCATTCTTTTCGTCAGCTACGTGACCCTGCAAATCCCGGCGACGCTGCTCGTGGAGCACTGGAGCGCGCGCAAAGTGATCGGCGGCAGCTTGATTGCTTGCGGGGCGGTCACAGCGTCCATCGCACTGGTTCACACCTCGAGTGAACTTTACCTCGCGCGTTTCTTGCTCGGCGCGGCGGAAGCGGGATACTTCCCGGGTGTCGTCGTCTACCTGACCCACTGGTTTATTCGGGAAGATCGAGCCAAGGCAGGCAGCAACTTCATGGCAGCGATCCCGCTGTCGTTCGTGATCGGTTCGCCCGTCTCCGGATGGATTCTCGGTCACCACTGGCTCGGCATCGTCGGCTGGCGCTGGGTGTGCGTTCTCGAAGGATTACCGGCAGTACTGCTGGGCGCGGGGGCGCTTTTCTTTATCACCGACCGGCCTCGCCAGGCGCACTGGCTAGCTGCCGGCCAGAGGCAATGGATTGAAAAGAAGCTCGAGGAAGAGAAGCCCAACTTCGCTGTTTCTGTCAGCATGGGTAAAGTTTTGCGATCACGCACGGTCCTGCTGCTCTGTGCGATCGCCTTTCTCGGCTACTTTCCGGGTTACACGTTTGGCTTCTGGTATCCGACCATGCTGAAACGCTGGTCCGGCTTCTCTGACGCCCGCATCGGACTGCTCGGCGCCTTGCCCTACGCGGTGGCATTTGTGGTCATCCTCGTCAACGGCTGGCACTCCGATCGCACGCGTGAGAGGCATTGGCACGCCGCCGGTCCGCTTTTCGCTGCGGGGACGGCGATGCTTGGCCTCATCTTCTGGCACAGCTCAGCCGGCCTCACCATCGTCTGGTTCTCCCTCGCTACCATGACGGCGCCATTCCTTCCAACGTTCTGGACGATTCCGCCCGAAATCCTGCCGCGACAGGCCCTCGCAGCAGTAGTGGGACTCGTGAATGCCGTGGGCAACGTTGCTGGCTTTGTCGGGCCTTACGTCTTTGGCTACTTGACCACGCGGACCGGGTCGTTCTCCGCCGGCCTGGCGCTGATGATGATTGCCGCGCTGGCGGGCGGCGTTGCGATTCTGGTGCTGCCGCGTCCGGCGGCATCGCGCGCGGGTTGACTCGAAGCATGCCGCAGGAGAATAGGCATCATGGACATCGTGTTGAGTGACGTTGAAGCCCGCGTGTTGGGCGCGCTGGTCGAGAAGGAGATCACCACGCCCGATTACTATCCGCTCTCGCTGAACGCGCTGGTCAATGCCTGCAATCAGAAATCGAACCGCGAGCCCGTGATGGATCTTGATGAAGGTGATGTGCGTCAGGCGCTCGATGGTTTGAACCGCCTCGGCTTGGCCGGCGTCGCCCGAGGCGCGGACAGCCGCGTGACCAAGTACGAGCATCGGCTGCAGGAAGCGTTCAACTTCGAGCGGCGAGAAACGGCGATTCTCTGCGTGCTGCTGCTGCGCGGACCGCAGACGCCGGGCGAACTGCGCGGGCGCACGGAGCGGATGCATCGCTTCAACGAGCTTGACGAAGTGCAAACGGCGCTGCGCCGCCTTATGGAGCGCCAGGCGCCGCTGGTGAAAGCGCTGCCACGCCAGCCGGGCACCAAAGAGTTGCGCTTCGCGCATCTCCTCTCTGGCGATGTCGAGTCGTGGCAGCCGCCGTCAGAATCGCCGGCCGCCGGCGGTCAATCGGCTGACGCGGAACGGATCGCGCGCCTCGAAAGCGACGTCGCAAGCCTGCAGGCCGAGGTTGCGGAACTCCAGCGCCAGCTGGCGGATTTTCGCAAGCAGTTCGAGTGAAGACGAGTCAGGCTTCCGCTGTCGTTGGATCGATGACGGTCTTGATCTCCGAGATCCGATTGGCCGGAAACCCGCCCTGGGCAGCATGCTCGCGGATAAGATCCGCGCTGGGCGCGATGTAGACGCAGTAGACCTTGTCATCGGTGACGAAGCTCTCCACCCACTGAATCTGCGGACCCAGACCGCGCAGGACGCCGCATGACTTCTGCGAGATGTTACGCAGATCTTCCGGAGAAAGCCCTCCGGCGCCTGGAATCTCGCGCTCGATCACGTATTTTGGCATTTGACCCAATCCTCCCCACTCGGTTTCGCTGATCGCCGCCTCGTCAGCGCGGAAAATTGTATCAGACCGCGGCCTTGCATCGCGCCTACTGCGGCGCAGGGCCCTGCGTCACCTGAACCAGGTCATCCGGACGCAGCCACTTCGCGAACGCTGCCTGGATTTGAGCGCCGGTCATATCGAGGTAGCGCTGCGCGGCGATGAACGGTTCGTTGAGCGGCAGCCCAATGGCCGAGCGCGCCATCCAGCCGCCGGCGATGCTGCTGAAGCTCGCTTCATCGAGCGGAATGCGCCGCAGCACCAGCGCCTTGGCGCCCTCGAGTTCCGTCGGGTCAGGCGGCGAGGTTTGCATCGCTTTCAGATCGCGCACGACGATGGTGCGCGCCTTGGAGACGTTGGGCGGATCGCAACCGTACGTCACCGAGTATATCGAGCGCGTCTTGCCGGCCTGGAGTGACGATCCCACCGTGTAAACCAGTCCCGCGCTCTCGCGCAAGTCCTTGGAGAACCGGCTGGCGTAGAACGCACCGCCAAGGATCTGGTTGCCGAGATCGAGGGCGTAGTAATCCGGACTGAAACGCGTGATGCCCAGCGTTTCAGCGAGGGTCACGCCGTCCTGCACGCGACTCGAGTCCGGCACTTCGGTCTGCAGCGGTTGGTTGTCGGGCACAGCCGGGAGATCCGTGGGCGGCTGAGGACCTGTCGCGCTCCAGGTCCCAAAATACTTCTCGACCGTCGTCTTCGCTTGCTCCGGCGTGATCTTGCCCATCACTACGATCGTGGTCAGATCCGGGCGATACACGTGGGCGTAGAAGCTCTTCACATC
>JASHPE010000422.1 GCA_030038235.1 Terriglobia bacterium
GCGTCTCTTCTATTTGTTCCTGTTCGGTGAGGTAGTGCTTGGCGGTGAGCTGGTCTAGCAGGGCGGCGTAGTGGGCGTGTTGCTCAGTAAGCCGCTGGAACTCCGGGTTGGCCATCAACTGCGTCCGGATGGCCGCGGTCGGGGTGCTCACGAGTGGATCACCTCCAGAATCGAGAATTTCATTTGCCACTCTCAAGGTAGCACAGGCGTGGGGCAGGTTCAAGGGGGATTACAGGGGTCAGGGGTTTCCTGTTCCGAGCAAAGTAAGAAGTTCCGCTTTCCCTTTTTGGGGAGGTGTGAAAGAAGCCAGGGCCCCCCGGAATTCAACCACGCGGCCACTTGGCCATCCCTGCCCTCACCCACAGGTTGGCTGTTTGTCGGCGAGTCCGGCAAGCCGCTAAGCGACCGCAATCTGATCCAGCGTCATGTCTATCCCATTGCCGAGAAGTTGGAAATCCCTCATTTCTCCTGGCATTCTCTCAGGCACGCGTTCTCCACGCTTGGCGGAAACGAGGGCAGCATTCCAACACTCGTGATGAAACAATTGCTCGAACATTCAAGGCTGAGCACCACCGATCGATACATGCACGAACTCGCTGCCCCTAACCGCGAGGCCGTGCAAAAAATCGAAAACCTGATTCTCTTTCCCCCGCAAGAAAGCGAACGGAGAATGAGATTCCTGATTCCGATGTGACCCAATGTGGCCTACCGCCCGGTAAGTTGTGAGGCTAACTTGTTGAACCGACTGGTGGACCTGGAGGGGTTCGAACCCTCGACCTCATGACTGCCAGTCATGCGCGCTCCCAACTGCGCCACAGGCCCACGATGGATTTCTCCGGCGCTACTTTTGTGATGAGTAGCATGGGCAAGCCGTCAGTGTCAACTCGCTCGACAGGCGTCGCGATGCGCGAGGCTCCGTATCTAGACTAGAGATTGGCCGCCAATTGGACGAACCTGGTTCAGGATAGGGCGCCGGCAGCGGGCCATACTCGAGACAATGCGAGCCGTGATGCTAAACTGACCCACTGCCCGTAATTCAGTAGTGTCCCAGGGACACTACCCGTAATTCCGTTTGATTTCCTTTAGCCAGGGGGACTATGATGCGCTGGTACAGGAGTCAGGTGGCTCCCGCACGTCTTGCGCTGCAACCAGAGGTTGCAATCTGATCGTTGCAAGCTAATCGACTCTCCAGAATATAGGGCCGCCGCCCGGGGGAAGGTGCTCATGAACGACGAAACAGCGCCCCAGATGATCGGTGACTACGAGATCCTCGCCGTGCTCGGCGCCGGCGGCATGGGGAAGGTCTACAAGGTGCGGAACGTGATCTCCGATCGCGTCGAGGCCATGAAGGTGCTGCTGCCGGACCTGGCAGGACAGAAGGAACTTGCCGACCGGTTTCTGCGTGAGATTAAGCTTTTGGCAAGCCTCAGCCATCCGAACATTGCCGCGTTGAGTACCGCCTTTACTGCCGGAAACCAGTTGGTGATGATCATGGAGTTTGTCGAAGGCACGTCGCTCGCGGCGCGACTGCAGCAGGGACCGATTCCAGTATCGGCAGCAGTCGATTACATCGATCAGGCGTTAGCGGCGCTGAGCTACGCGCATGACCGGCAGATCATCCATCGCGATATCAAGCCTGCAAACATGATGGTAACACCGCAAGGCGTGCTGAAGCTGATGGACTTCGGCATCGCCAAATCAGCCGGCGATCGCGGGCTGACGATGACGGGAACCACGCTGGGATCGCTCTATTACATGTCCCCAGAGCAGATCAAGGGTGAGGCGGTGGACACGCGGTCGGATCTCTATTCCGTGGCGGTGTCGCTGTACGAGATGGTGACCGGACGGCGTCCTTTCCAGGCCGAGAGCAACTACTCGATTATGGCGGCGCACCTGGAACAGGCGCCCAAGCCGCCGCTCGAGCTGCAACCTGAACTGCCGCCCGCGCTGAACCAGCTAATCCTCATGGGCCTGGCGAAGGATCCCGGGCAGCGATTTCAGTCAGCTAATGCTTTCCGTACCGCGTTGAAGAGCATCTTCGATACCTCGCCCAAGACTCCGGACATCGCGGCTGCATCGGCGTTTGGAGCCACGGCCGTTTTCGCCGAAAATGTGGCGCCTTCGCCCTCCTCTAGTGCCGCGGGGCCGGTATCGGCACCGGCCGTACCGCCAGCAACAGTTACAGTTCCCTATCCCACCGGAATCGCAGTTGGATCGCAGGGCCGGGCCGTGGTTTCGGCAGTCACGCCAGCACCGCAGACGGCAGCCCCTAAGGGCAGTCCGCCCCCACCTGAAGCACTGGCGGCGCCGCCGCCGGTTAATGCAAGGAAATCCAGAAGCTATAGGGGGCTCTACATGACTCTGGGAGCGATGGTGGTCGTTATTGTGTTGGTGCTGGGCGGACTATACGTTCCGCGCTTTGCCAAAACGCGAGCAAGTACCGGAGCGTCGCAGGGATTACACCAGCAGAGCCAGTCGTCTGGCGGGTCGGCCGCACAAACTGGGGAACAACCCGGCACGCAAACCAGCCAGGGTGCCGGACAGCAATCTGCCGGCAGCGGCTCGGGGTCAACGGCGGCCCCGGATGCCGGGCAGCCCGCTTCCAATGGCTCCACGAGCCAGCCAACGAATCCGTCCACGGGATCAACAACAGACGGCAGCACCAATCCTACTTCAGGTCCAGTGACCGAAACGAGCGCTGGTTCACAAGGTAAAGGCGCATCCGCCCACAGCCGCGATCATGGAACCGCCGCTTCGTCGGCGCAATCGAGCGAGCAGCCTACGTCCGCGCAGGACCAACAGCGAGCCGACGCGCAGCCAGGCGGCCAGCAGGCCGCCAGTAGCCCACAAGCTGCGCCGGCGCAGGCAAACTCAGCCGCTTTGGACGATTTGGAGAAGCAGTTGGACGCTTTGTCGGGCCGCGCAGGCGCCGTCAAAGATAGTATTGATCGTCTTCGGCAGGAGCAGGCCGCCCAAGGCGTCGGTCTGCGCAGCGACATCGCCACGGCCGAAGAACAGATGGAGACCTACATGGGCAAGGCCCAGGCAGCGCTTCAGAATCAGGACGCGCAAAGGACGAAGCGGTACATGGACCTGGCAGAAGCGCAAGTGGTGAAGCTGGAGAAGTTCTTGGGCCACTGACAGAACGGACCCTCCGGGAACTAGGTCCGAACTTATTTCAGCCCCGTGTGGCCCTTGAGGCGGGCGACGTCGGTGCTCAAACCGCCGAGCAACTCGTAAAAGCGCTTCAGATCCGCTTCGATTCCTCCAACCTGCGCTCGATGCTGGCGAAGCGCCGGTCCATCGAGTCAAACCTCTTGTCCACCGAATCAAAAAGACGATGGTTCAGGGTCAGCGCCACCAGAGCAATCAGCACAGAGCTGCCTGCGGTGACTACTGTGGTTAGCACGTTGGGATTCATCGAAGCCACCTTCAGCGTTATTTTGATTATGCCAACTCCGACGGGGTTGTCAAGTGAGCCCGCCGTGCGGAGCGAGCCGGTCAAACCCCGGAGCTACACCCGTCAGCCCGCCGCTTTCACCGCCTCGCGCTCGAACTTCATCTCGCCCTTGCGCAGATCGCCATCGACCAGCACGTGGTCGCCCGGCACGATGTCGCCGTCCAGGAGCTTCATGGCCAGCGGGTCCTGGATCAGCCGCTGAATGGCCCGCTTGAGCGGCCGCGCGCCGAACTGCGGATCGTAGCCTTCGCGGAAGAGCAATTCGCGGGCCTTGTCCGTCAGTTCCAGCTCGACCTTGCGCTCGGCGAGCAGGTGCCGCAGATTGGTAAGCTGCAAATCGACGATCTTTTCGATCTCCGCCTTGCCAAGCGGATTGAAGATCACAATCTCGTCGATGCGGTTGATGAACTCCGGCCGGAACTGCTCAAGCAGCGTACGCTGGATGCGCCGGCGCAGATCTTCTGAAATTCCACGGCGCTCGTCCGAGCGCTTGTCGTGACCGCCCTCCGCGCCCATAGCGGCGTGGATCTCATGGCTCGCAATGTTCGAGGTCATGATGATCACCGTGTTGCGGAAATCCACGGTGCGGCCCTGGCCGTCCGTCAATCGGCCTTCGTCCAGAATCTGCAGGAATATGTTGAAGACGTCGCCGTGCGCCTTCTCGATCTCGTCGAAGAGCAGCACGGAATAGGGCCGACGCCTGACGGGCTCCGTCAACTGGCCGCCCTCCTCATAACCGACGTATCCCGGCGGAGCGCCGATCAGCCGCGCCACGGAATGCTTCTCCATGTATTCCGACATGTCGATGCGTAGCATGGCGCGCTCATCGTCGAAAAGGAATTCGGCAAGCGCACGGGCCAGTTCCGTCTTGCCGACTCCGGTCGGTCCGAGGAACAGGAAGGAGCCAATGGGGCGATTCGGATCGGAGAGCCCGGCGCGGCTGCGGCGCACGGCGTTGGCCACGTGCTTTAAAGCGTCGTCCTGGCCGACCACCCGCAGGCGCAGGCGATCCTCCATCGACACAAGTTTCTGCACCTCGCCTTCGAGCATCTTAGAGACGGGAATGCCCGTCCACTTCGAGACGACACGGGCCACGTCCTCTTCATCCACTTCTTCTTTCAGCATGCGCCCGGCCTGCTGCTTCCTCTCGAGATCGGAATTGGCGGCGGCGAGCTGCTTTTCGAGCGCTACCAGTTTGCCGTATCGGATCTCGGCCGCCTTATTCAGATCGCCTCCGCGAGTGGCGAGCTGCTCGTCGGTCTTCGCCTGCTCGATCTGGCTCTTAAGGTCGCGAATGCGCGCGATGCCTTCCTTCTCGGATTGCCAGCGCAGCTTGAGCGCGCTCGATTTTTCGCGCAATTCGCTCAACTCGTGCTCAAGCGTCTTGAGACGCTCCACGGACGTGCGATCGTCCTCCTTGCGCAGCGCCTGCCTTTCGATTTCAAGCTGCGTGATTCGCCGCTCGATCTGGTCGATCTCGGCGGGCATCGAGTCGATCTCGATGCGCAGGCTGGACGCAGCCTCGTCGATCAGGTCGATCGCCTTGTCGGGCAGGAAGCGATCCGCAATGTACCGGTGCGAGAGCACAGCCGCGGCCACGATGGCCGAGTCCTTGATGCGGACGCCGTGGTGGACCTCGTAGCGCTCTTTCAGGCCACGCAGGATGGCAATCGTGTCTTCAACGGTAGGCTCGCCGACGTAGACCGGCTGGAACCTTCGCTCAAGCGCCGCGTCTTTCTCGATATATTTTTTGTACTCGTTGAGCGTGGTGGCGCCGATGCAGCGCAATTCGCCGCGCGCGAGAGCGGGTTTGAGCATGTTGGACGCGTCCACCGCGCCCTCGGCGGCTCCCGCACCCACCAGCGTATGCAGCTCGTCAATGAAGAGGATGATCTGGCCGCTCGACTCTTCGATTTCTTTGAGCACGGCCTTCAGGCGGTCTTCGAATTCGCCGCGATACTTCGAACCCGCAATCAATGCGCCGAGATCGAGCGCGACAAGCCGCTTCGACCGCAACGACTCGGGAACGTCGCCGGCCACAATCCGCTGGGCAATGCCTTCCACAATGGCGGTCTTGCCGACGCCCGGTTCGCCGATCAGCACAGGATTGTTCTTGGTGCGGCGGGAGAGCACTTGGATTACGCGGCGAACCTCGTCGTCACGGCCGATCACCGGGTCGAGCTTGCCGCGCCGCGCGAGTTCCGTGAGATCGCGCGCGTAACGCTCCAGCGCCTGATACTTCGCCTCCGGATTCTGGTCCGTCACGCGCTGCGTTCCGCGGACAGCCACCAAGGCCTTCAGGATAGCGTCATGCGTCACGCCCAGTTGCGCCAGAATGCGTCCGGCAGGCTCGTTCTTCCTGCGGGCCAGCGCGAGGAGCAAGTGCTCAGTGGAAACGAACTCGTCTTTGAACTGATCCTGCTCGTTCGCTGCCTGATCGAAGACCTCCTTGAGCGCGGGCGAAAGATAGTGCTCGGCGGCGCCGCCCACTTTGGGGAGCTGCTCGATCGCGCTCTCGGCCTGCGCTGCCAGGTTGTTGGCCGTGATTCCCAGCCGGCTGAGGATTGCCGGCACGATGCCGTCCGACTGCTCCGCCAGGGCCAGCAGCAGGTGCACCGGCTCCAATTGCTGATTGCCAAAACGGCCGGCGATGTCCTGGGTGCTCTGGAGAGCCTCCTGGGCTTTGACTGTGAATTTGTCGAAACGTGTCGCCATGCTATTAAACCTTGACCCTAAGCATAGGGATTTCGATCCTAAACTCCAAATAAAAAGAAGCGAGCCGCACCCGCCGATCTGTGCGTGGGATGCGGCTCGCCGCGACCCCAGAGCGGATCGCCGCCCTGGAGTCGAGAATCACTGATGCTACCAACACTTATTTTCAGCCTGAGAGGTGCGTACCTTACTTGGTAGTACCCGCGGCCTGCGCCTTGCCTTCGGCTGCAACCTGGATCTTGATGCTCTTGGGCTTGGCTTCTTCGCGCTTGGCCATGTTCAGGGTAAGGATGCCGTCCTTGTACTCAGCCGTCACGTTTTCGATGTTGATCGTGGGCGGCAGGTTAAAGGATCGCACGAACGAGCCGTGGCTGCGCTCGACAAGATGGTAGTTACCCTCATTGACATCCTTCTCGACTTTGCGCTCGCCGCTGATAGTGAGCGTCCCGTTCTCGACCCGGACGTCAACGTCCTTGGGATCGATTCCGGGGAGTTCCGCCTTAAACACGAGGTTGTTGTTCGTCTCGTAAACGTCAACCGCCGGCGCCCAGACGCTCTTGCCCAACTCCCGCCCTTCAGAGCCGAAAACCTGACTGAAAGTCTGGTTGAAAAGCTGGTTGAAGCGATCCTGAGTGCTCAGCAGCTCGCGGAAAGGTTCCCAACGTACAATCGCCATTTCTTGTTGCCTCCTTGATGTGCTTAGATTCGTCAAGCTGTCGCTGACCAATCTAGTAGATGCTCATTCTAATCCATGAGTTGCATAATGTCACATAATTTTAGCGCATTATTGTCATATTTTTAGCGATGATGAGTAACACTATGTATATCAATACGTTAAGGCCAACTCAGAAGCTGATTGGCTATTCGGCGGTGGCGAAATAGCCCGGCTTGTAGCGGACGTGGATGTCCTTGTGCTGCTGCGCGAGTTCGACGGTGATGCTGCGATAGGTGCCGTCGAGGACCGAATTGGTGGGGGTATAGCCGATGAAATATTGATCGTTCAGTTCACGGCCGATTGCCTCCACCGAATCTGACAGGTGGGCCAGACGCTCGGCCGTGTAGATTCCCGTCTTGGCACCCAGACCCTCTTGCTGCGAGGTGCACCCGACGCTGCCGTGCGAGAGGTACCCGCTGCCGATGTCGGCGCCCTGGGGATCGGACTGCGGGAAATAGTAAGCGCCACCCGTGAGTTGCGCCAGCCGCCGAAGAACGTTGTTGGCATCCTCCGTAAACCCGTAAGGCGAGTTGACGATGGTATAAATCACCGTCTCGGTTTTGTGCGCCATGGATACGACTTCGTCAAAGGTGTGGGTGCTTCCGACGTCGAGACCGTCGCTCAGCACCACCAGGACCCGGCGCGTGGATTCGGGGTCGCCGGACGTCAGGAGTTTGTCGCGGCAAGCAGTGTAGATGGCGTCGTAGAGAGCCTTGCCGCCGCCGGCCTTGAGGTCGCGGATTTTATCGTTCAATTGGTCTGGATCGCTTGAGAAATCCTGCACAATGGAGCTGGTGGAGTCGAACGTCTCAATGAAAATCTTGTTTCGCGTGCTGCGCCCCCTCAGCATATCGTAGACGAACTCGCTGGCCGCGTCCTTCTCGAAGCTGATCAGCGGGCGGGCGCTGTTGCTGGTGTCCATGATGAATCCGATCCGCAACGGCGGGGCGGGCTCCTGCACGAAGTAGCGAATGGGCTGCGGCTTCCCGTCCTCAAACACCCGGAAGTCATTCTGGGTGAGATCGATTACCGGCATGCCGCGCTTGTCGAGCACGGTCACCGGCACGTTGACCACCTGCACCTTAACCTTGATGTTCCCGCCGGACGCTAACGGCGGCTGCGTGCCCTGATTCCCCTGCGCTGCCGCCGGAGCCGGCGCAGTCGCCGCCGGAGCCGCTGTGGATTGGGCAGCCTGCGCGGATGCGGGACGGGACGATGCGATGGCAGCGACCATCAGGCAGGCTGCAACGACCCATAAACCGGGTGCTCGCTTCGATACGCAGTCAGGTTGCCGGCTGTTTTCTTGCTCGAACATCGGCTTCACCTCGATCTCCCTATCTTAACGCAAAGCAGCCTTGGACGGCACGACCCACAGTGTCCCTATGGTCTTGGGATGCGCGGGCACGCCGCTTGGATTTCCCTCCTCGCCGGACGTACGGGCGACCCTTGTGGCTGCCTATTTACACATCCCTTGCACGCGAGCATTTGGGCGGCCACAGGGGCCGCCCATACGTACGAATTCACAACACGACCCAATAAACCCCGTGCAGACGTACTGCTTGACATGGTGTGATAAGATCGGCTCTCGAACGACTGAAATGCCCTTCAAGCGCAAACACTTTCTCCTGATTTCCGTCGCGCTCGTGGCGTTGGCGATTGCTATCTTCGCCGGGCGCAGCCGCACCGCGCCCGTCAAAGGCGTTCCGGGAGTGCAGGCAACGGGACAAGGCGGAAGCGCGGCCAGTTCGGCCAATCCAACACCGGCGCCGCCTGCGACGAACGCGCAATCGACGAATGCCGTTGCGACTCCCGAGGGCACCGAGGCGGTGCCGCTCGTCGCCAAACGCGGCGACAGCGTGTCCTCGCTCGCCTGGCGCTACCTGCCGGAAAGCGTCTACATGCGGGAAAGCGAGATTGAAGCCGCGATTCGTGAGGCGAACGGGCTGAAAGGCAACGCGCTCAAGCCCGGGCAGCAGGTGGTTATTCCCGGGATTCCCACGGCACCGCTTCACGACAAGCCGCTGCTGCTTCCGAAGAACTTTGAAGCGCGCGGCATCTACCTGACCGGCTACACCGCAGGCAGCGCGCGCGGGCTCGACCTCGTGAAGCAGTGGAAGGAAGCGGGCGGCAACACGGTGGTCTTCGACATCAAGGACTTCGATGGCGAGCTGCACGTGCCTTTCGATCACAAGTACGCGCCTCACCCCGACCTGACGATCCGCAACCTGCCCAAGTACATCCACCACCTGCACTCGCTGCATCTGCACGCGATCGCGCGCATCGCCCTTTTCCGCGACGCCCATCTGGCCCAGACCTATCCCGAGCTTGCGGTGCATTCGCGCAAGACGGGGAAGCCTTGGCTCGAGAACGGCAAGCTCGCGTGGACCGATCCCTCGAATCCCGAGGTGCAGCAGTACGATCTCGATCTTGCGCGCATGGCGGCTGGGGCGGGCGCGGACGAGATCCAGTTCGATTACGTCCGCTTTCCCGCCGAGGGCGATCAGGCCGACTGCCGCTTCGAGTTCCAGACGGAGCATCCGGACTGGCCGCGCAGCAAGGTCATCACAGAGTTCGTGGCGCGAGCCTACGACGATCTCCATCCGCGAGGCGTGTTGCTCTCGATCGACGTGTTCGGCGTGATGGCCTGGGCGCGTCCCATCGATCTCAGCCACACGGGCCAGAACATCGCCGAACTCGCGCAGCATGTCGACATCCTCTCGCCGATGATCTATCCCTCGCACTTCTTCGGCATGGACGGATACGCGCTGCCGGGCGATGCGCCCGAGCACTTCATCTCCGAATCCATGAAGCGCTTCGAGGCGACTACCGAAGGGAGCGGCGTGGTGATCCGTCCCTGGCTGCAAGCGTTCGCCTGGCGAACCAAGAGCTATTCCACTGATTACATCCTCACTCAGGTGAGCGTGGCGAAGGGTGAAGGCGGCGACGGGTTTCTCTTCTGGAACGCCCGCAACGAGTATCCGCGACCGTTCGACGGCATGGCGCTGATGCGCGCCGCCGGCGACCGCTACTTCCGCGGCGACGAGGTCGACAAGCCTGTGCCCGCGATGGCGTCCGTCGCGCCGCCGTCATCGACTTCGGCGCGGAAGGCCTCGCCTGACCCGATGGCTAGCAAAGCAGCCAGTTCGCCTGCCGCCGCAAGCGGCAAGAGCGTTGCCCGTCCGTAAATTCCTTCCTCAATCCAGCCGCTTTCTCTGCACAGAGCAAAAGCGGGATTAACGGCAAACCGCTGAGGGTTTCGAGGCCTCTAGCCGCTCGTAGGTAGCTGATTCATAGTTACTTATTTGAACTTCGGGTCGGACAAACGCGCTCAAATCTCGGCAATCTGCCCGCTTTTACTTCGTTCGTCGCTTTTGATGGGTTTTGAGGGTTCTGAAGGCCGAAAATCGCCAGAATCTTAGCTTCGTTTTAGCTTCGTTTTTTTGGGTTTTTTGTGGATTCTAAAGGGCTTGCTTAGCTTCGTTTTGCGAAAATGTGCAAAATCTAAGGGCGGAGGGGTCGAAGTCCGGCGTCGCGCCGGCGAACGGCGCCCGTATCACGTTCACAGAGCCTAGATAAGTTGCCAAGGCTAGGGCCGGCTTCCCGGTGTCCTTCCAATCGTTTTGTTCTCCGGCGGCCGTCGCTTTACTGTCCAGATGTCAGGATGGCATCAATATCTATTCAAAGTCAGTGGTCGGCGTCACGGGCGAATGTTATCGGATCTGTGGCGGGTGGCCGCGCGGCATCGTGTTTCATGTCGCCGGCGCTGCGCGATGAGAGGAGAGACAGTCGAGCCTGGCTTCGTTCCTCTCGTGTCCTATCGCCACCCCATGGACAGTCGAATGGCTTGGCGCCTAGTCGGTGCGCAGCATCAGGGCCGGGTCGATGCGCACCGCCCGAATCACCGGTGGAAGTGCAGCCAGAAGCGCCGCGGCCAGAATCGTGAGCGCGGGCAAGGCCAGCATCGTCGGGTCCGTGGGCTTCACTTGGTAAAGGAGCGATTCTACGTATCGCGCCGAGGCAAAGCCCAGCGCGAGGCCTGCCATCGCTCCCGCGAGCAGCATGGAGAAGACATCTGCCGTGACGCGCCGCGCCACGTCGCCAGCTTGAGCGCCAAGGGCCATGCGAATGGCCACTTCGCGCCGCCGCTGCAGCACTGAGTAATCGAGCACGCCATAGAGGCCAACGCCCGCGAGCAGGAGCGCGACCACTCCGAAGAAGAACGCCAGTCTGGCCAGCAGCCGCTCGCGAACTGTGTGTGACTGATCGATTTCCAATTGTGTCCGGATGTTGCTGACGCGAAATTCAGGCCAGGCGCGTGGCACTTCCCGGCGCAGGACGGACGCAAGCGCAAGCGGGTTCGAACTGGACGTGCGGACAATGAACGTCCCCTGGTCCTGGCCCTTCACCTCCAATGCGTTCCTGGTATTGAGCGAATGGATGGGATAATAGGCCTGGGGCAGGATGGGCTCGCGAACGTCACGGTAGCAAACATCGCCGACGAGGCCGACCACCTCGAAGTGAAGACTCCCGCCTTCGTCAAACACCATATCAAACGATCTTCCGACCGGATCCTCGTCTTTGAAGTACTCCTTCGCGAAGGTCTGGTTGACAAGGGCCGCGCCCGGGTAGGTATCGCGGGGGCGGAAGTCGCGACCGTCAATGAGCGGAATCTTCATGGTTTCTATCCAGCCGGGTGAGACGCTCATAAAGTAGCTGAGCACCCCGTTAGGCGGCGCGCCATTGACGGAGATCGAGTTGTTCCAGCTCCAACCGCCCATTAGCGTTGTGCTGGCAAGCGCTGCGCTCTCCACCCCGGGGAATTCCCGCAGACGCTGCGTCACCTGGTCCCAGTAGACCTGGGGCTGCGGGCGGCGGGCGACCGTTTCCAGCGTCAGGACCCGATCGGCGGAAAAGCCTGTGGGCCGATTCGACAACCGCTGGAATGTAGCCACGAAGAGGCCGGCCACGAAAAGCACCATAAAACAGAAGGCGGTCTGCACGGCAGTGAGAGCATGCATCAGGCGCCGGCGGGCGTGCGGGTCCTGGCCACCCTTGAGCGCGCTCACAGGTTGCACGGCTGAGGCGCGCAGGGCGGGCGCCAGACCGAACAACAACATGACAATCACGGTCAGAGCCAGGCCGAACGCCATCACCCTCCAGTCCGCCGGAAGGAATAAGCGCGCCGGATTGTCCGGCGGATTGATCATGCCGACCACCACCGGCGCCGACCACCAGGCGAACAGTCCCCCGAATGCGGCTGCAAGACAAGCCAACCACGCGCTCTCCACCAGAACGAGTTGCACCAGACGCCGCCGCCCGGCGCCGATCGAGACGCGCAAGGCCATCTCACGGGCCCGCGATGCCGCCTGCCCAGTCATCAGATTGGTGACGTTGGCGCACGCAATCAGCAGCACCAGGGCCACCAACACGCCGAGCGCCGCCAGTGAGGTGCGATAGTCGTCCTGCAGGCCTGAGGCGCCTGCGGCTGCGGGCTCGAGCAGGAGCCTCTGGTTCAGCATCGCATCAATTACTTGCTGGGACATTCCGGGGAAGCCCTTCGCCCTCTCCTGCTCGAAGGCCCGCGAGGTGGCGTCCAGTCTGGCGCGAAGAGGTTCCAGGGGCACTCCCGGACTCACGCGCGCCAGCGTTCGCATCCAGGTCCAGTCCCGGCGGATGACCCCCGGGTGCATCATCGTGGGAACGAAGATGTCGATCATCGTGCCGGCCTCGGTGCCGGTAAAGCGCTGCGGCCCAACGCCGACAATCTCATACAGGTCGTTGCCCATGCGGAAGGTCCGTCCGATCACCTTCGGGTCCTGCCCAAAGCGGTGTCTCCAATAGTCGTAGGAGAGCACGGCGTAGGGATAAGCGTTCGGCTTGTGGTCGTCGCTTTCAGTCAAGAGGCGGCCCAGGGCGGGCCGGAGTCCGAACGAGCTGAACATCCATCCCGAAACGTACTGCACGTAGGCTTTCTCCATGTCCTGGTCGGAACCATAGGTAACATCGGTTCGCTCCGAATACGAGATCGCGATCAGCTCGGCCTGACCCTTGGCGGCGGCGCGCATCCGCTGGAAGTCCGGATACGCCCAGCCGTCGAACGTCTCAAACCTGCCTTCGGGATCGATTCCCTGGCGAGCCAGAGCGTACAACTCCTGGGGCTGCGACACCGGTAAGGGCCGCAAGAGGAGGGCGTCGATGAGCCGGAATGCTCCCGTGCAGGCCCCGATCCCGAGCGCGAGTGAGAGTATGGCCGCTGCCGAAGCCACCTTGTTCTTCATGAGCTGGCGCCAGCCGAAGATGGCGTCGGCGCGCAGCGAATCGAGCCAGATGATCAGCCGCACGTCACGGCTCTCCTCGCGCAGGCGTAGCAGGGGACCTAGCGCTTTTCGAACTTCCACCGGATCGCGGCCCTGCTCGATGGCTTCTTGAATATGTGACTGCAGCTCTTCATCGATCTCGCGGCTCAGACGATCGCCGCACAACACGTTGGCAATCCGCGACCATAACGACATGTCAAGCCATCCTTAGAACGCGATTTACCGCAGCCGTTACCGCCTGCCAGCGCGATTCTTCCGCCGCAAGCTGTCTCTTACCTTCCGTCGTCAGCTCATACAAGCGCGCCCTGCGGCCGTTATCTTTTGTGATCCACCGCGCGCGGACCCAGCCGGCTTCCTCCATGCGGTGCAAAGCAGGATAGAGCGAGCCTTCTTCGGCGCGGAGCACGTCGCCGGACATGTTCTGGATCGCCGACATGATCGCGTAGCCATGCAGGCGCGGCTGGCGTGAGAGAATCTTCAGCACCAGCAGATCGAGCGAACCCTGGAGCGATTCGGGCTTTCGCATACATAGACATCATAATATATAGACGCCTATACAGGCAAGAAATAAAAGGTTAGGGTCACATCCTCGAAACGGCGCCCGGTGAAAAGAAATGCGATGTTGTTGCCACCTGCCGGCTGGCGCAGAGTGAAACTGCGATTTTGCAGGCGACCGGGACGTGAATCGCAGAGCCAGGCGCTCTGCGCCAGCCGGCCCGGGAATCCAGAACTCCCCCGCTGCGGCATCGTCGCAGAGCCCCTTAGCCTGCGGGGCGTAGCTATTTAAAAAAGCGCTGTGGCACCGGCGCCAATAGGTCGGAACTCTGCGATCCGATTGGAGTACCTGGGTCGATCCCGCCAGTCTCCGGCGTTGCTGGCGAACTGACACCGCTGGCCACCGCGTTCGGTGAGGCGGTCCGGCCGTCTTTCACGACAACGTAATAGACTGGGTTTGGCACCGATGACTGCTGGTCAGCCCATGTGTCTTCCCCAGCGGGGTAACAAGTTTCGTTGACAATGTTACCTTTGCGATCGCGGAGCACTCCGACACGCAGAAAGTATTGTAGATCTTCGCAGGCCTGCTTGCGGGTGGGCTTGTTTTTGACCGACACGATAAGCTCTTTCTGAAGTTTTCTCTCCTCAAGATCGCGGGTGTCCACGTCATTGATCCAAGTCTGGATGAGATGGACACCCAGTCCCAACGCGCCTAGCAAGACTGTGACGACGGCTGGACTGGTCCACTTCATGCCGCGGCCGTTGCGTCCGACTTTGCGTGTCCGGCCTTTCTGCCTGCGGATGTTCCCCTTTGCTGTGTCCATTTGAAATCCTCCTCTTCTTTCCCAGATTTTGGGAGGCTCTTGAATCAGCCTGACGAGGCCACTTTCTGCCCCTGGTGCAGGCGAGTCAATGGATTCCGAATGAGACTATTGTGGAATGAAGGTGGATATTTAACTGACTGATGCAATGCGGGTTAAGCCGTGATGCTCGACTGGCTGCAGGGCGGTTCAGGCGGCTGAATTCGGTTCCTGAATCGCTTTAGAGGTGCTCATACACCGCTCTGCCGGCGAGGACGACTGACCGGACGGCCTCCGCGCCCTGCAAGACGCCTTGCATCGCCGCGCCCTCCCCGGTGGCGTCGTCGGCTAACTTGTCCAGCCACCAGGGGTAATAGGGACGTCCCATATACGTTGCCATACCTCCTCCGTAAATCCGGCAGCGGGCCGGATGTTATGTTGTGCGCACATTCTTAGCACATCCGAAATCCGGCGTCTACCGTCCCCAGCTTCCGCTCTCGACACACCCCCTGGCTCGTCACCAGCGCGTGCAGTTGGTTCTTCATCAGGGTGTGCGCCCACAGCAGTTTCATCAGGTTCACTCTCAAATGCGGTACATCCCGCCCAGGGTGTTGTGCCGCCTGCACGCTCAGCTCTTGCTGCCCTCAACCTACGTGACCACCGTCACTGTGCCCCACCTTTTCTCTTGCTAAGACCATGTGTTGGCAGGGCATCGTGCAGCTTGCGCTGCTACAGGAAGGTAGTATGCTATGAGTGTTGATTCGTCAGTTATAGCAAACGACAGCGAGGCCCCGGAAGGGAACCGCCCGACGGGAGGGCAAGATCCGATGACCCGACCCACAGTAACGATCGACGGCAACGAAGCCGCGGCGTCAGTGGCGTATCGACTGAACGAAGTGATCGCCATCTATCCCATCACGCCATCGTCGCCGATGGGCGAGTGGGCGGACGAGTGGTCGACGCAGGGACGCCCCAACATCTGGGGCAGCGTGCCCAAAGTTGTCGAGATGCAGAGCGAGGGCGGCGCGGCCGGGGCGTTGCACGGAGCGCTGCAGGCCGGAGCGCTCGGCACCACCTTCACCGCGTCGCAAGGCCTGCTGCTGATGATCCCTAACATGTACAAGATCGCCGGCGAGCTGACGTCCGCCGTGATTCACGTAGCCGCGCGGACCCTCGCGACCCAGGCACTCTCGATCTTCGGCGATCACAGCGACGTGATGGCTACGCGCGCCACCGGATTTGCCATGCTGGCCTCAAACACCGTTCAGGAAGCGATGGATGGCGCCCTGATCGCCCAGGCGGCCGCGCTCGAGGCCCGCGTGCCGTTCCTCCACTTTTTCGACGGTTTCCGGACGTCGCACGAAGTGGCGAAGGTGGAACAGCTCAGCCTTGAGGATCTGCGGGCCATGATCGACGAGGACTTGGTGCGCGCGCATCGCGCCCGGGCGCTTTCGCCCGACCGGCCACTGATTCGCGGCACGGCGCAGAACCCCGACCTGTTCTTCCAGGCGCGCGAAGCCGCCAATCCGTATTACCTCGCCTGCCCCACCATCGTGCAGAACGCCATGGACAAGTTCGCGCGCATCGTGGGCCGCCAGTATCGCTTGTTCGACTACGTTGGTGCGGCCGATGCCGATCGCGTGATCGTGATGATGGGCTCCGGCACCGAAGCGGTCGAGGAGACAGCCGATTATCTGAACCGGCACGGCGAACGCGTCGGACTGCTGAAAGTCCGGCTCTACCGGCCGTTCTCGCGCGAGCACTTCGTCAATGCGCTGCCGCGGACGGTGAAGACGATCACCGTGCTCGATCGCACCAAGGAGCCAGGCGCGCTCGGCGAGCCGCTCTACATGGACGTGGTCACGGCGCTGCAAGAGACATGGTCCGGCAACGCATCGCATGATGGTTTCGCGCGCATGCCGCGCGTAACCGGCGGCCGTTACGGGCTCTCGTCCAAGGAATTCAATCCTGCGATGGTCAAGGCGATCTATGACGAGATGCTGAAGCCAAAGCCCTCGAATCATTTCACGATCGGCATTCACGATGACGTAACGCACACCAGCCTCGAGTATGATGCTTCGTTTTCGACCGAGAGTCCCGACACCGTTCGCGCGATCTTCTACGGCCTCGGCGCTGACGGCACGGTGGGCGCCAACAAGAATTCGATCAAGATCATCGGCGAGGACACGCCGAACTACGCCCAAGGCTATTTCGTCTACGACTCCAAGAAGTCCGGATCACTGACCACTTCGCATCTGCGCTTCGGACCGAAGCCAATTCACTCAACGTACCTGATCAGCCAGGCGAACTTCGTGGCCTGCCACCAGTTCGCGTTTCTGGAGCGCGTGGAGATGCTGAGCGCCGCCGAAACCGGCGCCACCTTCCTGCTGAACAGTCCTTTCGGAGCCGAAGACGTCTGGGACCACCTTCCGCGGCAGGTGCAGCAGCAGATTATTGCCAAGAAGCTGCGATTCTTCGTGATCGACGCCGTCAAGGTGGCGCATGACGCCGGCATGGGCGGCCGTATCAACACGGTGATGCAGACCTGCTTCTTCGCCATCAGCGGCGTGCTGCCTCGCGACGAAGCGATCGCGGCCATCAAACACTCCATCGAGAAGACGTATGGCAAGCGCGGCGAAGCGGTCGTCCAGAAGAACTTCGCCGCGGTCGATCAGACACTCGATCATCTGCACGAGGTCACAGTTCCGGCCGGAGTTTCGAGCACGTTCGACGTTCTGCCGCCCGTGCCCGCCGGAGCGCCGGCGTTCGTCCAGAACGTCACGGCGCGGATCATCGCCGGACAGGGCGACTCGGTACCGGTGAGCGCGCTGCCGCCCGATGGAACGTTCCCCACGGGCACGGCCTGCTGGGAGAAACGCGACATTGCGCTTGAGATTCCAGTGTGGGACGAGGATTTGTGCATCCAGTGCGGCAAATGCGTCATGGCCTGCCCGCATTCGGTGATCCGGGCGAAGCTTTACAGCTGCGAGAGCCTCAACGGCGCACCGCCCACGTTCAAATCGGCGCCGGCGCGCTGGAAGGATTTCAAGGAGGCGCGCTACTCGCTTCAGGTGGCGCCGGACGATTGCACCGGCTGCAAGCTGTGCGTGGAAGTCTGTCCGGCGAAGAGCAAGAGCGAAGTGAAACACAAGGCGATCAACATGAGCCCGGCCGTGCCGCTGCGCGAGCCGGAGCGCCTGAATTGGGACTTCTTCCTCAACCTGCACGAGCCCGACCGCAGCAAGTTGAGTCTGGGCCTGGTGAAGGACGTTCAGGTGCTCGACCCGCTGTTCGAGTTCTCGGGCGCCTGCGCCGGCTGCGGCGAGACCTCGTACATCAAGCTGCTCACGCAACTATTCGGCGACCGCGCTCTGATCGCGAACGCCACTGGCTGCTCGTCCATCTACGGCGGCAATCTGCCCACCACGCCTTACACCACGAACCCGCAGGGGCGCGGCCCGGCATGGTCCAACTCACTGTTTGAAGACAACGCCGAGTTTGGTCTCGGCATGCGGCTGGCGCTCGATAAGCAAGCCGCCTACGCGCGCGAACTCGTCGAGAAGTTGGCGCTCGTGATCAGCCCAGGACTGGCGCAGGAGATTTTGACCGCCGATCAGTCCACGCCGGAGGGAATCGCCGCTCTGCGCGAGAAGGTCGAGCGCTTGAAGCAAAACCTCACCGGCTTGGACGCGCCGGAAGCGCGGGACCTGCTGGCGATCGCTGACAGCCTGGTCAAGAAGAGCGTCTGGATTGTCGGTGGCGACGGCTGGGCCTATGACATCGGGTACGGCGGCCTCGATCACGTGCTTTCCAGCGGGGCCAACGTGAATATCCTGGTACTCGATACCGAGGTTTACTCCAACACCGGCGGCCAGATGTCCAAATCCACGCCACGCGCGGCGGTCGCCAAGTTCGCAGCCGGCGGCAAGACGCGGCCGAAGAAAGATCTGGCCATGATGGCCATGAACTATGGCAACGTCTACGTGGCGCGCGTCGCCATGGGCGGCAGCGACATGCAGACGCTCAAGGCCTTCCGCGAGGCGGAGGCGTACGACGGGCCGTCGATCATCATCGCCTACAGCCATTGCATCGCGCACGGCTACGACATGATGTACGGCATCGAGCAGCAGAAGGCGGCGGTGCAGTCGGGCTATTGGCCGTTGGTGCGATTCGATCCTGAATTAGCAAAGACCGGTCACAATCCGCTGCAGCTCGATTCGCGCGAGCCCACCATCCCGCTCGAGAAGTACATCTACAACGAGACGCGATACACCATGCTGAAGCACAGCAATCCCGAAGAGGCCGCGCGGCTGCTGGCGCTCGCGCGCGAGGACGCCGAGCATCGCCGCCACGCTTATCGTGATCTGGCCGCGCTGCCGGCGGACGGCGCAGGCGCGAGTACAACCACGGCGTCAACCAAGGAGGAGCACCATGGCTGATCTCACCACAACCTATCTGGGCATGCAGCTCAAGAATCCGCTGGTCGCTTCCGCCTCGCCGCTGTCGGAAGACCTCGGGAACATACGTAAGATGGAGGACGCCGGCGTTGCGGCGCTCGTCTTCCACTCGCTGTTCGAAGAGCAGATCAACCTGGAGAGCCATGAGCTCGACCGGTTCCTGGGCGCGGGCACCGAGAGCTTTCCCGAGTCGCTCACCTATCTGCCCGAGCTAAACTGGTACAATCGCGGGCCGGACGGGTACCTGGAGCACTTGTACCGGGTCAAGCGCGCTGTCCAGATCCCGGTGATCGCCAGCCTGAACGGCGCATCGACGGGCGGCTGGACGAAGTACGCGCGCAAGATGGAGCAGGCGGGCGCCGACGCGCTCGAATTGAACATCTACTTCGTGGCCGCCAATCCTGACATGACTTCGAACGAGGTGGAGCGGACCTACTGCGAGCTGGTGCGCGAGGTAACCTCCAGCGTCAGGATTCCGGTCGCCGTCAAGATCGGCCCCTACTTCACCGCCCTGGCCAACGTGGCCGGCCACTTGGATCGCGTCGGCGCCAAAGCCCTGGTGCTTTTCAATCGCTTCTATCAGCCGGATTTCGATCTGGAGAAGCTCGAGGTGGTCCCACGCCTGACGCTGAGTAGCTCCTACGAACTACTGTTGCGCCTGCACTGGGTGGCCATTCTCTACGACCATGTGGAAGCCGACCTCGCGGTGACGGGCGGTGTTCACACCGCCGAGGACGTGCTTAAAGCCATGATGGCTGGGGCACGTGTCGCCATGATGACGTCGGCGCTGCTCAAGTACGGGGTCGAACACATCGAACGCGTGCTCGGCGATCTCGGACGCTGGATGGAAGAGCACGAGTACGAGTCCATCCGGCAGATGCAGGGCAGTATGTCGATGAGCTCGGTGGCGAATCCGTCGGCCTACGAACGCGCAAATTATATGCGGGTACTGAGCGATTATGCGTGGCGAATGCCGGGCGTGGGGATGGGATAATTGCCGATTGCCGATTTGCGATTGCCGATTTGCGATTGCCGATTGCTGATTGCTGATTGCCGGGGCAGCGCTTCTTGCACGCCTGCCACCGTGGCCGGCCCGCGGGTCCAGAGCACTTTCATGATCTCGAGTTCGAGGGGAGTGAATTCCTGTGGTTTGCGGCGCATCGGCGGCTCCTAAGTCTTTCGGAGATCAGGCTACGCCGTTCGGGACCGGCTTGTCAACTAAATATTTAGGACTGGCGGCAGACGAGGCGGGGTGCCCACCATCACCGCCATTGTGACCAGGGTTACGGCGGCTCCGCGCGTCGAGACGGCTAATAAGAGTGAGGAGAAGCCCTTCCTACACGCCAGCACGGCGATCGACGAAGGTGGAAGCCCTCGCGAAGCCTCAACCGAGCTCTTGCGCCTGGGCGGTCCCGCCGCAGCGTGAAGAACGATTTCTCAGAAAGGTGAATCCAGGGGTTTCGGCGGCGCGCAGTCCGGACCGGGTGGGTTGTCAGACCTCAGAACCGGTCTCATCGGGACCTGAAGGAGTTGTCTCATGTTTATCAGGCTGCTCATCGTTACGTTCACCGTCGCAATGGCAATGTCGACTTTCGTGGCGCTGCTTTTCTTCAGGCCGATTGGCCGGATCCTGAACAGGCTGGTCTCCGAAGACCTGGCGGCGACCTGGCGCCGGTACATCCTTTTCGCGACCTATGTGGTCGGCATTTCCGGCGGAGCGCGCTTGTGGGAAATGGAGCGGTACCTCGAGCCGGACAGGCAGGGCCGTGCGCTCATGCTCACGGCCGATCGGTGGGTGATCGAGATCTACAAGACCGTCGTTGGCTCCCTGCAGAGCATCGCCTGGATGCTTCTCGTGTTTCTTCTTATCGCGCTCATTGCATACGTCACGGTGAGAGGCTTCGAAATGAAACGGGCAGCAATCGGGGTCTGATTCCGGATCGGTCGCTTTGGGCGTATCAGAACAGCGGTTCCCAAACGTCAACACCCTCCAGCGCGCCTCGCGCGCCGTATCGCGGTGATCTGCGCATCCAGCAGGTCGATGCGCGTTCCCAGGACGGGCATGCCGGGCGCGGTGAAGTGGCGTCGGACTTCATGGCCGGGTCGTAACGGACGTAGCCGAACTACACGGGGACACCGTTGGAGCTTGCATGGGACAGTTGCAACGCCGGCAGCTGGGTTCGCCTGCGTGGCGACGATGGTGGGCCGGGGCGCCGTGTCTCCTGCGCGGCGTGCCATTGCAGACCGAGCAAAATGAGTTGCGCCGGCTAAGCGCTTGTGGGTATCATCGCGGTTCGCGGTATTCAAACCAAATCTAAAGCAGGTAACGACCAGAGATGATTTATCATCGGCAGTGGCTTCCTTTCGACAGCAAGACCGTTCAAGAAGAAGTGCCGGCAACATCCGGCGTCTACATTCTCTTTTCTCACCAGGAATGCGCCTACATCGGTGCCAGCACCGAACTGAAGGCTGAACTCAGCCGGCTCGTCCAAGGCATCGAGAAGCCGTGCTTGAAAGAGCACATGCCCGACGAATTCCAGTTCGAGGTTGCGCTCGGGGATGACCGCAATCAGCGTCGCGAGGAACTGATCGGCGAGTTGAATCCGCTATGTAGAGACTGAGTAAGCTGACAGTTAGTTAACAGTCGACAGTTTAGAGTCAGCCGGCATTCGTTCGTCAACCGCCGGCAGTCACCATACAGGCGATCGGCAATCGCTTGACCGTGAGGCATGGCGCGGCTAAACTCTACTCAGCGCGCCTGTAGCTCAGATGGATAGAGCGTTTGCCTCCGGAGCAAAAGGTCGCAGGTTCGAATCCTGCCAGGCGTACCACCTAAACTGCTGATTCGACCTCACCTACGACCTCTTGAACATTTGCTGTTTTGGGTCCAATCTTGGGTCCAATGGGTCCAACAAGGCCCAAATCAGACGGGAATTCAAAACCGCAACCGGCCTTTTCCGCCCACGTTTTGCGCCACGCCACGTTCTCTCTTGAAGAAAAATCGTAGCGCCCGTTCATCGATTGATCCTTGTGCCCAAGCCAATAGCTGATCAAGTGCTCGGGCACGCCGTCTCGGCCCGGCGTGGAGTCCGCACGCAGCACCGAGGTTCTGAAGCGGCGGAAGGCATGATAGCGCCGCCCCTCGACGCGCTCGATCCCGAGCTCGTCAAGCAGCGGGTAGAAGAAGCGGGTGGCGATGTCGCTCTCGCTGTCCGGGCGCCCCGTGCTCGTCTCGAACACGTATCCCGTGGTGCGCCCGTTTAGGTGTTTCCGGAGCAGTCCGGCGATTGCCGAGGGCAGGTCGATATCGCGGGCCGAATTCCACTTCGGCGGCCCGAACTTCCCGTTCCAGTACGTTTGGCGAACCTGCACCGTTGTCCCGTTGTCGATGACATTGCCGACCGGGAGGGCCAAGGCCTCCCCGATCCGCATGCCGGTCGCGGCGAGCAGAATGTAAAGCATCTGATACCTGCCCGCCGCCGCAACAATCTTGTTCACTTCCCCCACAGAGAAAGTGGGAGCGCTAAGCTCATTCTGCACGATGAGGGGCATGTCGATGAACTCGTGGTTCCACTTTCTCGGAAACAACTCCTCGCCCTGATCGTTCAGAGCCGAGGCCACCACGGACTTCACGACGTTGGTAATGTTGCGGATGCTGTTGGCCGACTGCCCGGCTTTGTGAAGCTTCGCCACAAGCTCCTTCATGACCAGATTATCGACCATTGACAGCGGCATGGGGCCCAAGTCGGGAACCAGCCACTTCCGCAAATGTGATCGCCAGGAGCAAGCAGTCTTTGCCTCGACCGGCTTGCGCTTGCGCTTCTGTGACTCCTCCAGCCAGCGTTCCGCCTGCTGCCCGAAGGTGAGGCCCAGGTTGGTCGCCTCGACGCGGTTGAAGTGCTCCTCGGTGTCCGCACCGCTGGCGGCCACAATCTCCCGAGCGCGCCGCTCGCGTTCGGGCTTGGTCATTTTTCCTGGGCCGGAGACGGGGCAAACCTTGATGCTTAGCCTCCTCCGCTTTTCCTGCCCAGGAACGTCGATGTAGAAGCGTACGTACCACTGATTACCCTTCTTAACGAGATAACCGTTTTGTCCCGACCTTCGAGCCATGGATTTCCTCCTGACTCGTTGGCCTGACGCCGGGATGAGTGTAGCAGGCATTCCTGATTCCCTGAAGGCCCGAACTCGGGGCCCGATGGCCCAAAGGCTCGGCCATAAAGAAGGAATACTGCCGCGGGGCATGAGGTAGGTCAGGGGTTGAGCGGATGAAGGGGGAGGGAAATGCAAGTCCCGAAGACGAGGCTCGGCAATTACCTGATACTGAGTTTTTTCACGATTCGAGCAGGAGATCCTGGAGGCACGAGGCGGAAATGGACTAAGTCATTGAATGTATTGAGAAGATTCTGGCTAGAGACGTAGTCTTTCTGTCCTCTGGGAGCCTTCGGGCCCGTCGCGTCTGACCAACCGTGTGTGAAATGCGGGCGCCACCAGCCTCAACGTCGGCTCCCACGTGCTGGGCGTCGTGGGGGCATTGGAAGAGAAGCGCTCGGAGACTGCTGTATCTTGCGGCTGGCGGCACCATCGCCGGAAATGACCCCAGGCTGCCCGAGCGCCGAACAAGTCTCAACGGCGCCATCGACGAGTGGCTGGCGATCATCAACGAGAAGTTCTCCGCCGACGGCTACGGGGTCAAACGGTTGGTACTGGACGAATTCATCCGGTCGTATGGACAACGGGCAAGGCCCAAATTCGTCGAGGACATCGAGCGCGTCGACGGCCTGCGCTACGTCAACACCTATCTGAAAGAGCAGGGGAACGACGACCGCACCCGGTGGAACAAGTTCCTGCACCTCCGCCAGTTCCTGACGGAATACGGCCACAACGTTTTCAAGAAGGGTGACGCCCCGAGGTACGGCCGCCGTGACCCCGAGGCATACACCGAC
>JASHPE010000423.1 GCA_030038235.1 Terriglobia bacterium
CCAACAAGACCCGTCATCCGATCATCTGGGGCGGCCGCGCCAAAAAATTAAGTGCTTTTATTTCAATAGCCTGACGGTTTCGTTTCGTAATTTTCGTAATTTTTTCATAGTAATGTTTAAGTATTAACTTATAGATTACGCACGCCGGCCATATTTAGGACTTGACCCGGCGCCGGCGGGGTTAGAGCTGTCCTCAGTAATGGAATCTCCAGCGGAACTCCACGTAAAGCTGCCGTGGATCGTTCCAGTGAAATCCGCCAAACGTGAGACTGTTATCCAACTGAACGCGGCGGTTTGCCGCATTCAGGTCGTTGAAGGACACCCGGTATTTCCCGCCCTCCCCGAAGCTCTTCCCCAGGGAGACGTCAAATGTGGTGTGGCCAGGAAGATAGGGCCCGGGATACTGCGCGTCCGGCATCCCGTACAGCCCGTTCGTGAACCCCGAGCCGTAGTACACATTGGTGGAGGCATAGGCCTGCCAGGGAAGACTAGTAATGTAGCCCAGATTCAATGTGTTTCTCTGGTCGTGGTCTACGGGCGCAAATCCCGGCGGTATGTCCAGCCCGCACGCCGTCGTCACGGGCGTCGGGCAGATCAGACCTCCCGTAACGGGCGAGGTCGCCTCCGCGATCTGATTGGCATAAGCAAGGTGAAACTGGCCGCCACGCCAGAGACGGGGCGACAGCAGGGTCAATTCCCAGCCTTGAATCCTGGCGGCGTCCCATGTGATGGGCCAGAAGAGATTCGATTCTCCGATATTGTTGTGATCCAGCCAGTTCGAAGCCGTTGTCTTGTAATTATCGGCGCTCAGAGTCCAGCCACGATAGGGCATGGTGACGCCGAACTGGTATTCCCTATCGCGCTCGCCGTGCAGAGGAGCGAAGGTAAAACTCTGACTGTTTGCCAGCCCGAGAAGCGCACCGGTGGCCGTCACGAGCGGCGGGGCCTGATAGAACTCACCCCAAAAGCCGCGAAACACCCAATTCAAACGCGGAATCTTCACGGCAGCGCCAACGCGAGGGTCGGTCGCGGTTTCCGAGATTGTGGCGTTAAATTCGGACTCGCGAAGACCGGCAATTAAGGTCAGCCACGAAGTCGCTTTGAACTTGTCGTCGATGAATTCGTCGACAAGCTCTCCGGTCACTCCAATGGAAGACGCCGGGAAGTTTTGGCTGCCATCAGTGAATTGGTTGTCGAAGTAGTTGTACTGGTGTTGAACGAATCCGTATAGTCCGGCGTCAAAATCGTTTTTCCAAAAGCTATCGGTAACGGTCGCCTGCAGCCCTGCGTAATTGGCGGTCTGGTTTACGGTTGAGATGACGGGATAATCGTTGGGACCGCCGTGGTAGTCGGCTGCATTGTAGTGATAAAAAGGCGAGACGGTAAGCACCGTGTTCGGATTGAAGGTGTGAACCCACGAGAAGACGGCGTAGCCATCGGGCTCGCGCTCGCCATCACGCAGGCCGTAACTCGGAGACTCGCCCGAGGATTCCAAAATCTGATTCCCGGTTGAATTCGGATCAGGATCGATCGGGATCTGATAATAATCCTGCCGCAAGCCGGTGACTATCCGGAACTGGTTGTCGGGGCTCGGATTGAATATGAAAGACGCGAATCCCCCAATACCGTTGTCCGCGTCGTGCACTACGGTTGGGATTGGGGTCTGCAGACCGTAGTTGCTGCGGTCTCCGGTGAGGCTCGCGTAATAGGCGAAGCGCTCGGTGTGGCCTGCGAAATTGATCTGGTCGTTCGTTTGGTAATAATTCCCGAAAGACGTGACGAGTTCTGCCTCGTTCTCGCTCTCGAAGCCGTTCCTGGGCACGATATTGAAGATCCCGTACGTCCGGTCTCCGTAGTCGGCGTCATAGCTGCCTCGCTGCGCTTCGAGATAATCGATGTCCTTGGGGTCGATCTGCGGGCCCAGATTGGTGGCGATGTTGGTATTGGGTATGGGAACGCCGTCGATGAGCCAATTCACCTGATGGCCTCCGCGCATGTGGAGCATGTCGTGGGTGACGTAGGCCGCCGGCACGTTGTCGGTGATCATGGCCATGCTGTTGGTGCGGTCCGCGCCAGGAATTTCAGCTATTTGTTCCCGATCGACCAGAGTGGTCGGCGTCACGGAATCCATGTTAACCACCGGAGCGTGGCCGACGACAACAGTGGTCTCACTCACGCGCGCGACCGCCAGTTGGAAATGGAGAATCGGTGAAGAGCCGGACTCGACCGTCAGGGCCTGCTCCAAGGTATCAAAATGCGGCTTCACTACGGTGATTCTGTAGTCGCCGATGGGCACCAGCGCGAATGCGAACTGGCCGTTATCGTCCGTTTGCGCTGTTTGAGACCAGTCGGAGTTGAGCGCCCGCAGCGTCACCGACGCCTCGCCCACAGGCTTATGCTGCGGGTCGTGCACGACTCCCTGTATTTTTCCAAAGATTGTGGCGTGGAGTACCGAAGCAATCGTTAGAAGGCACGCCATGCAGAAAAAGAATATAACCTTTCGCACAAAACCTCCCTGAATACTTTTCCGCTGTCGAGTTGAAGTACGCACACGAGCGCACCGAAGAACGCGCCGCGTTCTCCCGGAACAAGCCGGGAAATCGCGCGGGGCTGAAGATTCCAATCTCAGGGTGGAGAACTAAGCTCGGGGAGGTTGGTGCCTGGGACTGCTGAATCCTGCAAGTGGATCCGCGAAGTCGGCCTGATAGGCGGCAGAATCAGGGCCACGCACGCGCAGACCCTGCACGGGAGACAGGTACAGTATGAAGTGAAACGCCGTCGGCGGAACCATCGACGTTGTTCCCTGGGAAACGGAACACGTGCAGCGCACCAAATTCTGCTGGTTCGCCGCACCCATGTTGTGGCAGTGCATAGCCATCGCGCTCATCTTCATCGCGCAACGGCCGTTCGCGCAGCAGGAACACGCGCCTGTCAATGAAGGCGCGAGTCCGCCGGGCACAATAGCCGCCAGCAGTGTAAGCAGAATTAAGCTGGCGGCCGCCCTTCGCATTATCTAGCCTTGGTAACACGGACCGTCCGCGGTCGTCAAGCCTACGTGTGCTAATTCTGCGTTGCTGCTTTGGGAACGGCCCGTGAATCGGCTGTCATTCTGCCTGGGAGCGGCCTTACGACTTATGGCAGGCTCCTGACGCCGACGGCTTCGCGAACCTGCTCGACCGCCACCATGTAGTTTGCAAGCGCCTGACGATACGCAAGCTCGGTGGCGCGATAGCTGCGCTCTGCGTCGAGAAAATCGAGCAGGCTGGCGGCGCCGCGCTTGTAAGCGTACTCGCTGATATCGCGGGAGTCCTGCGCCTGCTTCAGATAGCCCGATTCGTACAGGCTGGCTACCTGGTCGGCCGTGTGGAGTCCTTCGTAAGCGGTGATCACGTCCGTCATCACCTGGTCCTCGGCCGCCTTTTCGGTCTCCTGGGCGCCGCCGATCGCATAGTTCGTGCGCGCGATCTCACCCTGATTGCGGTCCCAGACCGGAATCTCGATGCTGGCCGTGAAGCCGGCGGAGTTAATGCCCGACACGTGAGTGTAAGTGAAAGCGGTGGTCAGATCGCGTTTGCCGTTCGCCTTGGCTAGCTTGTATTGGCTGTCCGCGGACGTCACTCCCTGCCGCGCCGCCAACAGATCGGGGCGGTGCTGCATGGCGATCAGTTCGAGGTCCTGCCGGTTGAGGTGCAGCGGCGTATAAGCGAGATCGCCCACCACGTCGTAGTTGTCGGGCACGGCGTCATAGCCGAGGAACTGACGCATGTCCGCCAAAGCCTGCACCAGCGCGAGTTGCGCGGAAGAGACGTCCGTCTGGAACTGCAGAAGCTGCAGCTTAATCTTCAGGTAGTCGCCCTCGCTGATCGCTCCCGCCTTGTACTCCGACTCCGAGATGTCCACGGTCTTCGTGAAGCTGTCCAGGTCTTGGCGCGCGAAGTCCAGAGTCGACTTGGCCAGCAGCACGTTCACGAATTGCTGGGCGACATTGAACTTCAGAGTTCGTTCGTTATCGAAGACCTGGGTGCGCGTAACCGTCGTGTTGTCCTTGGCAGCCTCGATGCGCGCATCGCGCTTGTGCCCGCGTTCCCACGTGAACGCCGCGCCGACGTCGAACTCCGTCACCTGATTGATCTCGCTGGCGGTGAAGTCATTCGGCGTGATGGGGACATAGAGGTCGTCGTAAGTGAAGACAGGATTGGGACGGATAGCCGCCGTGATCTCTTCCGCCTGGCTCTGCTGAATCCCCGAGCGCGCCGCCAGCAAGTTGTGGTTGTGCTTCAGCGCCAATTGGATCGCCTGGTCGAGATCGATTTTGACGGCCGGCGGCGCCTGGGCGGACACGGTAATGGGCGCCAGCAATACGGCACCCATGAGTAGGATGAACGTAGCCGAATTCGATAAGCGCTGCGAATAAGTATCAAGCATTTTCGACATACCTCGTATGAATTGCGCAGAGAACACAGACGGAAGTCTAAACCGTGCTCGGGCCTCGCGCACTTCGCCTTGCTGAATAGACGGCCTCAGGGAAGGACAGAACTGAGCGACAGTCATTTTAACAGGAATGCTCATTCGCGACGGCTGGTTCAACCTCGGTAATGTCGCGTTTGAAATGAGCGGCAATATGCCGTCACGATAGGACCTACGACCGCTCGCGCAGTCGCCGCTCGAGTTCACGCACGCGGCGAGCCAGATCGGGCAGGCGGCTGAGATGCGCGTGCTGCCGCTTGAACACCTCCAACGGACGCCCCGGTATTCCCCAAATTACTGCCCCGCGACGGACGATCTTGCCCGGCAGAATGCCACCCTTGGAGCCGATCCGCGCACCGGGCTCGATCTCGACGTGATCGCCGATACCGACCTGCCCGCCGATCACCGCGTAGTCGCCTACAGTCACACTTCCGGAGATCCCCGTCTGCGCCGCGATGATGCAGTGTTTTCCGATGGTGACGTTGTGGGCGATCTGCACCAGGTTGTCGATCTTGGTGCCTTCGCCAATCACCGTGGTCCCCAGGGATCCCCTGTCGATGGTGGTGTTGCATCCAATCTCGACATCGTCCTCGATGACGACCCCGCCAATCTGCGGGAACTTCTCATGCCGTCCTTCATGGAAGACGTACCCGAAGCCGTCTCCTCCGATCACCACTCCGGCGTGAAGAATCACTCGATTCCCGACGCGCACCCGAGCGTACAGCGTGACGCCGGGGTGAAGCACGCAGGCCGCTCCGATCTCGGCGTCTTCGCCCACGAACACGCCGGCCCCAAGCGCCGAGCGCGGCCCGACACACACTCCAGGTTCGATCACGACGCCAGGGCCGACGCTCGCATCGGGAGCGACAACGGCGCTCGCGGCCACGACCGCCGTGGTGTGGATTCCGGGCGTGGGAGCCCGGCGCGGCGCCAGCCTTTCGGCGACACGAATGAAGGCCAGCTTGGGATTCCCGACCCTGACAGTCGCAACCCCGGCAACGAGCGCGCTCTCTGACGTCACCAGAATGCAGCCCGCGCTCGACCCCACGGCTCTCTCCAAGGCCTTGGAATCCGCGGCAAATGTCACGTCCGACGGACCGGCGCTCTCCAGCGCCGCCACGGATCGGATGTCCCGTGCCGCGTCGCCGTGAGCGCTCCCGCCCACAAGGTCCGCAATCTCCGAAACTGTCATAAGCCACCTCAGACAGGATACAGCGGCGGCTCGCCGGGAGGCCGCGTCTTCCAACGGCGATGCACCCAGAACCACTGGTCCGGGTTGCGGCGGATGCACTCCTCGATCAGTCTGGTGAAGTTGGCGGTGTTGATCCGGATCTCCTCTTCGGGGTCTTCAGCGGCAATCCAATCCACCGGCTCGAAGCGGAGGCGATACTTGCCCAGTCTTGAATCCCACAGAGTGAGGCCGAGCACCAGCGCCGCGCCAGTCTTTCGCGCCAGACGCGCTGGTGCGCTAGTCGTGCACGCGAGCCGCCCGAAAAATTTCACGAAGATTCCCTCGCCGGGCAGCATGTTCGTGTCCATAAGAACGCCAACCGCCTGGCCACGCTTCAGAGCCTGCAAGGCGGGCCGCGCGAAGTCGTTCTTGTCGATCGGCCGCCCGCCGCTCAGGCAGCGATAACGGGTGATGATGTCATCGAGCAGCGGATTGTCCATCGGCCGCACAGTGAAGTTGATGGTGTGTCCGTACATGCTGTGCGCGAACGAGCTCAGCTCCCAGTTACCGAAGTGTGCCGTCAGGAAGATCACTCCCTTACCCTGCTTTTGGGCACGCTCGTAGTGCTCGAATCCGTCGTAGACCATCAACTGCCCGATGTTGCTCCGGTTGAGGCGCGGGAAGGATGCGAAATCCGCCATCATGCGTCCGAAGCCGCGGAACGTCTGGAACAGGGTACGTCGCCTCCGGCGTTCGGTCCAGTCGGGAAAAGCCAGTCGCAGATTGAACAGGCCCACCTGGCGCAGGCGCGGCCAGATGAGGTAGCTGCCGGCGGCAATGGCCTCGCACACCGCCCGCGATGCGCGGCGCGGGAGCCATCCGAGCAGGCGAAGAACGCCCGCACCGGCGGCGTATTCGACGCGGTACCGGAACTTGAGGCGTCGGCCGGTCGACTGCGCCGAGGCGACAGCGGATTTGGAATCTTCAGCCATGCCGAATTCCACCGAATTCAGCCGTCCTGTTCCAATTTGACGCAGAGGCGGCTCTATGCGGCCATGCGGCGAGATAACTCGCCGTACGATCTCAGGTTGACCCGACGGCCCGGCCATGAGGCAGACGGTCCAGCGCCAAACTTGTAGGTTATACTTGAATTGTAAGAGCCTTCCAAATTCCTGCCCTTAGGAGCGGGCCTTGTCCTTCGAGGTCATCGACATTCGCCGGTTACATGCCGACGATTTTGCGCCCCTGCTTGAAGCCGAGGGGCACGCCTGGTGCGAGCACCTGCACTGGGACTACGCGCCGGCCGCGCGCGTGATCACGGCCTGCCTGACCGACAGGCGCCTGAATGGCTATGCTCTGGTGAACGGCGGAAGCGTTGAAGGCTACAGCTTCTACATCTGCGAGGGCGACAAGGGCCTGATCGGCGACTGCTTTGTGGCGGATCGTGCCGCCCAACCGGGTGATGTCTTCCGCCTGCTGGATCACGTGCTCGAAACCCTGTTGGCCTGGCCCGGCATCCGGCGGATTGAGACTCAACTCCCACACTTCAGTGCCGAAGCGCTCGAGCCGTGCTTCAGCCGGCACGGATTCCACACGTACGTTCGGCGATTCATGCTCCTCAACCTGGACGGCTCTTACGGCAGGCGTTCCGAATTCGGCGCGACGGAAGCACTGCACGCCGGGGAATTCGTGATTGAACCCTGGGAGAGAAGGCACGATCAGCAGGCTGTCCAGCTCATTTGTCAGACTTATCGCGGTCACATCGACGCCGCCATCAACGACCAATACGCGAGCGCTCCTGGCTCGGCACGGCTTATTGAGAATATCGTCGAACTGCGCGGGTGCGGCGAGCAGGTGCCGCGCGCGTCTCTTATCGCCTTACACGCGCCCACTCGTAAACTCGCCGGGCTTGTAGCACTCACCGGAGTCCGGCGTCAGACCGCGCACATCCCGCAGGTCGCGGTGGCGCCCGAGTTTCAGTCTCGCGGACTCGGCGCTGCGCTCCTCAGTCTTGCCTTTGGCGAAGCCGTGCGTCGCAGCTATCGCGAAGTGTCCCTGACGGTCACCGACCTGAACCGCGAAGCGGTCCGATTCTACGAGCGCCTGGGCTTCTCGACCTTCCGCACCTTCGGCGCCTTTGTTTGGAACGATGAGCGGTAAATGATGAATATTGAACGAATCCCGAGGCGTCAGATTCATCATTCGTCGTTCATTGCTCATCGTTCATCATTCATCGTTCAGAAGACTTACTTGCCGCGCGCCTTGAGCAGGTCCTTGAGCTCGTCCATAAATTCGCGCACGTCCTTGAAATCCAGATAAACAGAGGCGAAGCGCACGTAAGCGACCTTGTCAAGCCGCTTGAGCCGGCTCATCACCAGTTCGCCGACGGCCTTGCTCGGACGCTCGCGGTCGGGTGATTCGGCGACGTAAGACTCCGCTTCGTTGACGATTTCTTCCAGCTTGGCCATCGAAACCGGCCGCTTCTCGCATGCCTTCAGCAGGCCCGCGAGGATTTTCTGCCGGTCGAACTTCTCGCGGCGGCCGTCCTTTTTGACCACCATGTGCGGAATCTCATCAATCCGCTCGTAGGTGGTAAACCGGCGCCCGCATTGCTCGCACTGACGGCGCCGGCGGATGGTGTCGCCGATCTTTGCTTCGCGCGAGTCCACGACGTGGTCTTCCGCATGACCGCAGAAAGGACACCTCATCCTGGATGCCTCGATATCCTGTCAACGCAAAGTGGCACGGGCGTCCCGCCCGTGAACCGTCACGGCCAGGATGGCCGTGTGCCCCACTCTCAAGCCTGCTCTCGCACCGGGTCGTCGCGGTGCCGGGTCTGGCTCTCGGCTTCCGCGATGGCCTCCAGCCTCTTGAAGGTCAGCCCGCTGTAAGCGAGCAGAATCAGACCGAGGAGCACGCAGGGCACGAGAATGACGAGCCACAACAACAGCGCCGAACTGGCTGCGGCAGCTCCCCCGATATGAAAGACCTGCTGCAGCGCCGCCAAAACACCTACCTGGAATCCTCCGCCTACGCCAGGGAGTTGCGCCACCAGTCCCAAGGCGGCGCAGAACACCGCCACCGCAGCCGCCCACCAGGAAAGCGTTGCCGCCTCGCCGCCGAGGCTCTGAAAGACAAACCAGAAAACGCTGATGTTCGCCATCCACAGAAGCGCTGTGCAGGCGATGCTGGCCGCGAGATCGCGCCAGTTCTCAATCACATCGAGGCCTTCGGCAAGGGAGCGCGCGACCTTGCCGATGGTCGAGTGGATCCTGGGAGGCAGGAATCGAAACGCTCGCGCGCCGAGCGCGAAGAAACTCTCGGCGCGAAACCTGAAGAGCACCAGGGCCGCCACGAGCGCCGCGGTGACGAGCAGAACCCAAACGGCGCCCTGATGCATGTGGCGCAGCGTTGCGGCTGCTGTGTCGCTGCCCGGACGAATGGCCTGGAGGTACAAGGCCAGTGCGAAGACCAGAGCGACAGCGATCGAATCGTAAATGCGCTCGAGGAGCAAAATGGCCAACTGCGAGGCGAAGGGCACATGCTCGCGGCGGGCGATATATGCGGGCCGCACCAACTCGCCCGGCCTGCCCACGAGGTAGACGGCGCTAAAGCCAAGAATCTGTCCCGCAAAGAGATTGGAGAACGCGCCGCGCTTGATGGGATCGAGGAAGAATTTCCAGCGGAACGCGCGGATCACATAACTGCTGTAGGTGAAGACGACGGCGGCGCCCAGCCATCCCAGGTTGGCGTGGATCAACAGAGTCCAGACGCGTTCCCAGCTAAACTGGCGCCAGTCGGGCGTCTGGCTGAAGCGCCACACCACCAGGACAAGGACGGCCGCCACCACTCCCATCCCGAGCCATCGCCGGCGCGTCTTGGTCATAATTGGCCGGGCGGGCTCGAGAATCGTAGCGTGCGTCCGCGCAAGAGCCCCCCGTCGACATTCCGACAGTACGCGCGGGATCGAGCGCTCGAATCCGACTTCGCTACGCTGCCTGCCGGCGATTAAACTCTACTACGAAGGGGCAGCGGCCCACAATCGAGCGTTGACGACCGATCACCGGTTACCGTGGGAGTGCTGATCGCGGTACTGAAGGTACCGTCGCCCTTGCCGAGCAACACGGAGACTCGTCCGGGCGTGATGTCGTTATCGGCCGTCACAACGTCAAGTTTGCCGTCGCCGTTGAAATCGCTACTTCCCGCCCTTGTAGCTAACGCGCCAAATCGAGTTCGAACCGTCATCACTGACCATCAACGAACCGTCGCTCGCCACCGCCACGCCCACCGGACGTCCCCAAACGTCGCCATCGGGCGTAACGAAGCCGGTCACGAAGTCCTCGTAGGCGCCCGTGGCATGACCGTTCTCGAGCGGAACCAGAATCACCTCGTAGCCCGTCCGCACCGCCTTGTTCCAGGAACCGTGCTCGGCGGCGAAAATGTCGCCCCGATACTGACGCGGAAACTGCGTGCCTTCGTAAAACGCAAGCTGCAGCGACGCGTCGTGCGGCTGGAGCAGCACGTCGGGCACAATCACCTTGTCCTTCAGTTCGGGATGCTTGCCGTTCATGCGCGGGTCCGGGTGGCCGCCGGTGTAGTACCATGGCCAACCGTAGAATCCGCCTTGCTGCACGTGCGTGATGTAGTCGGGCGGAAGATTGTTGCCGAGCGCGTCACGTTCGTTGACGGAAGTCCAGAGCTGACCGTCGGAAGGATCGATGGCGATACCCACTGGATTGCGGATGCCCGAAGCATAGACGTTCAGGTCCGAGCCGTCGGGATTCGTTTCGAGAATGTTGGCGCGATGGTATTCCGCCGGTGTCGTGTCAGGATCGTCGAGATTGGAGTGCGATCCTACGGAGATGAAGAGCTTCTTGCCGTCGGGCGTGAAGGCCAGATCGCGTGTCCAGTGGCCGCCGCCGCGCAGTCTGCCGAATCCCGGCAGTTCCTTTCCCACAACCTCCGCTGGCCCGCGCGCTTTGAGGTCGCCGTTCTGGTACGCAAAGCGCACCACCGAGTCGGTGTTGGCCACGTAAACATACTTCGGATCGGGACCGGGCGGATAGAACGCAATGCCGAACGGCAGCACGAGTCCCGTTGCAAACACGGATGTGCTCGCGGCACGACCGTCGGCGCCGATTCCGCGCATCACGAGGATGCGTCCGGGATCGCTCTCCGCCACGAACAGGTCGCCGTTCGGAGCGGTCCGCAGTTCCCGCGGATTATCGAGATCGGTGGCGTACTGCTCCACCTTGAAACCGGGCAGCGTTTGCGGCCAGGCATTCGCGGGTCGCGGCACGACACGCGGGCCGTTGTCGACAGACTTCGTGGCGAACGGTGCGGGCAG
>JASHPE010000424.1 GCA_030038235.1 Terriglobia bacterium
CTCGGCGAAAACACGACCCGCCTTGATCGGCCCCTTGCGCGCGTGCTAGCGTACAGGTGACGATCGAATTCAAAGAGGACGCAACATGGACGACATCGTTTCCATCATCACCCGCAACGGCGTATGGATCATGATCATTCTCGTTGTGGCCATCCCAAGCTGGCTCAAGTACCGCGAGCGCGAGTTGCGCATTCATCAGGAGCTGCGCCAGCGCGAGATGGAGCATCAGCAGAAGATGAAGGAGCTTGAGCTCGAACTCGAGAAGGCGAAAGCCAGGCAAACCGCGGACAAACCCTGAAGACCGGTCCTGCGATGTTCCCCATGCCTGCGCCAATCATCAGCGCAGCGCAAAATCCTGTCGAATAATTACGTTAACGCGCTAAGGCGAATCTTTTCCAACCTTAGGTGACAAACCCGACTGCCTGGAGCTCGGTCGTCCTTCTAACATTGAAGAGTCTCCGGATCGGGGGATAACGCTCCTGCCGCAGGGTTCTCTGGTTAATTCCCGGTGCCAAGCGCGGTCGTCCGTGACGAAAGGAAAGGGAAAAATGCAGGGCAGTAAGGCCACATTATCCGTTCTCATTGCAGTGATCGCTTCGCTCGCCACCGCAGGCTCCGCTTTTGCAGGTTCCGTCAATTTCGATTTCCGGGGCACGCCTTCGACTTCGACAGCCGCCTGGGCCGGAGGTAACAGCAGCCTCACCGCCAGCGCCGATCAGGTGGCGCTGAGCACCCCGAGCGGCGGCCCTCTGCCGCTTGCAGACGCGAGGATTTCCTTCACTTCCGGTCCCGGCGCAAGCGGATCCGGTACAGTCGACAACCCCTATGTGTTTGGCCCGAGTCTCGCGGACAGCGTCATCGTCAGCGGCTGCTTGCCGAATCAGGGCAGCGATTGTTCGACCGTGACGCTCTTTGCGGGGCAGTTTCAAGCCAGAGAGAAGGCCTTCTGGAGCAATGACAGGGGTCATTTCGACGGGCTCGACGTCAGCGGCACCATCAATCCCCTTCTAGCCTTTGACCTCGGACTTCATTCGTACAACTTCATCGGAGAATTGCAAGCGGTGATCGCCTGCAGCGTGAATCCCGGCGATCTGTGTACGCCCGGAAAGAGCCGCATACTTGCCGGCGGCGATTTGGTCCTGCGACCCGGATCCGAAGGGTCTGCTCCGACACCCGAGCCCAGCGCGCTCTTGCTCCTGGGATCGGGCATGTGCGGTGTCACCCTGATCCTGAGACGTCGCAACAAGAATCGGAAGTGACTGCGCGTGGATGGCGAACCAGGGACCTCCGGTGTATCCCGCGTTATGGCGTCGGCTATGTTCTGCGCGCAGCGCGATCCGCTCCGGCGAGCGCCAGCCACGCTGCCAAAGCTGAGTATTTCTCGTCCTGGCGCCAAGGCGGGCCTGCGGCGCGCCCCATTTCGACCAGTCGCGCTGCCACGCCGCCGGCGGGAATCCCGAGCGTTGACTCGGCACGCGCGAACAATTCGCGCTCTTTAACTGCCGTCACGGCGAGTTCGCATCCCGCGGCCGCCTGTGCAATCGCGTTGCGGAACAAGTGCCCCTCAGCCGTGTGAATGAGCGCGTGCGACCGGAGCGTCGGCGCCAAATCGCCCGTAGGACGTCCTGAACTCATCAGCACGCCGCAGACGCCGACGCGATAGCCTTCCCCCCGCAGATTGTTAATCGCCGCGCGCAGCGACTCCATTGCCATGGCGAGCGCGCGCTCGGCGTAAACTCGCACGTACTCGGCAGCTTCCTTGAGATCGAGCTTGGCAGCGGCGTGATAGGGCTGAGTCGTCTCCCGATGTCCAGCTTCAACCAGACCGATGCGCCGGCGAGCCACGAGGAAAGGATCGCTTCGAGTTCCGGCGATGGCGACCATCGCGGCCCAGCCCGAATGCGCGCGCAGCCCGAAGGCTGCGGGAGCGAGATCACTCATGGCGCAATGCTACCATCGGATCCACCTTGGTTGCGCGCCGCGCCGGGACGTAGCTCGCAAGACACGCGACACCTGCCAGCGCCAGTGAGACCGCGGCGAACGTCGCGAAATCCGTGGGCCGGATGCCGTAGAGCAGGCTCGAAAGCAGCCGCGTGACGGCGAACGCGCCTGCGAGACCGATGGCCACGCCGACCAGCGCCAGGCGCATACCGTTCCCGACCACCAGCCTCAGGACGTCGCCCGCGCGCGCGCCGAGCGCCATGCGGATGCCCACTTCGTGCGTCCGCTGCGCCACCAGGTACGACATCACACCGTAGACCCCGCCCATCGCCAGCAGCAGCGCGATCGACCCGAAGGCGCCGAGCAGCAAGCCCGCAGCGTGAGCGGGAAATAGCGGCAGCAGCATGAGCTGCTGCAGAGTCTCCACATCGTAGAGCGCAAGGTGCGGATCGAGTTCCTGAACGGCGCGACGCATTTCGCCGAGGACCGCAGCGCTGTCGGCTGCCGTGCGGACGATCAAGTGCATCTGCGGGACGTAGTTCTGCGCGAACGGGCGGTACATGAAGGGCTGCGGATCCTCGCCGAGCGTCCGATACTTGCCGGACTTCACCACGCCGACCACTACCGCGGTTACGCGATCCTTGCCTTCGCCGTGCGTGATTCGCCCGCCGATGGGATCCTGCCCGGGCCAGAATCGCCGCGCCATCACGTCATTGATGATCACAACGGCTGGCGTGCCTTTGCTGTCACCGGCGCCGAAATCGCGCCCGTGGAGCAGCGGGATTTCCATGGTGCGAAAGTAGCCGGGCGCAACACAGATGCTGTCGACAGCGAGTCCGGGCTCGCCGGGCTGCGGGGCCATCGCCTTCGAGCCTTCGATCGTAATGCCCTCAGTAGTCTCGGCGGTGCCGAGCGGCATCATGTTCGCCATGCTGGCCGAGCGCACGCCGGGCAGCGCTGCCACGCGATCCAGCAGATTCTGGTAGAGCGCGCGACCGCGAGCCTCGTTGTAGCCCAAGGTCTCCACATCGAGCGACGCCACCAGCGCATTGTGTACATCAAAGCCGGGATCGATCGACTGTGCGTTGACGAGGCTTCGCAGACACAGGCCAGCGCCGATCAGAAGCACAAGGCACACGGCGACCTGCGCGGTCACCAGGATGCTGCGGATTCGCGAGCGGCCTTGTCCCGCGCCCGCTGTGCCATCCTTCAATCGCGAAACCACGTCGAGCCGCGAGGCGCGCAACGCGGGAGCGAGACCGAACACCACTCCCGCCAGCACACCGACGATCAGCGTGAATCCGAGCACGCGCCAATCGAGCGGCGCTTCAAGCTCGATCGGAATGCCGGGCGGCTTAAGCCGGAGCAGCAAGGGCACAGCGACGGCGGCGAGCAGCAGTCCGGCCGCGCCGCCGTGGCAACCGAGCAACACGCTCTCGGTAAGCGACTGCCGTACCAGGCGCCAGCGTCCCGCACCGAGAGCCGATCGCACGGCCATCTCACGCCAGCGCGCCGACGCCTGCGCCAGCAGCAGATTGGCGGCGTTGGCGCAGGCGATGAGCAGAACCATGCTCACCACCGCCATCAGCGCGGCCGTGATGATGCTGAGGAATCCGCGATAGGGTCCGGGGATGAGCGCGGCCCGGTAAGCCAGCGCTTCAAAATTCTTCTCGGTGTCGGGATACGACTGCGCCAGTTGCCCCGACAGCACGAGCAAATTGGCCTGGGCCTGCTGCCAGGTGGCTCCGGGCTTCAGTCGGGCGACGGCTTCCAGAAAATACTCGTTGCGGCTGGAGAGATCGAGGCTGGGGGTCACCGTCCGCTGCATGCCCATGGGCAGCCAGAGGACCGGAGCGGAACCGATCATGACGCCGTGGAACGAAGCGGGCACAACGCCCACGATGGTGCAAGCCCGGCCGTTGAGCATTAGGTTTGATCCCACGGCCGCTCCGTCGCCGCCGAGCTGCTGGGCGAAGGAATGCGAGACGAGCGCCACCGCGTGCGCGCCTCCGGCGTCATCGTCCTCGGGCATGAACCCGCGTCCGGCTTCCATGTGAACACCGACGACGGAGAAGTAATTGGCTGACACCAGCAGGCCCTGCAAGGCTTCGCCCTGCCCGCCGCGATTCCAGATCACGGCGGCGCCATCGCCCGCGTCCGCGGCCACGCCGGAAAACACCGAGTTGTGATCGCGATAATAGGCGTAGTCGGGGAAGCTGAGCGGATAGAACCCGTTGAGCATGCCCCTCGCTTTCTTGTTGTGCAGCCAGACGTCGGCCAGGCGGCCGGGATCGGAGACCGCGGGCGGCCGGAAGAGCAGGGCATTGACGAGGCTGAAAATGGTGCTGTTGGCGCCGATACCGAGCGCAAGCGACAGCATCACCACCGCCGTCGCGCCGGGATTCTTCACCAGCATCCTGAATGCGTATCTCAGGTCCTGCAGGAACGTCCCCATGAAGAAGCCTCCTCGCGTCCGCAATCAGCGGCATCGCACAGCCATCATGGGTATATACGCGAAACCAGCGGCATGGTTCACCGATAGGCTCAAAAAAAGCGGAAGGAAGGCAAACGAAGGCTGTTCTGACGAAGTGGGCGAAGCCAGCCTGCTGCGAAGCTGTTTGTGGCCAGCTACTGGGTGACCTCGAATACCGTGCCTTGGTCGAAAGCGCCGCCAAACCCGGTTGTGCCGAAAAGATCGCCCTGCGAGTTGATGATCACACCGCTGTAAGGGTAAGAACCGTCGCTGTCGCCGCCGGTAAAATTGTGCAGCACGGATTCAACGTCCTCCGCATTGATCTCAAAAACAACGCCGTCGTTTGACGAGCCGCCGGAAAATGTTGTCCCAAAGAGATCGCCCTGTGTGTCCATGGCGAGCCCGGCATTAGGGTCATATCCAGCAGATAAGTCAGATGCAGAGAAGGTGTAGAGTTCGGTCAGCACGCCTGCGGTAGTGATCTTGAAGACGGTGCCGCCGCCTTTCGAGTCCTTGCCAAGAGTGGTGGTGCCGTAGAGATTTCCCTTGCCATCGGAAATCAGGCTGCCCTTGGGACTTCCGCCATCGCTGTCGCCCTCGAACGTGTGCAGCACTGTTTCAGTTCCTTGCGGGGTCACTTTGAACACCACTCCGAGACTGATAAACCCGCCGTCGAACATCGTTGTGCCGTACAAATTGCCCTGAGGATCGCGGTAAAGAGCGGCATCAAATGACTCACCCCCATCCGACCCGCCGGTGAAAGTGTAGAGCGCCGTCACGCCATGGCCGGGCGTAAACTCATACACCGTGCCCTGGCCGAACGCGCCGCCCTTGTTTGTTGTACCGTAGAAATTCCCTCGCCCATCCGTGATCACGCCGTTGGGAAAAGCGCCATCCGATCCGCCGGTGAAACTATAGAGCACCGTAAACACTCCGGATTGGGTCAGCCTGAAAATGGAGCCGTTGCCGGACTCTCCGCCCGTCTGATCGACGCCGAACAGGACGCCGTTGATCAGCACGAGTTTGCCGGTGGTAAAAAGCCTGGAGTTGTCGGTCAATTGGTAGAGCACCTGCAATTGCCCCTTGGGAGGCAGCTTAAAGATGGTCCCGGGGTAACCGTCGTTCCCTACCGTTGACCCATACAGGTTGCCGGCGCTGTCCATCGTCAGGCGTGGCCCCGGCAGGGAGCCGTCTTCGCCGCTGAAGCTGTGAAGCACAGTTTCAGTCTGCGCTACCGCCGGACGGACGGCGGAGAGCGCAAGGGCAATAATCGCCGCCAACGCGAACGCCAGGTTCCGCCTCACGGTGAGCCGCCGGCGGCCGCGCCCGGGAAGGTCCAAGGGAGTGTGGATTTGAACGCTCGACGTTTCAGTGTGCATCAGCTCCTCCGTCATTTGACGTGGCACGGGCGTCGAGCCCGCAAATAGCCACGGCCAGGATGGCCGTGCCACGTCAGTTGGCTCGCCACGCGCCACTAAGAGGATACTCCCGGCTTGGTTCGTCGCTTGTCACGCGAATGTCAAAAGAATGTCAGAAGTTCGCACCTGAGGAATAAGACTCGCGCGATTCAGGGCTTTTTCGTCACGACGATCGGCGCCGACGTTGCGCTGCCGTAGACGGTTATCGGCGGTCCTGACAGCGGACAACACGGCGCGATGGAATTTCCCGAGTACACTGCCGTCAGCGTGTTGGCGCCGAACGCGAGCTCTGAGGCGTTGAGCGGCACGCTTGCCCCAGATTCCGTGACGCTCGAAGGCAGGAGCGGCTGCTCTGTTAGCGACGTTGACCCGAGCATCAAGTCCACCGTACCGCTGGGCACGCCGCCACCCCCGGGACTGGCAGAGACCGTGACCGTCAGAGCGGTCGATTGACCCGGCCCGAGCGTGTACGCCCCTGCCGTCAGGGTCACGGTCAATACGTTCTCCATCGCCATCCCGGTGTTCTCGTAGGCGCCGATGTCGATGCTCGAGCCGTTTGTCCGCGGATTCCCGATGAAGTCCGTGCTGCCATAGATCGAGTGCGGGGAACTGCCATGGGGATCGCACCAGCCGACGTTGCACGAGAGGCTGGTGCTGCCGGCGCCGACTGCCGGCGAGGAAGGCAGGGTGTCAAAGTCAGGAGGCGTGCCGCCGAGATCGACAAAAAGGGGATCGGTGTTGAGCGAGTTCGAATCTTCGCCGCTCAACGTCTGCCAGTTTGCGAAACTGGTGTAGGTGTTCACGTTGCCCCACCAGATTGACGTTCCCTCTTTGTAGCCTGCCGCCGAATTGTAGAGGTTCCAATTCAGGGTAGCGGGCGGCGGCGGGTACTTTGTCGAAAAAGGGACGTAGCTGAAGATCCAGGTGTTGTAGGCGCCGGCGAACACAATGTTGTTCTCGTAGTAGTCGCCTTGCGCGTCGCCCACCTGGTGCTGAATCTGGAATTCACCAGTGGCGCCGCCTTCCGAATAGTTGCCCGGCTGAGTGGCGTTGTTATACAGCGTGTTGTTCACGAAGACGTCGTGATAGCTGCTGCCTCCTCCATTGCTCGGACCGCCCTGGCGAGTGGCGGCGGCGTAGCCTCCGATGGAATTGCCACAGGCATTCGAGCCATAGAATATGTTGTTGCGCACGGTGACATATCGACCGTAACAGGGGGACTTGCCTTTGCCCGCGGTGCCGGTATTGTTGGGCCCGGACCACTCGGTCCCATTGGGGAGGCAGACTTGATTCTCGCTGGTCGTCTCGATGCCGTAATCGACCTGGAACGTCAGGTTGCGCTCGATCGTGACGTAGGCGCAGCCGTCGCAATAAAGACCGTCGGCGTCGTATTCGAACCCCTCGCCGGGATTCGTGATTCCGCTGATGTTGTAGATGGTGTTTCCGCTGATTTCCCCGTACATGGCCTCGTCGTAGCCGACGGGACCCACGCCCTCGTATCCGATCGCGTCGATGCCAATGTTGTCGTTGTCGTGGACCAGGTTGTTGGTGATGGCGAAGTACGTCACGTTGCCATCCACGTTCACCGATTCGCTCTCGCCGGTCCTCAGGTCGTACACCTCGTTGCCATCGATCGTCAACTCGGTGATGGGCGTCTTCGATGTTCCGTAGACGGAGATGCCGAACGCGTTCCCGTTTTTCTCCGAGGTGGTCGTGATGTTGTGTACCAGATTGTTCACAATGTGGACGCCGGTGCCGAACCCTGTGATCCAGACGCCGGTGGGAACGTAGGCGGGATTATCAGTGGTGAAATTGCGGATTTCAAATCCTTCGATCGTGAGGTAGCTCTGACCCACGATGGTAATGAGACCTTGCGTCCCATTGTCGCTCGAAGGCGGGTTCGAGGTGCAGCAGGTCACGCCAGTTCCATCAATCACCGCCATCTGTCCGGGATAGCTGCGGAATGTGATGGGCGCCCGGGCGGTTCCGGACCTCGGAAAGTTCACCGCTTCGTTGTAAACTCCGCCGAAGACGTAGACCGTGGCTCCCGCCGAGACCGTATTCGCCGCGTGCTGGATGGTTAACCACGGCAGGCCAAGCGTGCCGGGGTTCGAATCGCTGCCCTTCGTCGACACAAAGTAGCTGGCGCCAACCTGCGCGGCAAGCGGTTGGGCGAGCGTCATGACCAACAGCAAGACGGAGGCCGGCGCAAGGCAAACATTCGACATAATCCGCACATTGCGTTGCATGGCCTTCTCCTTTCAGATGCGGGGGCGGCCAGTAGCCCATCAATGATCGGAAGCGTAATGCCCTTCAGTTGCGCTTCGCCTGCCATCGTCCGCAGAACTCGGCGATTTCTGCGTTGACAAACAAGAGACGATCCCGGAAACGCGCAGGTAAGTCCGAAGCCAGCCACTTCTCCAATTGATCCCTCTTACTGTGCTCCTGCCTGCGAGCAGGTAGCCCTTCATAGGTCGATGGTGCGGCCTGAATCCCGGTCGCGTTCCAGGTTCAGCTCGGAACCAGCGAGCGGGAACTGCATGAGGAATTCGGAAAGAGTTTGGCGGCCAGGCTGCGGGGCTTCGACGTGCACGCCTTCCGACCTTGCCCACCAGTCGAGCGCGCGGTGGACCACTTCCTCGGCCTTCTTGAAGTCGCCACTCTGCAAGCTCTCCTGCGCGAGCGCTTCGTCTTCGAGTTTCAATTCGATGGTCATGGCACAAGCCTACGCCGGAGAACGCTACACGTCAATCCGTCCCTCTCGGCGCTGTGCCAAGCCGCCTATTCCGTAACGCGCACGTTATCGTGCAGGAACTCGGGCGCGAAGTCGGTTCCATTCGGCCAAACGACCGGATGAAACCCGGGATGAACAGGGCCAGCCCGCCGACTCGCCGTGGCGCCTTTTTCGTTGGACTCAGAGGCACGCCCGAACACCGGGACGCCGTCGCAGACGCAAAAAAGAAACGCCTCCGCCAACCGGCCCACGGTGCGTGAAAGATGTGACAAGTGCTCGCTGTTGGTGCTAACCTAATTCGCCGCTCAATGACAAAACGAGCGCGGGGCGGGCAACCACCGCATGGCCAATCAGGTACGCTTCACGGGCCGACTCTCCGCATGAAATACGGGTTCATCATTGACAATCGCAAGTGCATCGGCTGCCACGCCTGCTCCGTGGCCTGCAAGACGGAGAACCACGTCCCGCTGGGCGTGAATCGCACCTGGGTGAAATATGTGGAAAAAGGCCGATTTCCGCAGGTGCGGCGGCATTTCCAGGTAACGCGCTGCAATCATTGCGAAAATCCGCCCTGCGTCGAGATCTGCCCTGTGACGGCCATGTTTCAACGGCCGGACGGCATTGTGGATTTCGATTCCGGGCGCTGCATCGGCTGCAAAGCGTGCATGCAGGCGTGTCCCTACGACGCGATCTACATCGACCCGGAAACCGATACGGCTGCCAAGTGCAACTATTGCGCGCATCGAGTTGAGGTAGGGCTTGAGCCTGCCTGCGTGATCGTTTGCCCCGAGCAGGCCATCATAGCCGGCGACCTCGACCGGCCTGGGAGCCGGATCGCGGAGTTGCTCGACGAGCAGACCGTGCGCGTGCGGAAGCCTGAGGCAGAAACGCACCCCAAGCTTTATTACATCGAGGGTGAGCCGAGCAGTCTCGTCCCGACGGCAGCGCGTCACGAAGCGTTCTACCTGTGGTCGGAGCGCAACGAAGAGCTCCATGGCGGAGGCGCTGCTTATCCTGCGGACAGTCCTTTTGTTCAGCCGGACGTCCTCGCCGCGTACGACGTGGGGCACGAGCGGCCGTGGAGCTGGCGCGTGCCGGCGTACCTATGGACGAAGTCTATCGGATCGGCGCCGCTGCTGCTGCCGGCGCTGGCCGCGGTGCTCGGGTGGATTCCCGCCAATCGGATTCGCGATGAGATTCTGGCGCTGGTGGCGCTCGTCTTCACCACCGTCACCACGCTCCTGCTGATCACGGACCTGACACGGCCCGAGCGCTTCCTGCGTATTCTGCTCACTCCGCAGCGTCGGAGTTGGCTGGTGCGCGGAGGGTTCATTCTGGCCGGCTATAGCACGCTCAGCGGGCTGTTTCTGCTGGCCCGGCTGGCGGACTGGTCAGCGGCCGCCGCAATCCTGATCTGGCCCATGCTGGCCGCCGGGCTCGAGGCAGCCGTTTATACGGCGTTCCTCTTCGCGCAGTGCAAGGGCCGCGACCTGTGGCGTACGCGCCTGCTGGCCCCGCACCTGATCGTGCAGGCGGTGCTCACGGGAGCCGCCGTTCTTGCGTGTCTGCCCGCGGCTTGGGGCGCGACCGGCCGGACGCGCGCGCTTGCGGCCTGGGCGTTGGGAATCTGCCTGGCTCTGCACATGCTGATCGTGCTCGAGGAAGTCGTCATGCCGCGCGGCAGCGTGAATTCACGCTTTGCCGCTCGGCTAATCACGCATGGCCCGTACCGCCTTCTCTTTTGGGCGGGATCCATTCTGACGGGCGTCGTTCTGCCCGGATTACTGCTTGTGTTGAGCCGTTCGAACGCCGTCCCACTCATGCTTGCCGGTGTGCTCGCCGTCGCCGGCCTGCTGGCGTTCGAATGGTGCTTCGTTATGGCGGCGCAGAAGGTGCCAAACAGTTAATCAGGGTTGCAACAGACATTCACACGTCTGGGTTTCTGCGGTAAGCTGCGTTATAGGATGTTCGAATGGCGCGCCCAGTGCCGCAGGGGAATCGGACCCCTGTTCGGGCACGCCATACTGGGGGCAAGTTTGGAGAACGCGCTCGGTTTAGCGATGACGGGCGGTGGCGCCCGTGGTGCCTATCAAGCCGGGGTTCTGAAACGCATCGGCGAGATTAAACAGATCCAGACGTTGGGGAATCCCTTCACGATCATCGGAGGGGCGTCGGCCGGCGCTATTAATGGGACGGCCCTTGCCGTGGGCAGCGACGACCTTGCCGTCGGCACCAGAATTCTCGCGCAGATCTGGTCCGAGCTGACGCCCTCCGACGTCTTTCGATGCGACCTGATGGCGCAAACCCGCAATTCCCTCACCTGGATCATCGATCTCTCCTTCGGCGGCGTTCTCGGGGGCGGTAACGCCCGATCGCTGCTGGACGCCACTCCTTTGCGGCGTTTTCTAAACGATCACCTCGATTGCGAACGGATCCAGGAGAATATCAAGCGCGGTCACCTTTACGCCCTGGCGATTTCGGCCACGAACTACGGCTCAGGCAAGAGTTATCTGTTCATCCAGGGCGCTAGGGGCCATCCGATGTGGCAGCGAAGCCGGCGCGTGACCCTGGCGACGAAGATTACGGTGGACCATGTTTGCGCGTCGGCTGCCATTCCCGTGGTCTTTCCGCCGGTGGAGCTGAAGACGCCGCTCGGCAACGCCTTTTTCGGCGACGGCTGCATGCGTCTTCAGCAGCCCCTCAGCCCGCTGATCCGCTTGGGAGCCGAACGCGTCATGGCGATCGGCGTGCGCTGCGAAACACGGGACGATCAGGAGGAGTCGTCCAGTCGCAAACCTCCGTCGCTGGCGGAAGTCGCCGGACTGCTTTGCAACGTGATGTTCCTCGACCATCTCGCCGCCGATATCGAGCACCTGGAGCGCCTGAATGAACTCCTGGAGGACGGCCAGCTCAAAAAGTCCAACGGCTCGCAAAAGATGCGGCCGCTAAGAACGCTTCACATTGCGCCTTCGGTCGAGCTGGCTGATGTGGCGGCGGAGCATCGCACGGCGATGCCCTACCTGATCAGCTATTTCGTGAACAGCCTGGGACGCGACGCAGATTCCTGTTCCGACCTTATGAGCTACTTGCTGTTCACGCCCGAGTACACGCAGGCTCTTATCGACATCGGCTACCACGATGCCGACGACCGGATCGACGAAATCGAGGACTTCCTTTACTCCCCCGGCGCTGGAAGAAATCACGCGTAGCGGCGAGGTCAGAAGCAGGATCGAGAGCGGCGCCGGATTGGATCGATTCGATCCGGACGTTCGCGGTTCTCTCGACGGCGCAGGATCGATTACAATGAAGCGAGGGGAGAAGTCGCCGCGGCCAGGGGCGCAGGCACGGGTAAAACGCATCAATGAAAAGCTCTCGTCTCGCTTCAGGTATGATCCTGATACTGGCTCTGACGGAGGCGTCTGCCAGCCTGCGAAGCGCCGACAACCTGAAGCTGAAGCCCGGCCTCGATTACCTGAAGAACGCCTGGCAGGGTCCTTCAATCGAAGGCGACAACTTGTGGGACGGCCTCGAGAAAGGCAAACCCAACCTGATCTTCATGTATGGCGAGTTCTGCTACGACGCCAAGCGCCAGGCGGAGCGCACCGTGGAGATGTACCGGGACTACGGCGATCGCGTCCACTTCGTGATCGTCGATCTTTCCAAGCCTATTCCCACCAAGACGCAAGTCCCGCTCGTCAAAAAGTATTACACCGGTTTCTTTCCCCAAACCACCATCATCGACAGTCACGGCAAGGTGCTGCTCGACTATACCGGCGAGATCGATGACGCCACGCTGATCGGATGGCTCGACGCGGCGGTACGCTCCGGCAGCGACGCCGACAATGTCGAGGATGGCGCTGGCGTCAAGCCTCCGGCGTCGCAGTAGCTCTAAGGAGTTCCAAGCAGCACTGAGACGCTGTTGTTATCCGAGTCGACCACGGCCAAATCCAAGCGCCCGTCGCGATTGAAATCGCCCGCCGCAAGGAAGACGGCGTGATGTCCGCCGGTCGCGAAGTCTGCGCGCTCCTGGAATGTCCCGTCGCCTTTGCCGAGAAACACATGGACCTGGCCGGTGGCTGCGTCGGTGAGGGCGAGATCGAGCTTCCCATCGGCGTTCAAATCGGCGGCCAGCATGTACTTCGGTTCCCCGCTGCAGGGGTAGTCCACGTGAGTGCGGAAAGTGCCGTCGCCGTTGCCAAGAAGGATCGCTACGACGCCCGCGCCCTTGGCGGATCTGCCCGCAACGGCGAGGTCGAGCTTGCCGTCTCCGTTGAAATCGGCGACCACCTCGGACACCGCAATCGGCGCCGCCGCATAATAGGTGGGCTTCAAAAAGGTGCCATCACCCTTGCCGAGCATCACGCCCACACCCTCGCCGCTCAGCACGGCCAGATCGAGCTTGCCATCGCCGTTGAAGTCGCCGGGCGCCGGGGCGACAGCTCCGGCGAGCCCCCATGTGGTGATATAAACTTGCTCGGGCTTGAAGGTGCCGTCGCCATTTCCCAGCATCAGGCCCAGAAATCCGTTCGAGGAGCCGTTGACGGCGAGATCGAGATTGCCGTCGCCGTCGAAGTCCGCGGCAGCCAATTCGTGCGGAAAAGTTGGCGTTATGAACTTCTTATGCGGCCGGAAGGTGCCATCGCCATTGCCTAACAAAATCGAGATGGAATTTTCAAACTCATCCGCAACGGCGAGATCGAGCTTGCCGTCATGGTTGAAGTCCGCGGCGATCACGGCGTAGGGTCCGAGACCGGTCTCGTATCGCACCGGAGCCTGGAACGTCCCGTCGCCCTTGCCCAGCAACACCGCGACCTCCTGGCCGTTGCCGCTGTCGTATTCGGTCACAGCAAGGTCAAGGATGCCATCGCCATTAAAGTCGCCGGTCGCTATGCCGCTCGGGTTCTTTCCTACCGCAAGCGACGCCCCAGTCAGGGCCACGCTTGAAGCTGGCTTGCTGACGTCGAAATAGGCGCTGTCCGACGTCCGCCCGCCCGGTCTCCAAACCGTCACCGTCGCGATGGAGGCGGCGGCAACGTTTTTGGCGGGCACTGCCGCGCGCAACTCGTGATCCGAGATGAATCGCGTGGCAAGCGGGTGTCCATTCCAATTCACTAGCGAGCCGGTGGAGAAGCCGGTGCCATTCACGGTTAGGTCGAAGCCGGGACTTCCCGGCGCCACGGCCGACGGGACCAGCGGCAGGGTCAGGAATGGCGTCGCTCTTGTGGCATCCGCGGCCAGCGCAGCGGAGGCGCAAGCGACACATAGAGCGACAAGGGCCAAACAAACTCTGGTCCCGACGAGTGATCTGCGGACTTTCATCTCAGGCCTTTCGAACATGGAACTTGGTTAACGCATCGCCGGGCGAGCGCCCGAATATTCTGCCGTCACCGGCCTCTGAACCCTTGTGACGGGGATCACATCGCCGTGTGACGCCCCGTGATCTCAGTGGGACGGCCATTCATTCGCGCGTGGCGTTGGTGTCATTTGGTATGAGTAATTCCTTTTCGAACCACGTCATTCCCCCGAAAGCGGGAATGACGTGGTTCGAAAAGCGATTCCGGATAGGAAATGACACCATTACTCCGCGCCCTCGGGGATCAGATAGCCGACAGCAATTCCCATCGCGCCATCGTGCAGATACTTTCCGGTGGGATTGTCATACACAGCCGTCACGCGGATGTCGTCGCCCTTGGCGAGCTCCAGTCCTCCGGTCTCCGCAAAGAGCGCGATCGGTATTGAGAGCAGGCGGCCGTCGGGATCGAGCTTGGCGTCGAGCGTGGCGATCTTCTGGTTACGGGTCGCGTCCTCAAGCACCAATTCACGCCCATAGTCGTGCATATGTCCGCCGACGCCGATGAGTTTGCCGTTGGTCGCCAGCGTGAAATCGCCCGTGGTGACGTTGCGTCCGGGCTTCAGGTCATAGGCGGACTCGCCGCATCCCATCACGTCAAACCACACCGGCCGGACCGCAATGAGCGACGGACCGCCGGATGAGGCCGGCTGATATTGGACCTTGATTTCAAGATAGGTCTGCGGGTAGCTCACGGCCTCGTCGTTGTGGAACATCGTCGCCACCAGAATCCTGTCGCCCTGCCGGACGCGATAGCCGAGACCCGGTGTGGCGGGCCAATTCGTCATCTCGCCACCGGCGCCGAAGATGTGTTCCGGCTGCCTGGGGCAGAGGTAATTGCGCTGGCTAACGTCGAACACCGCTACGTGGTGCAGCAGTCGACCGGGCAGCGCGTTGCCGGACGCGTCCGTCAGCCGCGGATGATAGGCCACAAACCAGCCGTCGAGCGGCACCGTCCAGCTCAGCTCGGGCGCCTGGGCCACACTCATGCCGGCATGGGCAGGCAGATCGAGCGGGCCCAGCCGCATGGTGAACACGTGCTGCGCCTCATCATTTGCCACGTCGAGGCGGACGCCCGCGGCCTTGGGCATCGCCATATGGTGCATGTGCCCCATGTCGCCCATCTGGCCCGAAGGCTGCTGGCCGCGCGCCACGACGCACGCCGTCAATGCGAGTAACGCCGCCATGCCCGTTCGCCGTCTCCAGTTGACCTTCATGATGCCTGCTCCCGATGTCGAATTCACGAATCCACGCTGTGGAACGGAAACCCCGCCCTAGCGCAATCGGCGGTGGTCTCCCAATTTCAGACGTACGGGCGGCCCTTGTGGCCGCCCCATCCCTCGCGCCATCAATTGGGCGGCCACAAGGGCCGCCCGTACGTCTGAAATTGGGACACTACTCAATCGCCCGCGCCCATAGCCTGCCCACCGAAACGGCAGGTGAAGAACGCGTGGCGTTGCGCTTCCCATTGTTGCACTTCGCGGATGATCTCAGAAGACGTGCTGACGGGTTTGGGGAGCCTCGACCGGGAAATCCGTTTCGGGGTCGGGCTCCAGGCCCGCGCGGCGCACGGCCAAAGCGCCGATCAGCGGAAGACGATACCGTTCGTTGTAGTACGCATGCTTCATCAGAAAGATCGAACACGCCGCAAAGGCCACCATCCAGAGCAACCAATAGATCGGACGATGGAGACCGATCAGCGGCCCGATCAAAGTCCCGAGGTAAGCCGCAACGCTCAGAAACGTGGACTGCCAGGCGTGAAAGCGCACGAAGCGGTCGTGGCGGTAGGCGGGCATCAGCAGGAAGGCAATGCCCGTCACCAAGCCGAGAGCGTAGGCGAGCATCGCCGACCGGTTGGTGGAGCCCGTGGGCGGACCGTATTTCCCTTGCACCCGCAATGTCCAATAGACCCCGCTCACGCGCCGGTCTTCAACCAGCCGGCGATCGTAAGCCGCCCGCCGCGCCGGATCGCGCAGCACCTCATAAGCGGCGTTAAGCTCGCGGAGTTTGCGCGTGGCGAGCTGATGCTGCTTCGACCCCTGCGCGAAGCGGTCGGGATGCCAGATGCTGGCGACCACGCGGTAGGACTCTTTGATGCGCTCAGCCGGGGCGTTGGCGGGAACATCCAGGATGTCGTAGTACGTCTGGGACGGTGGCACGCCCGACTCTCTTTCTCCCTTGCCTTGGATGCGAACGGCCTGTCTGCGGGCTCTGGGACAACCGCGAGCGTCCGCTCCCATCCTCGCATCATGGGTATCATAAACCACGGCCCAATACAACCTCCGTTGCAGCACTCGGGATGAGGGATTCGGGTTTGGGGGTTCGCAAGGCGGACAGGGAACGCCGAAAACGGCCCCCAATGCCAATCTGAAATGGGAAAAAGCCCGTAGACATACGATTTGCCAAAAACAGGCCCTTTCTTGCGCGTAAGCATATGAAAACAAGCCAGATAACCGCTTCGGGTTCGCTCCCTGGCGACTAGGGCCTATCCCACTGATTATAATAGCTTTAACCAAGTCGGGTTCGCTCGGCTTCGCTCGACCCCGTTTGGCCGCTGCGGATTCTGCTCGCCAGCCACGAACACCCAATCTGCAATAGGACGCGAGCCGTAGACATACGATTTGCCAAAAACAGGCCCTTTCTTGCGCGTAAGCACATGAAAACAAGCCAGATAACCGCTTCGGGTTCGCTCCGTGCCGATTATGGGCTATCGCTATCATTCTAATCAGTTTAAGCCTGTCGGGTTCGCTCGGGTCCGCTCGGTTGCGTGTTGCCGCGCCCGCTTCGACAAAATTTTAAGCATACACTCCAAGGGTGGGACAGTGGATAAGACCGAGAATATTGAGAAAGTTTTTTTTGCGCCTTGTTTACAGTTGGTTATCCTGTTGAAAACTCAGGCCACTGAGGAGACCGGAGGTTTTGAGGCGGGGTTGGGGCCCTGGCAAACCGCCCGCGCGAGCCTGCTGGTGCCCTAAGTGTTTGATTCTTGACGCTATGGGTTGGGCACTTTAGGGTCGGGAGTGGAAACTGCCGACCCGGTCCTCGGCCGGCCGACGAAGTTCTGCGCGAAGCCAGGGCGCGGCCCGAATGAACCGCCGATTTACGCTTCACGCCGCTTGAAGGGTTCCGGCCGGTGACTACCTCATTCATCTCGCCGACGAGCTGAACACCGGAGACATCCTCACCCTGGATCGCGACTTCGAGTCGTATCGCTGGCGTCGGAATCGCACTTTCCATTTACTTGTGGCGTTGGATTGAAGCGAATCCGGCGCAGCGCCATCAGCTACGCTCGACTTTGCGGGCGACGAAGATCAGTTCTCCAGGGTAGTTTGAACCGTAGGGGCTCTTGTCGTAGTCCGAAAAGAGATCTTCCACAGCGAACCCGCTGCGCGCCAGCAGATGCTCGACCTCGTAAGGGAAAAAATATCTCATCTTGGTGCGATGAACGCGCTTTTCCTGGCGTCCGTCCGCATGCGTCACCAGGTAATCAAACTCAATGTCGTGAACCTGCTTGAATAGATCCCGTCCTACGATGCGGACATGCCGCAGCACGCGACGGCCGTCAGGAAGGATGAAATCGACCTCTTCCACGTAAGACACAGGCGAGGTCAACGGACCCGCGAGGCGGTCGAGGGCGGGATTGAACACGTCAAGAATCAATTTCCCGCCGGGCACCAGGTGCCTGTGGATGGCCGCGAGGCAGGCGAGTTGATCGTCGACCGTCAGGAGATGCTGAAAAGGACGAAATGGGGTAGTGACCAGCTCGAACTTCGGGCGCAAATCGAAGCTGCGCATGTCGGCGCGGACCAGCGTGACGCGGTCCTGAACGTCTTCGGGTTCTTGCGCGACCTTCTGCCGGCACATGTCCAGCATTGCCGAAGACAGATCCAGGCCGGTGATGCGGACGCCGGCACGCGCGGTTGGAATCAGGACGCGTCCCGTGCCGCAGCCAACCTCGAGCACTCGACCGGCCGCCGCGCGCGCAGCCTCAACAAAGAAAGCCACGTCCTGGCGCGCCCGATACGGGGTGACCGAGTCGTAGAACTCGGCGGCCGCGGCATATTCGTCGTGAACCGCACTCACAAAGGCTCCTCTCGGCCAAAAACCAGCAGGGCGGCCTCACGGCAACGGATTCGGGCTCCCCGCGATCCGCCACGACAACATCAGGTACGACGTGGACGTCAGGTCGATCGCGGGCTCGGTTGTGCTGTAGGACTGGACGTTGTCCTTATAGACCGCCGTCTCGGAGCTGTTATAGGCGCCGTCGTTTCCATTGAAGATGGCAAAGGTGTCGACGCCGTTTGCCGGACACAGCTTCATGCCGGGCAGGGTTCCTGAAGTCGCTGAGCTGGCAGGACCCTCGGACGCTGCGCCCCAAAGAATCGGCGTGCCGCCCGAAGTTCCGTCCAGCGCGCCCACCAGATTCGCCACCTGATGCTGGATACAATTGGGGAAGGTGCTGCCGTCGCCGACGATGAAGGACGATCCCCAGGAGTTGGCTCCCAGAATATTCGCCAGCCACTTCTGCGAATACGTGTTGTAGCTGCTCGTGCCCGTCAGGTAGTAGAGTTCGCTCGCCATGACCGCGAGGCCGCCGCCGTGCGACGTGGTATCGCCGTTCTGCCAGGGCACGCCGAAGCCCCATACGTCTTTCCCGGATTGCGTGATCGCGACGCCGAGCTGGTTTTCCAGCGCCCTCAGCATGGTGGATTGATTGACTG
>JASHPE010000425.1 GCA_030038235.1 Terriglobia bacterium
TCGAGCCCCAGCACCTTGTAGGCCTCGAACAGCGCCGAAGCCATCATCGCGTTCCATGCCGCATACAGAGTGGGATCAATGAATGGCGTGGGACGCTGCGCGCGCGCCGCCAGCATCTTCGCCTTCGCACGCGCGACAATCCGCCCGGCTTCCTCTGGGCTGATATTCATGCGCGCCGCAATCGCTTCCAGCGGCTGATCGATGAGGAGGACGTTTTTCGCGGGGTTGTGATGCATCTCGCCTGTGGGTCCGACCTCGTAGCGCAGCGCGGCCGCGCGCGCTTCCTGCTCATCGAGCGCCGCTCGCACTTCGTCCAGCGTCCAGGTGAAATAGTCACCGTCGTCGTCGAGGCTGACGTCCGCATCCTGGCTCGCATAGAACCCGCCGCCGGGCCGCGAGAGCACGTTCTCGACAAAACTCATGATGCCGAGCGCAATTTCGCGAAAGAACTCCTGATGCGTGAGCTGCCAGGCGTGCAGGTAATTCAGCAGCAGCCCCGAATTGTCATACGACATCTTCTCGAAGTGCGGCACGCCCCAGTGCTCGTCCACCGAGTAGCGATGAAACCCCTCGCCGATCTGGTCGTACACGCCGCCGCGTCCCATGGCTTCGAGAGTGGAGGTCACGATATCGAGCAGACGGCGCTCGCCCGTCTCAAGGTACCGGTCGAGGAGCAGCTCCACCGCGAAGGGATGGGGAAACTTCGGCGCGCGTCCGAATCCGCCGTGCCCGGGATCGTAGAGTTCCTGGATGCCGGCCACGATGCCCTGCAGTACGGCGCTTCCGGCCCGGCCTCCGGCGCGATAAATCTCGACCTTCCCCAGCGCGTCGGCGATCTGGTCGGCGCTGGTGTGGATCTCGGCGCGATGCGTGCGGTAGTTCTGGGCGATGGTCTCGAGGATGCGCTTCATGCCGGGACGGCCATAGCGGTCGTCGGGCGGAAAGTAAGTGCCGCCGAAAAACGGCTTGCCGTCCGGTGTGAGGATGGCGGTGAGCGGCCAGCCGCCCTGTCCGGTGAGAGCGCTGACGGCCATCTGATAACGAGCATCGATGTCGGGCCGTTCGTCGCGGTCCACCTTCACGGCCACGTAGTTTTCGTTGATGACGCCGGCGATTTCCGGGTTCTCGTAGCTCTCGCGGTCGATGACGTGGCACCAGTGGCACCAGACGGCGCCAATGTCGAGCAGGATGGGCCTGTCTTCGCGGCGGGCGCGCTCAAACGCCGCCTCACCCCATTGCTGCCACGCCACCGGCTGGTGTGCGGCGCTGCGGAGATAAGGGCTGGCGGCGGTGGCGAGACTGTTGGGTGTAGCTGTGACCTCACTCATTCAATTCTCTTCGCTCCGCTACCGTAGCGCGGGCGGCCGCGCTACGTTCACTGAGGAGTAGCTTGAATACCGTGCCGTGAGCGCGGCGACTTCTACCTGGCGTTTCGGACTGATTGAATCTCCAGACGGATTTGCTTTCGTCATGTTTTAGCTCCTTCTGCGAGCACCTGATTCGAAGCTGAGATCAACGTCACAATCGGCAACCGGCAATCGCCAATTCTCAATTGACCCGTCCTCGCCCGGGTGGAGGCTGCTCCGACTCCCCGCCATCGTCTTCATCGAGCGGCTTGCGGCCGGCGAATCCTTCGTCCATGCCATGCCAGTATCCGATACGCTCTTCGCCCATTTTCCAGCACAGGTACACTTCGCGCCCGTCGCGCACGGTGGGAAAGTCCACCAGGCCTTCATCGAGGTCTTTCAGGACGCAGCCGGTTTCCTGAATGCGGTCGATGGCCTCGCGGATTTTTTCGTTGGTCCGATCGCGCACAGCACGCTTCTCGGAGAGTTCCTTGTAGGGCGGAATCCAGCCGCCGAGGATCATGATCTTGGCGGCGGCCTGGGCGAACTCGCGGTCGAGGAGGTCCACTTTCTCCTTATCCTCGCGAGCTTCGGCGAGAGCGCTCGAGATCATGGGCAGCAGCGCTTCGGCTTCGTCGCGGTCAAAGTAACGTTCAGCCATTCGTGTCCTTCGTCAGCCGCCCCGCGTGTGCATTTCCAGGTGCACGTCCTGCCGCAGTTCCTCGATTTGGAATAGCGGGCCGCGCGCTCGCAGGGTCTTGCGCTCTTCGGCGCCGCGGTCCCGGCGCGCCTGCCAACGTTCGGTAATCAAGGCGTGCAATTCGTCAGGTGAGGCGCCCTCACGCAACGGACGCTTCAGGTCAAGACCCTGGTGGGCATAAAGGCACAGCAGAAACAACCCGTCGGGCGTCAGGCGCGCGCGGTCGCACAGCGCGCAGAAAGGCGCGGTGGTCGATGAGATGATGCCGAAAACCGTGCCGTCTGCCAGACGAAATCGATCGGCAGGCGCCGCGCCTTGCGCTTCCAGGTTGAGGGACTCGATGGGACCGAACCGGCCGCGCAGCCGGTCCAGAATTTCGACCCGCGACACCACTTGGCTCGAGGACCAATGCGTGGCGCCGCCCACGTCCATGTACTCGATGAAACGCACTTCGGCGCCGATGCGTTGTCCGAAGGCGATCATGTCCCCGAGCTCGTCGTCGTTGAAGCCGCGGATCACCACGCTGTTGATTTTCAGCCTGTCGAAGCCTGCTTCGCAGGCGGCGCGAACCCCGGCGAGCACGTCAGCGATGGCGCCATACCTCGCAAGCGCCCGAAATCTCTCGGGCCGCAGAGTATCGAGACTGATGGTGACGCGGTCCAGGCCCGCTTGCCGCAAGTCGCGCGCTTGCGCGGCAAGCAACAAGCCGTTCGTGGTCAGCGCCAGATCGCGCAGGCCCAAAGACGGCTTCGACAGAGCCGAATCGCCATTCGAAGAGGGTTGCTGTGGGAGTCCGGACTGGCGCAGCATGGCTACGAGCTGCGGCAGATCGCGTCGCAGCAGCGGTTCGCCGCCGGTCAGGCGCAGCCGGTCCACTCCGAGGCTCATGAACACCCGCGCCAGCGTGGCGAGTTCTTCAAAGGTCAGGATCTCGGTGCGTTCGATCCATTTGTACTCCTCTTCCGGCATGCAGTAGAGACAACGGAGATTACAGCGATCGGTGACCGAGAGCCGCAAGCTCCGCAGCGGGCGGTGGAACGAATCGAGCACGACCGGGCTGGAACCATTGTTCATGAGCGCATGGGGCGGACTCTAGTGCCGCCGTCTCCCGCCGTTGACATGGGGGCTGGAATGGGCCGCTCATCCGCCTTCTTCAAAGCTAACACACCCGAAGTCCCTGTCAATCTGAGACCGTAGCGGCGAATATTCGCCAAATGGCGGCGTAAAGCCGTTGCTACATCAGAATTGACCGCTCGGCCATGGTATGACCGCCTCGAAAGCGGGCAGAATGCCCGCGCTCCCAGGTTCTGCGTCCGATGACGATTCACTGATTCTAAATGACATCCGGCCTGCTCGCGTCTGGCCCGCTCGCGTCGTATCCGCCGAGCAGCAGCTTCACCGGGTCGGGACGCTCGGCGTATTTGCCGTGCCGGAAGGCGTTCATCTTGGAATTGGCCTTGCCCTCGGGCGTGGCAAGTCCGCGCGATTGGCGTCCGTTGGCCTGATTCACAGCCTGCGCGGCTGCGGTCGTCGTTTTTCGAATGTTCCATGAGTGTCTCTCCTTTCACTTCGGGTCGTCTTGCTGTAGCGCCGGTGTCCCCACCGGCGCGATCGGGTTGAAAATCGCCGGTGTCCCCACCGGCGCGATCGGGTTGAAAGTCGCCAGTGAGGGCACCGGCGCGATCGGGTTGAAAGTCGCCGGTGAGGACACCGGCGCTACAGCAAGAGCCAGTGCGCGGAGGCTGTTTTGGACGGTGGGGAAAAGTGAGAGGATTGAAAAACTTTATTTTGCGAGTGTTTTCAATTACTTAGGCAAATTTCGAGGAATTTTCGTTTGGAAGTTCGTTTGGAAGGAGGTTGACTCTCTTGAGTTGACAGTTGGTTGACAGGCAAGACTTCCGAGCCAAGCCATGACCCCCGATCGCCGTCCGCTTACCTCTGATTCGACGCCCGCGCCCCCGATTCTTGAGGTCAACCTTCCCTTGCACCCGCGCATCTGATCCAAGGTCGGGTTGAAGGGTCGCGGAGGGATCACCTTGACTTTTCGCGGCTTGAAAAATAACATTCAGGTAAGCGGGAATTCTGAGCTTATGACGTCGACGCTTCCTAAATCCCGGCCGTGGTATAAGCGCAGTTCGACGCTGGCGGCCCTGGCGTTCACAGCGGGTTTCCTTGTCGTTTTCGGAGTCACCGTTCGCACGTTTGCCACCCCGGACAAACAGAGCAAAGAAGAGAAAAAGCGCCAGAAGGAACTCCAGAAGGAAGAGCAGAGCCCGTACAAGAAGTGGATCGAAGATGAAGTGCCTTACATCATCACCGATACGGAGCGGGCAGCCTTCAAGAAGCTGACCACCGACGACGAGCGGGAGCAGTTCATCGAGAACTTCTGGGAGCGGCGCAATCCCAATCCTGGCGATCCTGAGAACGAGTTCAAAGAGGAATACTACCGCCGCATCGCTTACGCCAACGAGCACTATGCGTCCGGCATCCCCGGCTGGAAGACGGACCGTGGCCGCATCTACATCATGTATGGACCGCCCAACGAGATCGACAATCACGATAGCGGCGGCACCTACGAACGTCCGGCCGAAGAAGGCGGCGGCGAGACGTCCACTTTCCCATTCGAAGATTGGACCTACAATTACATCGAGGGTGTCGGCAGCAATATCAAGCTGGAGTTCGTGGATCCGACCATGAGCGGTGAGTTCCATCTCACCATGGACCCCGGAGAAAAAGACGCTCTGCTGCACGTTCCTGGCGCCGGCTTGACCCTGCTGGAATCGATGGGAATGGCGTCCAAGAACGATCGCTTTACGCGAACGGACGGAATGACCATCGGCCAGCCGCTCGGTGGATTGCCGGAGAGCATGGAGGAGTTCACCCGCCTCGACACTTTCGCCAAGATCTTCCAGCCGCCGGCCGCCAAGTTTGACGATCTGCGGGCGTCGGTGACGCACAAGATCACTTCCCAGATTCTGCCCTTTCAGACTCGGACCGACTTTGTGCGCATTACCGACGATGCGATACTCACGCCGATTACCGTGCAGGTGGCGAACAAAGACCTGCAGTTCCAGAACAAAGACGGCATCATGCATGCCTCGATCGACATCTACGGGCAGTTGACTACGCCTAGCGGCCGGGTTGCCACCAGCTTCGATCAGGGCGTAGCGGTGGACATGCCCGAGCACGATTTCCAGAATTATCCCGATCGAAAAGAGGTGTACCAGAGGGCGCTGCCGCTCAAGCCGGGCTTATACAAGCTCAGCATGATCTTGAAGGACGAGAATAGCGGTGCCATGGGATATCTGGATGAGGGGATCCGGGTTCCGCGCTATGAGGATGACAAGCTGGGCAGCAGCTCCCTGATTCTGGCGGATCTTATCCAGCAGGTTCCGACCACCCAGGTAGGCACGGGAATGTTCGTCATCGGGAGCACAAAGGTGCGTCCCAGCGTGCAGAAGATCTTCACTCGCGACGAGAATTTGGGGATTTACATGCAGGTTTACAACCTGACGCAGGATCCCACCACGCACAAGCCGTCCGCAGAGATCGACTATTCTCTGACCAAGGACGGAAAGTCGCTGTATTCGACGTCCGAAAAGGCACAGACCGCTCAAGTGACGATCTCCAAGACTCTCCCGCTGAAGTCGCTCCAGCCGGGGGAGTACCAAATCGAGATCAAGGTGACGGACAACGTCAGCAAGCAATTCGTACTGGAGCCGGCGACGTTTCAGATCCAGTGAGTAAGGAAGAGGGAAACGGAAAGACTCAGGCCAACATGAAACCGCTTCTCACACGGTCGAAGCGTTCGGGCCTCCTGGCAGCCGGAGTGGCGCTCCTTATAGCCGCTGCGGGCTTGGCAGCGGATCATCCGGCTTGCGGCCGCTTGACGGGTATGGTCACAGACCGCGACGGCGCGCCACTGATCAACGCAACGGTGGTGATAGTTGGGCCGGGGATTACCAGGCGGGTCGAACGCGTGCTGACGGACGCCCACGGGCGCTTCAGCGCCGGCGATCTGCTTCCCGGGCGCTACTCGCTCCTGGTTGCGAGCACGCCTTTGGAACGCGACGGCATCAACGTGCACGCGGGGCAGGTTTCGGAACTCAGTTTGATGCTCAGCACGCTGCTTCCCCAAGTCACGCGGTCGCGGGAAGGCGCGAATCGCACCGATGATGACTGGAAATGGGTGCTGCGGAGCGCATCCTCGGTCCGCCCCGTGCTGCGTTATCATGGCGCGGACCCCGGCAGTTCTCAAGCGCCGTTCGGTCCCAGCCAGAAGTTGGTGGCCATGATGCCGGAGGCAGCCGGTGCCGATACTCTGAGCGATCAGGTGGCTTTGGGCACCGTTCTCGCCTATTGGCGGCCGCTCACCGAGGGCACCGATGTGCTGGTGGCGAGCGCTTTGGACGGTCAGGGCGTCTCGAGTTCCTCCCTGATTACCTCCTTTCGTCGCCGGGCGGCCCACGGGTCCACCCAGGAGGTGTCTTTGGTAGCCCATCAGATGGGCTTCGAAGATGGCGCACAGATTGTTTCGCTGCCGGGTCCGCCGAGCCTGCTCAACGCGCACGGCATGACGCTCGCGTATACCAACGGCAGCCAGATTACCAGCGACTTGAAGGTTAGCACTGGCTTCGAGGTGAATTATTTGGACGGGTTGCAGGGCGCGGCCGTGGTGATGCCGAGGGCTGCGGTTGAATACGTCCTCAGCCCGGCGAGCAGCCTTAGCTTCAGCTACGGCGACGTCCCCGTGGAGCCTGATGGAACGCTCGCCAACGAGGTCGACCAGCTCAATGTCTTCCCGCGCGCCAGCGTGCGCAATAATCGATTGCGGCTCGAAGCGGCGCGCCACAGCCAGGTGGCTTACTCGCGGCGGCTGACGCGCAAGACCGAGGTTCAGGCGGCGGCATACCACGACGGGTTCAGCAACGCTGTGGTTCGCGGGTTTGGGCCTGCGACGGCTTGGAGCTCGTTGGCCAATGCCGGCGACGTGATGCCGAACGGCACCGCCAACGGCGTCAACTTGAACTCCGGCGGTTACGGCTCGACCGGAGCGCGCGTTTCGGTCTCGCAGTCGCTGACACGGAATCTGCAGGCAAGCGGCAGCTACTCAACGGGCGACGCTCTGGCGGCGCTGGAGGCTGCCCACGGCACGCCGTCGATACCTTTGATTCGTCCGCACTCAAGCCGGATGGTGGCCGGCAAAATGGTTGCGGAAATTCCGGCAACCAAGACCCAGATCGTAAGTTCGTACGGTTGGATCGAGCGCGGGCAAGTGACTTCAGTCGATCCCTACGACCTCGCCGACCTGGATGTGGCCCCTTACGCCGGTGTCCAGTTCCGGCAGCCGTTGCCGCGCATCAACTTCCTCGGTGGCGCCCAGATCCAGGTTGTGGCCGATTTCCGCAACGTCGGCGGCCAGGGTTACGTCCGCGTGACGGGCGCAAACGGCCAGCCGATCACGCTCACGCCTGTCTACCGCAGCTTCCGCGGCGGGTTCTCCGTCCAGTTCTAGCGTCCTGAAATTAGACGTACGGGCGGCCACAAGGGCCCCGCCCGTACGTCTGAAATCGGGGCAATCGGGGCGCCAGCCGTTGACGCCCGGCTGCAACCGCCTCTATAATTGAGTTTTCCGCTAACAGGAGAATTGGGTTTATGTATGCGATCTTTCGGACTGGCGGCAAAGAGTATAAGGTTTCACCCGGCGACTTGGTGCGCGTTGAGAGGCTGGCCGCTGAACCCGGCGCAGGCGTCGAGTTCAATCACGTCTTCGCGGTGCGCAAGCAGACGCTGACGCTGGGCAATCCGCTCGTGGACGGCGCCAAGGTAACCGGCACCGTGGTGCGCAATGCACGCGCTGCCAAAGTCCGCGTGCTGAAGTACAAGGCCAGCAAGCAGTACCGTCGCACACTCGGACATCGTCAGGACTACAGCGAAGTGAGGATCACGGATATCGTCGGTGCGTGACGCTGCATAGAGCTTGACTGCAGAGGTTAAGGGATATGGCACACAAGAAGGGTTTAGGGAGTTCGCGGAACGGCCGCGACTCAAACGCACAGCGGCTGGGCGTGAAGCGATTCGCGGGGCAGACGGTCACCGGCGGCTCGATTCTGGTCCGCCAGCGCGGCACCAAACTGAAGCCCGGCGACAATGTGGGCCGCGGCAAGGACGATACCCTGTACGCCAAAGTGCCGGGCGTGGTTCAGTTCGAGGATAAAGGCCGCATGGGACGCTTCGTCCACATTCTGGTTCCCTCAGCGAGCTGAAGATCGGGCGGCGGGACGGCGAACAACATCCGTTCCGCCGCCTTTTGTGTCTCTGAGGGAAGTGAGAAATCAGAAGCCAGAAATCAGAACGGCACGGTCGGGTTCTGCCTTCTGATTTCTGCCTTCTGAATTATGTTTATTGATGAAGCCGTAATCCGGGTGGCGGGCGGTAATGGCGGCAACGGCTGCGTGGCCTTCCGTCGCGAGAAGTTTGTGCCGCGCGGAGGTCCGAGCGGCGGCGACGGCGGCAACGGCGGCAGCGTCTTCATCGAGAGCACGGAACATCTGAATACCCTGCTGAAATTCCGCTACAAGCGTGAATTCAGCGCCGAACGCGGACGGCACGGCGAAGGGTCCGGCAAGCACGGGCGCGACGGAGAAGACCTGATCATCGCAGTTCCGGCCGGCACCGTCGCCTATGACGATTCGAGCGGCGAGAAGGTGTTCGATTTCGACGCTCCCGGCGAGCGATTCCTCGCCGCAGAAGGCGGGCGCGGCGGACGCGGCAACGCCCGGTTCGCCACGTCGACTCATCAGGCTCCGCGCCGCGCCGAACCCGGCCGCCCCGGCCAGCAGCGCGTCCTGCGACTGCAACTGAAGCTGCTGGCGGACGTCGGCCTGGTGGGATTTCCGAACGTCGGCAAGTCAACCTTGATCTCGCGCCTTAGCGCCGCCCGGCCGCGCATCGCGGACTATCCCTTCACAACCCTCGAGCCGCACCTGGGCGTGGTGGAAATCGATCCCGATCGTACATTTGTGATGGCCGACATTCCGGGATTGATCGAGGGCGCGCACGAAGGGAAAGGCCTTGGCATCCACTTTCTGAAACATGTGGAGCGGACGCGGCTGCTGGTTCATCTGATTGATGTGGCCGGGGTTTCAGAGCGCGATCCGCGCGAGGACTACCGGGTGATTCTGGCCGAGCTTGAGAGTTTCAGCCCGGAGGTCGCGGCCAAGCCGATGCTGCTGGTGGCGTCGCGTGTGGACGCGGCCGGCGACGGCCGGCGTCTTGATGCTCTGCGCGGTTTCGCTCATGAACGCAACGAGCCCCTGTACGAGATCTCAGGGGTGACCGGTCAGGGACTCGAAGACCTGAAGCAGGCGATCTGGGCACGCCTGGAGCGGATCCCGCGGGCCGCAAGTCCGGCCGATTCGGCTGCGGCCGTTTCGAGCGAGGGTGAAGCAGCGCCGGCGTCCCGATCCTGATATCTGCCCGGCACGTGGCACGGCCATCTTGGCCGCGGCTATTCACGGGCGGGACGCCCTTGCCACTTCAGATCGGGTGCCCCCTGGAGTTTAGTTGTGAATATCGCCCTTTTCGGCGGTACTTTCGATCCCATCCACGTTGGCCACGTCCGCGCCGCGCAGGCTGCGGAGCGGCGCTTTGGCCTCGATCGCATCCTCTTCGTGCCGAGCGGCGTGCCTCCGCACAAATCAAATGGGGAGATCACCCCATATCCCCATCGATTCGCCATGGTGGCGCTGGCCGTCCGGGGCCATCGAGCGTTTGTGCCCTCGCTCCTGGAAGAACCGCGGGGCGATGGGCGGCCGAACTACTCGGTTGAAACCGTCTCGGCGGTGCGCTCGCAGTTGGACGCCAGCGACCGTCTTTATTTCATCCTTGGGATCGATAGCTTTCTTGATCTGCCCAACTGGAAAGACTATAAGCGGCTGAGCGAGCTGACAGACTTCATCGTAGCTGCGCGCCCAGGGTTCGGCAGCCGCGACCTTCTGGCTCGGATCGGCAATGGGCACGCTGGCACGGTCCTTTCGAACGCGGGATCCAGCCTGCGATTGCCGAGCGGCGCCGGGGTGCATGTTCTGGCCGCTGTACGGACGCCCGTCGCCTCGCGCGAAATCCGGCAGGCGGCGGCGGCCGGGCACCCGCTCGCTGGCCTTGTCCCGCCGCTTGTGGAAGAATATATCGCGAAGGAGGATCTCTATCGTCCCGCACGCGCCGGGCGCCGGGCGGGGCGGGGAGGCAAATGACCGGGCACCTCGAAGAGGCCGTCCGCGCGGCTCAAGGGCGCAAAGCGCTCGACCTGCGCGTGCTGAATCTCGAAGGTATTTCGTCTTTCACAGACTTTTTTGTGATCTGCTCCGGCACCTCCACGCGGCATACCCAGGCCATCTGCGATGCCATCGTCCAGGAGCTGAAAAAGAAAGGCACGGCGCCGGCCCATTTGGAAGGCTACGCCCAGGCGGAGTGGATTCTGGTCGATTATCTCAACTTTGTGGTGCACATCTTCCTGGAGCGCGCCCGCGAGTTCTACGATCTGGAGCGGCTCTGGAAGAAAGCGGCCCGCGTCCCGATTGCCGATTGACGATTGACGATTGCGTGTTCGAATCATTCGCGAGGGCAAGCCCAAGGACCCGCATCTGCGGGCGCTTCAGGCGGACTATCAGGAGCGCATCGCGCATTTCGTGGACCTGAAGCTCGAAGAGAGGCCGTCGCTGGGCGGGAAGAAGAGTAGCCGGAGGGCGTCAGCGGATTCGGCGGAGCGGAAGTGGCTCGAGAGCCTGAAGTCGAGTTGCAAAGTGGT
>JASHPE010000048.1 GCA_030038235.1 Terriglobia bacterium
ATCCGGGCGGCGATCTTATCGGGATGGCGGAGCGCCTCGCGCGACGCTCTGAGCGCCGCCCCGGTTGCTTGCGAGAGTTTTCGATTTGGCGGCCTTTTTGTGTTTCGGGCGGCTGTGAGCCGAGAGCCTGGAACCGTGCGCCGGCGCGGCGGTGGGGACAAATACCGTGAGGCTGCTGCCCGCCCTCAAGCGGCTGCCGGCAAGATGATTCCAGTGGCGGATCTGATAAGGCGTCACGTCAAAGCGATCGGCCACAAGCTCCAGAGTGTCGCCTGCTTTCACGCGGTAGAGCCTGGCGCGCAGGACGTAACGCTCGTGCACGCGAACCAGCGACGCCTGGCTCGACGGGCTGAGCGGAATCACCACGTGCGCCCCGGGATCAAGATCACCCGAAGCCCGATTCGCCTCGCTGAGGCTGGCCTCCGACACGTGGAACTTGCGCGCGACGGTCGCCAACGTCTCGCCCGATTCCACCTTGTAAGCGCGCCACCACTCACGTCTGTCCGGGGGAATAGCTGCGATCGCCTTCTCGTAGACATCCTTGGTTCCCGCCGGCAGATTCAGCCGGAAACCCGGATCGTTCGGAGGCGTGACCCAGGTCATGAGGCTCGGGTTCAGGCGCACCAGATCATCCACAGGATGATCGATCAAGCCTGCCACCAGCCGAAGATCGACTGGCTCGGAGACCTCGACCGAATCAAAGGCCAGCGGCGGGTCGGCAGGAACCTGGAAGCCGTACGCCTGCGGATCTTTCGCGATCAGGGCGATGGCCACGAAGATGGGAACGTAGTTCTGAGTTTCGGACGGCAGCGCGCCGAGCTCGCGAAGCTTCCAATAATCGGCGTAGCCGGTTTTCTCGATCGCCTTCTGGACACCGTTCGGGCTCCAATCATAAGCCGCCATGGCGAGGAACCAGTCACCGTAGGTGTGATACAGGTCCTTCAGGCAGCGGGCGGCTGCCCTGGTTGATTTCACAGGATCCTCACGTTCATCAACCCAGCGATTCTTCTTCAGGCCGTAAAGCTCTCCCGTGCCCACCATGAACTGCCAGATTCCCTTGGCGCCGGACTTGGAATTGAGCGCATAGGGACTGAAGGCGCTTTCGCCTGCCGCCAGGTAGATCAAGTCCTCCGGCAGGCCCTCCTCTTTCAAGGTCTGCTCGATCATGGGCCCGTACAAGCTGCGGCCGGTGAGAACCCGTTGTACATAGTGCCGCGCGTGGTTCTGCAGATATGTCAACGCGCCGCTGACGTAATCGTTCGATGTCAGGGGTAGGTCCGACTGCACCGACGCCACCTCGTGCTGGGCGGTTTCTCGGACATTTGGATCGACGGGGAACGTGAGACCCGCAAAAGATTGAATAGGCGCCGGCTCGTAGGCATGCGAGCTCATGGCGCTGCCGCGTTGAAGCGCGGAAATCTCCAGGTTGTAAGTGTTCTCAACCAGGTTATCGAACTCGGTGTTCAGCCGGTCGTCGCCCCGGATGTCGAGGCCGGAAGCCAGCAGCAGGCTCAAAGCCTGGTCGAACTTGTCTTTCGCGCCGTCCATTTGATCGGCGTTGTAATCTTTCAAGCCGTCCTGATAAAGATCGTCCACCTGCTTCAGCAGCTTGGTCACCCGGTCCGCAGCCGGACCTTGTGTGGCCTCAGCTTTGGGTTGATTCTGCGCTGTATCGCTTGGCGCGGCGGCTGGCTTGGATTGCGAAGCCGGGTCGGCGGCTGATTCGGCCTGAGCAGGCGGCGCGTCGGGAATCGGCAGGATGGGCGGCGCCGCAGACGCCAATGCGGACGTCTGAAAGACTGGCTGACGGCGCTCCGCGCCGCCGCAACCGCTCAGAACCAATACGATCGCCAGAGCGAGTGAACTTCGGAATCGAATAAAACACCCTCAGACGCTGTTGAATCCCGTGCACCCGGTCCGCTCCGGCCTGTCGGATCGACGCACGCGTGTGTGCAGGCGTAACCGCAACCTGTCTGTAATATAGACCCAACAGAAGCTTACTTCGGTAGCAGCAGGGCCGACAAGCAGAAAAAGCTGGTGCGGGAATCCGGCGCTGGGGGAGGGTCGGGCTCAACGATCTCGCTGCTCCGGCGCTTGCGCTACTTCTTCGGGTAATAATCGGCGTTCACCGGCGTAAAGGTCTGCCACTTCTCCGGCAGATCGTCCACCGGGAAGATGGCGGTGACCGGGCAAACCGGAACACACGCCCCGCAGTCGATGCACTCGACCGGATCGATGTAGAGCTGCGGCACTTCCGCAAAATTGGTCTCGTCTTTGCGCGGATGGATGCAATCAACCGGACAGACGTCCACACAAGCGGTGTCTTTGGTGCCGATGCAGGGTTCAGCGATAACGTAGGCCATAAAACGTCCCCTCCTCGAGAGTTGATCTTAAATCATAGTCTATGACTCTGGAAGCGGCCCCGCGACGACTTAAGTCGGGCGCCGTTTGCCAATTGACCGCGCTGAGCCTCGTTTGCTACACTCAAAATTCATCAGAACGCATCGTTAAGGAGAAGTCGTGGCCAGTCATAAGTCTGCCCTGAAGCGCATCAAGCAAACCCGAGTCCGGACGGAGGCGAATCGTGCCCACGTGACGCGGCTCCGTCACCAGCTTCGCAAGCTTCGCGTGGCGCTCGAGCAGAAAGACAAGGCCGCGGCTGACAGCCTCTTGAAGCCCACGCTCGCCCTTATCGACAGCTCCACGCACAAGGGCGTGCTCCACGCCAACGCTGCCGCCCGGTATAAGTCGCGGCTCACGCGTAGCGTGGCGGCGGTCGCCAAGTCTTAATCCGGATCACGCGTCGGCGCCGCCAACCCATGTCGGTTCCGCCCAGGCACTGCCCGCTTTGCCGACCGTCACCTGCCAGATCAGGATTTCGAGCAGCACTCGCGAATCCCTCCACGACGATTTCACCGCCAAGTCCGTATCGCGCGTGCGGCGCAGCGCCTGCCCCAGTTCTTCAGGCGAGTAGCGCTTGGCGGCGCGCTGGGCGATCTCGAACGTGGAGCCTTTGCCTGACCTGTAGAAGCCCCCTCCGTATCCTGAGCCGTAGCCGCGTCCCGCGGTCGTGGTGCACTTGAGCGCCTGCCGGAACAGATCGCCGATCGACCACAGGATAAGCGCTTCGGGCTCTTTGCTCGCGAGGAGCGTCCGCAGACGCTCGAGCGCGCGGTCGAGCTGGCGTTCCGCAATCGCCTCCAGCAGCTTGTTGATCTCGTGATCTTCGCGGAACGAGACGATGTGTTCCAGGTCCGATTCCCCCAGCCGCTTCGCCTCGGGGCGCGCCGTCAGCATTTTCTCCAGTTCGGTGCGCATGCCCAGCAGATTCACGCCCGGCTTGGTCTCGCGGCGCGGGTCAGGCCGATCCTCGAAGCGCGCGGCCACCTGCTCCGCCAGTTCCGGCTCGATCGCCACCCCGGCGCGCCGCAGATATCCCTCAAGCCAATGCGCCGCCTCGTGACGATCGGGCGGTAGCAACTCGACGACCGTGGTCTTTTTCTCCAGAAGCTGGATGAACTTGCGGCGCCGGTCCGGTTCGACGGCAGCGAACACCAGCGTGGCGCATGCCGACGGCTTCTTGAGATAAGCTTCCAGCGCTTCCACGTCCTCGTCGCCGGCGCGGCGCAGGTCTTCGGGGTCGGAAAACAAGAAGTAGCTGTGACCCGCGAGCATCGGGATCTGATGAGCGTTGTCGAGCTGCCGCGCGAGCGCTCCCGACTCGAACTCCACTTCGGCCAGGCACCAGGCGCGCGCCTCAGGCGGCACGGCGTGCAGCACCGCCGCGCGACACTCCTCGTGCATGAAGCGATCGGGTCCGCGAAGAAAATAAATCGCGCCGGGCTTGCCACTGGTCACCTGCCGGATGAATTCCGTAGGCCGCATCAGGAAGAGTGTACCTCGGAAACGGAATTAGGACACTACCCAGCCCTGATCCTGAATTGCTTTGACTTCGCCGGGCGGTTATCCTGAGCCTTGAGCTATGAGCGACCTTGAGACCAAGCAAGCGCGCCTGGAAGCGGAACTTGGAGCCGTACCGTCGCTGGTGGTGGCCTACTCAGGCGGAGTGGACTCGGCGTTCCTGGCTTACGCGGCGCACAAGGTCCTGGCGGACCGGATGCTCGCCGTGACCGCGCTCAGCGAAAGCTATTCGGCGGACGATCGCCGCAAAGCGACGGACTGCGCCGCGCAATTGGCGCTGCCGCACGAGTTCATCGAGACGCACGAGGTCGCAAATCCCGCCTATCGCGCCAACGCCCCGAATCGATGCTTCTTCTGCAAAGACGAGCTTTTCACCGAACTTGACCGGCTCGCCGCGCGGCGCGGTTTCGCTGCCGTCGCTTACGGCGTGAACATGGACGATCTCGGCGACTGGCGTCCCGGGCAGCAGGCGGCGCGCGAGCATCGCGTGCTGACGCCGCTCGTCGACGCCGGTCTGACCAAGGCCGACATCCGGGAACTTGCGCGCCGCGCCGGGGTTCCGGTGTGGGACCGGCCCGCGTCGCCCTGTCTGGCGTCGCGAATCGCTTACGGCGTGGAAGTGACACCAGAGCGCCTGCGCGTGGTCGAACAAGGCGAAGAAGCGCTGCGCGCGCTCGGATTCACGCGCTTCCGGCTGCGGCATCACGACAAGCTGGCGCGCATCGAGATCGCGCCCAAAGAACTGCCGCGCGCGCTCGATCCCGCAATGGCGCGTCGATTCGTGGAGGCCCTCAAAGCGCTCGGATTCACATACGTCACACTCGACCTGGAAGGCTACCGGCAGGGGTCGCTGAACTCGGGATTGACGAAGATCCGGGTTTCGCAAGGCGATCGAGGACAATCACATCATTCTGGTGCACTGGAAAGACCTTAAGAAGGCGATGTAGGTTCGCGAACTGGTGAGCTAACTAGGCTAAGGGCATGTCGACACAACCCGGCTTCGTTTGCATGCTTGAGACCATTTTGCGCGTGAGGTGGAAACCGCATGCCCGTGATTCGCGCCTGCAAAAACTGCGGACGCAAGAATCGCATTCCCGTCAAGTCCCTGGCCGGCGACGCTCGTTGCGGAGCTTGCAAAACGCCCTTGACGCCGATCGCCGAGCCACTACCGGCTGACGACGCGCTGTTCGACGAGGTGTTGCGCGAAGCCACGGTTCCCGTGCTGGTGGACTTCTGGGCCGAGTGGTGCGCGCCCTGCCGTGCCGCGGCGCCGGAGATCGCCCGCGTAGCCGCCGACATGGCGGATCAGGCCATCGTGCTGAAAGTCGATTCGGACAGATACCCGCAACTCGCCGCGCGCTACAATGTTCGTGGCATTCCGAACTTCGCCGTCTTCTTCGGTGGCCGGCTCGTCAAGCAGCAAGCGGGGCTCGTCAAACACGACCAGATGGAGGAGTGGCTCAGGTCGGCCGTTCCGGCTTCGGCCTAGAGCGACCCGAGCCACCGCAGGCGCGCTGACTGCCGAGTGCCGACTGTTGACTGTCAACTGTCGACTGTCGACTTTTCCAACCATGGGCCGCTTCGAATCCACTGTCCCGTTCTACGCCCGCTTTCGCGAGCCGTATCCGCCGGACTTCTTCGCGACCGTCGCGGAGCGTCTCGTCCTGAACCGCGACACTCGTCTGCTCGACGCCGGCTGCGGTCCGGGCCTGCTGGCCATCGGATTCGCTCCTTACGTCGGCTCATGCACCGGCGTCGATCCCGAACCCGCCATGCTCCGCGCCGCTGAGGCCGCTGCAAAGGCGACGGGCGTCAAACTGCGGCTCATCGCAGGACGCCTCGAAGACTTGCCCGGCAACCTCGGCGCCTTCGACCTCGTGACCATCGGGCGAGCCTTGCACTGGATGGATCGCGAGGCGTCGCTTAAGGCGCTGGAGCGCGTGGTAGCGGCGGGCGGAGCGACCGTCACCTGCGCCCCGCGCACGGCGAAGACCGACGGCAGCCCTTGGGTGGCACATTACGACGAGGTCCGAAAGGCCTGGGCGGAGGATCAGGACAGGCGCCGCTACGACATCGACCACAACGAGTGGTTTGCGGGCTCGCCGTTTCGCGTTGCCGATCAGATCGCGCTGCCGTACAGCCATCGCGTCACGATTCCGGACCTGATCGGACGCGCCCTCTCGAAGTCCAATACGTCGCCGCAGGTCCTCGGCGACCGGCGCGCCGCTTTCGAGTCGGCGTTGGCCAAAGCTCTCGAGCCTTACGCGGTGGACGGCTTCCTGAACGAGGAGATCGTCGCCGTCGTGACCGTGCTCCGGCGCAGTCAGTCCGGAGTCGAACATTAGGGAATCGCGAGTCAGGGGATCGCTCGGGCCTTTTTTCGGACGCCAAGGTAGCTTGCCTCGGCAAATGGAGTCTGCGCCCGCCGGCCTAACCTTGACGCTACGGTCTTCCGAGAAGATTCCCCCGCTGCCACACGCCAGAGTCAGGACACTACCCCGGCACTCCCGGCGCTGCCCCTCGCTGAGTTGACAATAACTGACCGGATTATATAGCATATCGGCGTCGTTTCTTGGCCTACGTCGAACAATCGAAGTCACGCCTCGGGGGCTCCCATGCCTGCGAGCGGATTCTCACTTCGGACTAGGGGCGGAGCCTCGCATAGCGCGGACCTTGCGGGCCGCGTCAACTCATTTCCAAGGCCTGCCGCGGTCGATCCCAGGATCAGAAGAGCGGAAACACTGATCCGTGGCGCCCTGCACCGTAAGTTGCCGCTCCGCGACCTGGCGGGAGCGACCGGGCTCTCCGTGTCCCGTCTCTGCCATTTGTTTAAGCGCCAAACGGGAGTCGCGCCGGCTCAGTACGTGAAGCTGCTGCGGATGCGGCGAGCCAGTGAGCTCTTGAAGACATCGGCGCTCAGCGTAAAGGAGATCGGAGCGCGCGTGGGGTACGGCGATCCCAGCCGCTTCGTGGAAGACTTCCGGAGGACGTATGGTCTACCACCTTTGCGCTATCGCGGG
>JASHPE010000426.1 GCA_030038235.1 Terriglobia bacterium
TTTCTCACGATGACCCGCTTGCGCCTTGCGATCAGATTGACTCGAAGCACCAGTTCGAGTGCTACTTCAACCAGTCGGGGTGGTTGATGCGCTTCTATCACAACGATGTCGGCCAAGCCGCGCAGGCATGCCTCAAAGCCGCCCTGGAATCCGTCAAGCCCTGCATGGAGACCATCGGGCTCCTGACCACGAGCCGGCCTTGGCAGGCGCGTCTGCTGCGGCAGGACAGGTTGACCGGACCCTTTCTCGAGAACGCCTGGACGCTCTGCCAAAAATTCCCCGAGGACCACGTCGACGAGTGCGTCCTTGGCGCTGCTGACAACCTGATGAACACCGCGACCGTCGAGCAGGCGAAAGCGTACTGCAGTGTTGTCGATGAAACGTATCGCAGCGCCTGTACGAACCGCATCAACGCCGATATCGGGTACCTCACCGTCAAGCAACAAAAGCCAGCACCGGAGACGCCTTCGTCCGCGCTGCCTGAGTAGGGGCAGGCCTTGTGCCAGCACCCGGGTCGCCTCTAAGGGCTTGAAGGCTTGGCGGGCTTCGTTTCCGCCGCGCGCTTCAACGTCATTTCCGCATCACCCCAAGATCCCCACACTTTCAATTGAATCGTGTCGCCGGAGATTGTGCCCTCATGATTGAACTCGGAGTCTTGGAAATGCGTCTTGAAGGAAAACTTGTCGCCATCCACCTTTCCGTCCGAAATATCGGCGCTTCCCTGGGGCGTTTCAACCGTCCCCGTCAGCGCGGCTCCGTCAACCTTGAAGTGAAAGACCAGCTGGACGTCGCCGTTCCCGGCGTTGATGGCGCCTTCCCAGCGCCCGTTGAGATCGGCGGCCAGACTGACGGCTGCTGAAAACAGCAGCAAGACCACTACCAACCCTGTGCGTCGAAGCATGGTGCCTCCTTTGCGTTCCCCTCCGAACAGCCGCCAGAGTATCCCAGCATGACATTGGGCCGCAACCAGGTTGCAACCCTCACCGGCGGTGCGACAGCGCCCGATCAGTATCGCCAGCTCTTGACATCCGCACCTGGCGGCGCCGTGGCCAGCCAGTGCTCCGCCATCTTGGGCAGAACGCGCTCGGGCCACGTCAGATTGTTTTGCTGCATCGTGTACTCGCTTGGTCCGCCGGTGTAACAGTGCGGCTCGCCCGGGCCGTACTGGAAGGTTGCGTCCGAGTGCGGATTCCGCGTCGTCTGCAGTTGCTTCTCAAGCAGATGCACGGCGTTGTTCAGGAAGTATGTGTCGCCGTCTCCGACGGTCACGTGCAGCTTGCCTTCGAGCTTTGGTCCGAGCGTCGGCCACTCGCGCATGATGATCGCAGTCAGATCGTAGTGGTCGCGCCAGTACGCAACGACATCCTTGTCGATCACACCCGTCATGGGGTCGAAGATCTCTTTCGGATATCCGTCGTCGCCCTGCGGGGAGAATACGGCCTGCCAGATGTTCCACTGTTCGCCCGAGCGCCCGTGCGTGCCGAGGGCGAGTTCATAGCGGATACTCGGGCCGGTCTCCGCGGTGATCGATCCGTCGGGCTTGCGATCGGCCGCAATCGGAATCTCGCCGAAGTCGCCTTTGCGCACAAAAGCATTCGCGTCGTCGTAGAGATTGATGTCTTGATAGGCGTGAAAGTCCACCGGGTCGGGGCAGGCGACATAGGAGCCGTTGTAGAAGTCGGGATAGAAGACTTGGTGCGCCAGCGCCTCCCAACCACCGGTCGAACCGCCAAACGTCGCCCGCGCCCAGCCTTGGCCGATGCCGCGATAGCGCCGCTCGATCTCCGGGATCAGCTCTTCCGTGATTGCCGCACCGTAAGGGCCTACATTTGCCGAGTCCACCACGTAGCTGTCGTCGTAGTAGGGATTCGCATTCTCCACGTTGATCAGAATCACGCGTGGCAGCCGCCCGGAGGTCCAATCCTGAAAGAACTTGTAACTGTACTGGGCGCGAAGCAGGGCGCCACCCTTCAAGTCTGGCGTGGGGGGCGTGGTGCGAAACTCCACAATCGCGCTGAACTGCGACGAGAAGTGGTTCTGATAAACGACCAACGGGTAGCGCGCGTCCGGGTGGTCGTCGAATCCGTCGGGCAGCAGGATCCACGCGCCGAGGTATGTGTCACGTCCCCAGAATTGCGTCAGCTTGTCGCTCTTGAAGCGAATGTACTTCAACCACTTTGTTGCAGGGGCCTTCGCCGCCTCCTGCTCAGGGTCCTCGACCGGCGGGATCGTCTTATCGAGCTTCAGCTTGACGGTGCGGCTGCTCGCGGGGTCAAGATGCAGCTTCACGGGCGCGTCGTAGGGATTGCCCGGCTTCTCGTTCCAATGCTGGCCCTCTCCCTTGTCGGGCGGCAGCCAGACGACCTTGCCGTTGCCCAGATGGAATTGCTCGTAGACGTTGAATACGGCCTGCACGACATAGTCGCCCGCGTCGATATCCCTGAGATGATCGCGCGGGTAGCCAAGCGTCGCATCGTCAATGATGATCGGCGCGCCGGGAGCGAGATTCTCCACGTCCACGCCGAATGCCTGCGCGCTGGTGTAGCCCTCGTTCAATTGAAAGCGCGGCTCGGGCTCGGTCTTTTTGGCGATGACCAGTATCAGGTGACCCGTGAGCGGCGCGGTCGCGGCGGGCACCGTGACCTCAAAGCGCAGACCCGTTGCGGGATTCGTCGCCGCCGGCCACGCAGCCGTCCCAGATAGAATGCCAAGAAACAGCGCCATGCAGGTCAATTCCCTACCGCGCATCCATCTCTCCCAGAGTGCCGGGCTGTGCTCGAAATGCGGTGATATCATAGCAGGCTCTCACGCCGAAACCATCCCCGGGCAAGCACGATCGGTCGTACCCCAAACCAGCGACCAATTCGAGCAGGCCTCAAAACGACACCAGGAAAGACTGGACAAAGACTGGAGCCTCACGGACTGCGCCAGTTTTCTGATCATGGAGGCGGCCGGAATCGAGGCCGCTTGACCTGCGATCAGCATTTCGCTCAAGCCGGTTTTCAATCCCTTCTGCGCTAACGGCGAGCGAAGCCGCCTATTGTCGCAAACCCCGATCAGAACTCTTCCCCCTCTCTCACCGCGTCACCGCGTCATGCCTCACATTTGAGTCGACCTGATACGCCCTGCGAGCGCCGTTCAATTCGTTATCGTAAAGGCGGATCCCCCGGCTTTTGCTTCCCGTCACTTTGACGAACACCTGCGTCCCCGGCGCGGCCTTCGAGTCGAAGATTCGCGCACCATCGACCTGGTCGAGCACGATGGCCGGGCTTCCGGTATCGGGCCGCGCGGGCCCGCCGGCGAAATTCTCCACCGTCAAATCCTGCATATCCTGGAAATAAAGCGCGCATTCTGCCTTCTTCGATTGGAGCTTGTCCCAGATCACGTCCACGTCTTTCACGGTCAGGTTCCGGGCATATCGAAACTGCATGGCGTGGACTGCCTTGTCGTAGGCGGCGGACGGGTCGGCGGCGAGGTAGATCTGGACGTTCTCCAGGCTCACATGATCGAGCCAGCTATCCGGATGCCCCATGATGAAGCACTCGCCCTGCCCGTGCGCGATGACATTGCGGATGATCACATCACGAATCGATCCTGCGGGCGGCTCGCCGGGCTTGGGCGGCTTCCCTTCCACTTCGCTGCGCCGCCGGATGCTGAAGAAGATGGGATCGCCCTCGCCCCACCAGAACCACGGAAAGCGATGCGTCTCAATAGTCAGATTGGAGAGCACTACGTCACTTACGTAGCCTCCGTCGTATACCATGAAAGCGATGCCGCGGTTGGAATTGGTGATCACGCAGTTGTCCACCACCACGTGGCGGACCGAATTCGCATTGCCGTCGCAAAACTTCAGCGCGCTCGAAGACGACGACAGACGGCAGTTGGTGATGGTGATGTTCTCGCATGGCAGCGCCGGACCCCAGATGGTGGACGAGTAGAACACAATGGCGTCGTCGCCGGTCTCGATGGTGCTGTTCGAGATGTGCACGTCCTTGCAGCCGTCGGGATCGATACCGTCAGCCCACACGCCGTCGCGCTGGCTGGTCTGGATGTAAATGCCGTCGATCGTCAGCCTCTCGCATGCGTATGGATTAATGGTCCAACTCGGCGAGCGCAGGAACGAGAGGCCGGCAATCCGCACATCCTTGCAGCGCAGCAGCAGCACCAGGTGTGGGTAGACCTTGCGGGTCTTGAGTCCCTTGGGAAACGACCGCATCATGGACGCGCCGGCGGCTTCGGCGAGCAATTGGTTGTCGCGGATGTAGGCGTCGTTGAAATCGTTCAGCCGCCACTCGTACTCCGCCTGCCCGTCCACGGCGCCGCGGCCCTCAATCGAGATGTTTTCCAGGTCCTCGCCGTAGAGCAGTCCCTGCTTGTCATAGCCCGCGTCGTCAGTCCGGGCGTAGAGCGTAGCGCCGGCGTCGATATAAAACGTGATGTGGCTGCGCAGATGGATGGTGCCGCTGGTGTAATCGCCCGCAGGCAGAAAGACCGTGCCGCCACCCGCCTCGGCGCAGGCTGCGATGGCCTTCTCGATCGCCGGGCGGGCGTCATCGGATTTCTGGCCCGTGGCGCCGTAGTCGCGGACGTTGCAGACGCGCATAGCGGATGCCGCGCCCGACAAGGCGGCTGTCTGAGCGTGAGCGCTCGCGGTCAGAAACCACGGCAGCAGTAAGGCGGGGGTCAAAAGCCGAGCGGTTAAGCGCAATGAGACCCGCTTCAGTGACAGAGCTTCCAGCGACTTCCAAATCCTTCGGGTCACGTTGGCGATTCTAAACCACATTCCAGTCCTTCCAGCTACATTTGGGTCTACTTTCGGCCCGCCAGCAACATTCTCAAGAGCAGCACGCTCGTCACTCGGCACCTGGCACTCGTCACGGGACATGTTCATTGACCGCAACCGCCAGCCGGCCTACTATCGTCGGTCAGTCCTTTCTACTTCGGCCAGGCGGAGGAAGCACCATGCGCGTTCGTTGCCATCGTTTGTCAGGTTGGGGAGCTGTGGTTGGAGCTTTGGCCATAATCTTGAACGCTGCGGCGCCGTTTTCGCAGGCGCAGGGCCTTCAGAGCAGCGACCTGTATCGATTCCGCTCTGTTGGCGCCGTGGCGCTCTCGCCGGACGGTCGTCTTGTCGCCTATACGGTGACCATGTTCGATCGTCCGGGCCGCCCGTACTCCCAAATCTGGATCATGGACCTGGCCAGCCGCAAATCGATGCGGCTCGGAGGAGACAAGGAACACTCGTCGCAGCCCCTGTGGTCGCCGGACGGCCAACGGTTGGCGTACTCGGGCGGTGAGGGCGACAAGTCCGGTATCTGGGTGGCGCACGCCGACGGCACCAGTGCTACGTTCCTCGCGCCCATGAAGGGAAGCAATTCCCCGCTGCCCGGCCAGGGCGAGGATATGACCTGGTCGCCGGACAGCGAGCAGATCGCCTTCGTCTCTTCCACTCCCGGCCCCGAGACCGCCGACGCCACCGGCGATCCCATGGTGATCACGCGCTACCTTTACAAACCGACGGCCGGTGAAGGCAACTCCCACTTCAACGATAATCGACGCTTGCACATCTTCACCGTCGACCTTGCCACCCGGAACGTCCGCCAGCTTACCCAGGGGAATAACGACGAGCATTCCGTCGATTGGTCGCCGGACGGCGCAGAGATTCTTTTTGTCTCGAATCACGAGCCGAACTCCGATGAGTTCTTCAACTACGACGTGTTTGCGATTCGCGTTGCAAACGGCAGCATCCGCCGCCTGACGGCCACCGAGAGTTGCGAGTACGCGCCGCGCTGGTCGCCTGACGGCAAGCGGATCGTGTACGCAGCCACGAAGCGCGGCCTGACCGATCGCGAGACGACGATGGAAGACACGCACGCCTGGCTGATGAATGCGGACGGAAGCGACCGGCGAGAAATCGGAGCGGCGATCGACAATCGGCAGGGCCATCCACAATGGTCGCCGGACGGCAGTGCTGTCTATTTCACCGTGCAGGAACGAGGCAGCGTTCACCTGGTGCGCCTGCCGATCTCCGCCTCCGGCAGGGCGGGTCCGCCGCAAACCGTGGTGAGCGATCTTGGCTCGGTCGGCGGATGGTCTGCCGGCAAAAATGATCTGCTCGCGTTCGCCCTTGCCACGCCCAAAGACGTGGCGGAACTCTACGTGAGGTCCGGCGAAGAAGCGGCGAGCAAGCTGACGGATTTGAACGCCGAGGTGCTCGGCGGGAAGCGACTCGGCGAGGTCGAGCCTTTCACCTTCATCAGCAACGACAACAAGTTTGAGGTCGAAGCGTTTTTGGTCAAGCCCGTCGGGCTCACCGAGGGTCTGCCCGACATGGCTGCGGCGCCGAAGCATCCGCTCGTCGTCAACATTCATGGCGGTCCGCACGGCCAGAACGGGCCGGCCTTCAATTTCAGGGACCAGGTGTATGCCGCGCACGGTTGGGCTGTGCTGCACGTGAACTATCGCGGATCGACGGGATACGGGCAGAAGTTCGCGGACGCCGTCTTCGGAGACCAGGACGGCAACGAAGGACAGGATGTGCTCTACGGCGTCAGCGCCGCGCTGCGTCGCTATCTCTGGCTCGACCGCGAACGCATGGGCATCGAAGGCGTGAGCTACGGCGGCCAGCTCAGCGACTGGCTGATCACCCAGACCAACGAGTTCAAGGCCGCGATTCCCATCGCCGGCATCGCAAATCTCATCAGCTACAACCACATGACCTATTACAACCAGTATGAAGAGATGGAATTTGGCGAGTTTTTCCACCAAGGCAATCTGATGGACCTCGCCTGGCAGCGCTCGGCACTGAAGTACGTGGCGCAGGTGCACACGCCGACCATGCTGATGCACGGCGAGAACGATCCCGACGTCCCCATCGCCGAAGCCGAGCAATATTACATCGCGCTCAAGGACTTGGGCGTGGAGACCGTTTTCGTTCGCTATCCACGCGAGGGTCACGGGTTGGCAGAGACCAAGCACCAGGTGGACTCCATCGATCGAAGCATGGCGTGGTACGAGAAGCACTTTCCGCGGCCGGGCGCGGAAGGCATCACCAACACGCAGCCCTAAAGACCAAGTTTGGTGAAAAACTTTCTACGCAGTCATTTTGAGCGAAGCGAAGAATCTCGCTCTGCGAGAAAAGGACTACGAGGTTCTTCGCTTCGCTCAGCATGACTGCGCAGGGCGAGTTTTTCGGACTCATCCGCGGCTCACGGCCGCCTCGCCGGACCCGTCGAGCGCCAGCGCGATCTCTTCCCACTCGCGCATCATCTCACCGATGCCGTGCCGGAGTTCGTCGAGTCTCCTGGAGAGCCGGATCGACTCCTCCGCGCTCTTGAAGTTGCCAAGACCGGCTTCGCAGGCGGCAACCTCGGCTTCGGCGCGCGCGATTTCCTCTTCGAGCTCCTGGCCGCGTTGCTGCATCTGCCTGAGAAGGATCGGATTCAGCTTCTTCGTTCGCGCCTCGGGCGCTTTCAGCTTGCCGTCATCGCCGGCGGATGCAGCCAACACAGTCTCACTCTCCGCGCTGCCTTCACGCGGGGCTCGTCCCTCTTTTTGCCAGACATAATCCTCGTAGTTGCCGGGATAGTCGTGAACCTCGCCGCCGCCGATCTCGAAAATGCGCGTGGCCAGCTTGTCAATAAAGTAGCGATCGTGCGAGACGAACACTACCGTGCCGGTATACTTGCGCAAGGCCTCGAGCAGCACGTCTTTGGCGCGCATGTCGAGGTGGTTGGTGGGCTCGTCGAGCAGCAGGAAATTCGGCGGACGCAAGAGCATGCGCGCCAGCGCATAACGATTCCGCTCGCCGCCCGAGAGCACGCCGATGCGCTTGAAGACCTCGTCGTCGGAAAACAGGAAACATCCGAGCAGAGTGCGCAGTTGCGTCTGACCGCTCAGCGCGAACGGCGCCACGCTCGCGATGTCGTCGATGAGGCGCGCGCCGGGATCGAGCGCCTTGTACTGGTCCTGCGCGAAGTAATCCACTTCCACGTTGTGGCCGAGACGAGTCTCGCCCGCCGTGGCTTTTTCCGCGCCCGCCAGCAGCTTGATCAAAGTCGACTTCCCCGCCCCGTTCACTCCTACCAGCCCCACGCGATCGGCGCGGTTGATGATGAAGTTCACGCCCGCAAAGACCTGCTTAGGCCCATAGCTCTTGGCCACGCCTCGAAACTCCGCCACCAGGCGTCCGCTCGCCGGGGGCTGGGGAAACGAAAAGTGGATGGTCTTCTCCTCGGGCGGCAGCTCGATTCGCTCGATCTTCTCCAGCTCCTTGATCCGGCT
>JASHPE010000427.1 GCA_030038235.1 Terriglobia bacterium
GTGTATGGACTCAACGGATTTGTTCGTTTCACAGGTCCACCGTCCTTCGAGGCTCCAATTGCACGGCAATATATGTCGGTAATGCAGGCGACTCCGTATGCTCACGCGCTGTCGGACTACAGATCGCTTGCGGCTTGCTGCTGATCGCTGGTTTCTTTGTTCCCGCCGCCCTGACGATCCTCGCCGGCTACATCTTCAACATTTATATGTTCCACATGTTTCTGGAACGGGGCCTGACTCCCTCGACGGTGGTGGTGACGGTTCTTTGGGTCTTGGAGTTCGCGCGCCGCCGGCAGGCATTCCGAACACTCCTGCTCCCTCACACTTCAGTCCTCCACGGAAGACCTATGAGATGTTGGCGACCTAGGCAACGAGTTCCGGGCGCACGTCGGAGAGTTCGTTGAACTTCGTAGGAGTTAACGTCTTTGACGAATGAGGGAATTAAATAACGCCGCGCCCCGCCGTGTTCAGTGTGGACACGATAATGTCTTTTATCGTGTCTAAACTCAAGGCCCCTGAACATCCGGCTCTCCAGTCGGTGGTGTTTCCTCCGAGAGGATTGGCAGGCCACGGCATGGGCATGCGCCAGAGGGACGAGTCCCAGCCGGGCAAAGAAAGCATTGGACCAGCGTTGATGGTCCCGACCCCGTCCGCGTCCTTGCCGCCCCTGTCGGAAGCGCAGCAGGCTTCGCAGCCGCATGCGCAGCCATTTGTCCAGAGCGGTAAACGTGAATCGATGACCGTGCTGGAAATACTCAAACCAGCCCCGCAAGGTCGGGTTCAGTTCCGTGATGATGGCCTGTAGGCTCTGCCCGTTGACGCGCCGCGTCCGGGCGCGAATCGTGTCGGTGAACTTGTCCAGGCTCTTCTGCCGCGGCCAACGTCGGCCGGCGGCGAAGCGATACCCCAGAAAGTCGAAACCGACTGCTTGCGTGGCGTCCACGATTCTCGTCTTGACCGGATGCAGGGTCAGTCCCGCTGCCGCGGTCCAGTCCCGCACCACCTCCAGCGCCTCTTGGGCGGCTATTTCGTTCCGGCAAAGCACCACGAAGTCGTCCGCGTAGCGCACCATCTCGATTCCTTTCCCGGCCATGCGATGGTCGAGAGCGTCGAGATAGATGTTCGACACTGCACTGCAGGCTCGCCACACGACGCCGGCCGAATCGAGTTCAGCTTCCTCTCCTGCCGGAGAGACTTCTTACGGACTGGTGGTTCACCTCCGGCTGCTCTCCACCCCGTGTCGCCACGACGCGGTTGCAGTCGGTTACAAGTTACGTTGACTTGGAGAGGACTTGCACCTCTCCGACTGAGTGTGCTTTCAGGCGCACAGTGCGGCGGCTTGACGCCGCTTTCTCCCGCGAGCTTGCTCGCGGCCTTGCCGGATGCCATTCCGTCGCTTTCTGCGCACTTCACGGCCAGCAAGCTGGCCTGATCAAAGCGGTAGCGCGCTACCGCACTCAAAAGCTTCGCTACTGAATCACGCGGAACGGCACGTTGCTCGAAAGCGTCCCGCCGGGCGTGACCACCTGGACTGTGCCCGTCGTGGCGCCTGCGGGCACGGTCGCAGTGATTAAAGAACTGGAGCCGACGGTGAACTTAGCCGACACGCCGCTGAAGGTTACGCTCGTCGCGCTGGTGAGGTCGGTCCCAAGAATCCCCATGCTTGCTCCTATCTTCCCTGACCTGGGCAATAGCGTGACGAACGGGCCGAGATCCACGGAAACGCTGAACACGGTACCACAGCCAAAGAAGCAGAGGCTGCTGGTTCCTCCGAGGAGGGTTGTACCGTAGAACACGCCATTCGTGTCCTGAACCAGAGCTGCGACAGGCTGAGCGCCGTCGGTGCAATCTGTTTGCGAACAGAATGTGTAGAGTGTGGTGAGGTCTCCGCTCGTGGTCACTTTGAAAATCGTACCCGACAAATTGGCGCCACCAATGTCCGTTGTCCCGTAAAGATTGCCGTCGGTGCCCTGCACCAGGGCCGCTTCGGGGTCTGAGCCGTCCGCGCACCCGCTCACTGAGCAAAAGCTGTAAATGACCTTGAAGGCACCGCTCGGGTTGATTTTGAAAATCGCGCCGCAGCCGAAGTTCGTCGTCCCAATGAGGCAGGTGTTGGCCCCGCCCGTTTCCGTCGTCCCATACAAGTTGCCATCGGAGGCTTGAACGAGTCCTGCAACGGGAAACGACCCATCCGGGCAGCCGCTTTGAACGCAAAAGCTGTGAAGCACGGTGAGCCTGCCACTTGCCGTAATCTTAAAGACTGTGCCGCAGCCCTTAATACTCGCTGGGCAGCCGGTGCCGCTGCCACCTTGGTACGTCGTGCCGTAGAAATCCCCGTTGCTGGCCTGGACGAGTCCCGAATACGGGTTGAGCCCATCCAGGCATGGCTCTCGATGGCAAAAACTGTAAAGCGTGGTCAGATCGCCGCCCGGGGTCACTTCAAAGACCGTCCCGCCGTTGTACGCGCCGCCGCTCGTGGTCGTACCGTAGAACTTCGCGTCACCCGCCTGTATGACCCCACCAGGGTCAGCTCCATCCGTGAAGTCGAAGCTAAGCAGTGTCGTCAACTCACCGCTCCGGGCAAACTCGAACGCCGTCCCGTAGCCTCCCTCCGCGCCACCGTATGCACCGCCATACGCCGTTGCTCCGTACAGGTTTCCATTGCGACCCTGGACCAAGCCGGCGATGGGGTCGGAGCCATCCAGGCAGCCGCTTTGAGAGCAAAAGCCATAGAGCGTCGTGAGGGTGCCGCTGGGCGTGATCTTGAAGATCACCCCACCGCCACTATCCCCGCCGCCGGAGGTCGTCCCGTACAAGTTACCGTCGGTACTCTGGACTAGGCCCGCCCAGGGGCTTCCCCCATCCGTGCAGTTGCTCTGGGAGCAGAGACTGTATAGCGAGGTGAAGGTTTGTGCCTGCGAGGCAGGAGCCGTCGCTAGCAGGACAAGCAGAAAGCCCGAAATCGCGAATGGGCGCTTGAACTTGTGCATGACGCCTCCCCGGTTCCCTTTGCGCTCTCGCGTTGCTGATCGACGCTTGCCCAGTATGGCGTCCATCATCCTCGATCCCCCCTGCTTGTCAAGCGGTCATCTGTTATCCGGCGCCACGTTGCGCGAAGCGCCTTTGAGATGATAGGTATTGGGCTAACAGCGAGGCCCGCCCTGCAAGGCGGCCTTTCAGTTTTATGAGGCCATTGCGAAAGCCGCTTCCGGTTCGATCAAACTCTCAGTCTGCAGATCGAATAAATGCCATCCGCAGCCGTCACGTTGAAGCAACTCTCTCAGACGATCTTGCGCGTGGCGTAGACTGTTCACCGGGTGAACGCCCTGCGGCTGTCCGCCGACGATCCAAAGCAACACGTAGCGGTTCCCGTTAATGTGAGCCAAGGTCTAACCTCCTCCCTTCGATCATATCCGATTCAGGATCGTATGCACCGGGCTTGCAGCGCAGACCCGTTTTGGTGTATACCAACCAATGTCGATGTTCATTTGCTGGGGCTTCGGTCTAGTCCCCTTACCGAGGCCCCGCTTTTTCCATCAAACGCACGAATATCACAGTATCGAAAATTCGCGTCAATACCCGTGTAGCTATTCTTCCCTTTACGCCTTCCGTGTTAGCGTCATGGGGCTCAAAGGCGAGCGTCCTTTCGTCCCCCCTATGGATGCCGCTTGCGGGCAGGGGCGACCCGCTTCAACGCCCACAGTCGCCCCGTTTTCTCCCGCCGGCAGCAACACTCGATTCCACGGTGGAGCGGTCGAAATTCCCAAGAGGCTTGTCGGCTACCTTGTATTCGGGTTCGCGACACCGACCGTTCATCAGGGAACACTTTCCCCCACTCTATATTATCGTAAACGAAATAAGACTGTCCGACTGCGGCCAGACGCTCACAGACCCTTATTCCTTCGTCCAGAGTACTGACGGCCTGCACCCAGCGCGGCGTCTCGCCTTTCGTGTCCTCGAAAACCGCGTATCTTCTGATTCCGTCTGCCATGCCAACCTGACGGCCAAAGTTTAGGAATATTCTGTTGAGAAACACTCGCCGAAGGTGGGCATCTCGCGAACAGCGTCAAGCGGCGAAAGGTTGCCTCTGCTCGCGAAAAGCCTCAGCAAAGCTCACCAAGTCCAACTCATGCATCAGCCGATGCAGGTAGGGCCGTGCCAGTTTGAGAGTCCTTGCAGCACGGGACTTGTTGCCTTCGCATTCTTTCAAGGTGCGGACGATCAGCCGCCGCTTGAACTCGCGAACCGAGGTGTCGAAGGTCGCTTGAGGCTCCGACACCAGGTGAACAAACCCGGAAATCTGGGCGGGAAGCTGCCCGAGTTCCACGGACGAAGTATCAGCCAGGGCGACGGCGCGCTGAATTACGTTTTCAAGCTCGCGGACGTTTCCGGGCCAACTGTACTCTGTCAACGCCCGCAGAGACTCCGGCGAAAACCGGGCCACGTGTGGACCAAAGTTCGAAGCGAATCGCGCAAGGAAATGCTCGGCCAGAGGCACGATGTCGCCGGGCCGATCGCGCAGGGCAGGCATCTGAAGCTGCAGCACGTTGAGCCGGTAAAGCAGGTCTTGTCGAAAGGTGCCCTTGCAGACCATTGCTTCCAAGTCCCGGTGTGTGGCGCAGATCAACCGGACATCGGCGGAGACTGTCTGGCACCCGCCTACGCGTTCGAACGTGCGCTGCTGTAGGACCCGCAGCAATTTCGCTTGGAGAGCCAGGGGCAAGTCCCCGATTTCATCCAGAAAAAGCGTGCCGCCATTGGCAACCTCGAAGCGGCCTCGTCGGGATGCCTCCGCGCCGGTGAACGCGCCTTTCTCATGTCCGAACAGTTCGTCGTCAATTAACGTGTCGGGGAGGTTGGCGCAGGACAAGGCCACGAAGGGTCCCGAAGACCGAGAACTGCGGTCGTGGATGGCGCGCGCGAGCAGCTCTTTGCCAGTGCCCGTCTCACCCGTGATGAGGACCGATACGTCGCACGGAGCGACTCTTTTGGCCAAGGCGAATACCTCGGCCATTGCCGGGGCGCTGCCGATGAGTTCTCCGAATTTTGTCGCCGGACTGTTCGGGTACGCTGTCTCTGTCTGCTCTGTCCTACCGTTCTCCATGGCTCCGTCCTTATTGTCCTGCCTGCTAGTCTAGACAACAGCGGCAGGAATTCGTCCAACGGAGCAAGGAAATGAGCGCCTGGAACGTCTCGTTCTCCGATTGGTGACTTCGGTCAAGTGATAGCCAAGCAGCACTCATGCCAAAGTCGGCTATTAACTTAAATTTACTCGCCTGATTGGCTTTAGCCTGTCAAGTGTGCGCCCAGCGGTCCCGTCGGCGGACGCGGTGACGATGATCTTATATCGCCACGTGACGACATAGCGTCACACGTCAACGCCAATAGTCCCTGGAAGACTCGCGGTATCTCAGTTGAATGCATAGGCGGAAGAGAGGGTCAACCAGTGCCTCGGCTCCAAAGCAAAGTGTCGGGCCGAATCGCCAACGTTAGCATCCCGTGCCCCCAAAAGCCTAAGAGCCTGTAACAAAACTTCACAAACCTGATCCTCTTGAGGAGGTAGCGTAAACGCTTATGGCCGCCACGCTGCTTCCAGATCCGTTGTGGGATCTTGTCGAGCCGCTCTTGCCGATTCTACCCCGACGACCACAAGGTGGGCGGCCGCGTGTCTGTGATCGCGCCTGCCTCACCGGTATTGTCTTCGTCCTGCGCAGCGGCATTCCCTGGCAGATGCTCCCCCAGGAACTCGGGTGCGGATCTGGGATGACGTGCTGGCGGCGCCTGCGCGATTGGCAACTGGCGGGCGTCTGGGATCTGATCCACTTTGCGCTCCTCGATTGGCTCGCTCGCTCCGACCAGATTGATTGGTCGCGGGCAGTCGTGGACAGTTGTTCCATCCGCGCGGTCCACGGGGGTGACCGGACCGGGCCGAATCCCACAGATAGGGCCAAGTGCGGGAGTAAACGTCACCTGATCTGCGATGGACGGGGCGTGCCGCTCGCAGTTCGCCTGACCGGCGCGAACCGGAACGACTCGCGGGAAGCCCTGGCGTTGGTGGATGCGATTCCCCCGCTTCACAGCGCACGCGGGCGACCGCGGCGGCGGCCGGACTGTGTGCTCGGGGATCGCGGCTACGACGCGGCCGCCATTCGGCGCGGGCTGCAGGCGCGGCGTATCGTGCCGTGGCTCGCCATGCGCCGCACCGAGCATGGGAGTGGCCTGGGCCGGTGGCGGTGGGTCGTGGAGCGCACCTTTGCCTGGCTCAATCAGTTTCGCCGCTTGCGCGTGCGGTATGAAAAGCGAGCGGATATCCACGAGGCGTTTCTGTCACTCGGATGTGCGCTCATTTGCTGGCAGTCCTTGCGAAAGACGTGGACGACGGGCTGAGCGTGTGTCAACGTTTCTCCTTGGTTCAGCTCAGGATAGGTGGGAAGAGCTGCGGAGCGGCGAGTAATCTCAGCCGGGGGCTCCAATGGCCTCCCGAGACTCGACCCCAGATTAGTAAACACTGGCCGTGGATCGGGCCCATGCTCCGACATGCCAACTCTTCAGGCCCTGTCCTCACGGACTTTTCAGCCGTCTTAAAGCGGCATGAACTACTCAAAGCATCTCGCTGATTCATTGCGGTCCCTTCACAATTGGTGTAAGAAGTGGCAGGAGGGTCCAGCGATGTTTCGGGGCCGGAATCTGTTACTCGTCGTGCTGATAGCCTCAGCCTCCGCCGGGGCCAAGCGCTTGGCGCTTGACAGCGTGGGTTGCGTCGTTCAGGACTCGCGCGGCTTCTTCTGGCTTTGTACGGCGGAGGGTCTTTCCTGCTACGACGGACATGAGTTCACGAACTACAAGACCGCAGACGGGTTGCCAGGTAATTGGGTCTATGACTTCCTGCAAACCCGGAATGGACTCTATTGGGTTGCCACAAGCCGTGGGTTGTGCCGGCTTGTCGAGCCTCGGGACTCGAGTGCCGGCAGTCCAGAGTGAACCAGGACGGTCGTACGCCCGGCCTTTCCCTAGCCTGCTTGGACATCGTCTTGGAACGCCTCGATGCGCTTGGCTAGATCGACGCAACTACAGGTACGCTGCGGTCGCTTGTTGAACGGGTGAGCCGCTGTTCCTTGAGGAGATTGCGCCAGCAATCACGGCAGCGAGAGGTCGAGGGAGTAAATATCGTAGAGACCGTGAATGAGCAGAGCTACAGGTGAGTCGTCAGGTGTGAGACCCGTAAACGCACTATAAATGATGTCCGGTCGCCGAAGGACCTCGGATCCTGCCACGCGTTCGATCTTGTGGTTGACGATCCCAACCCGATAAATGGGCTGGCCGGTAGCGCCGAGGTCCTGAAAGTAAATCGTTTTTCCGTCCCGAGACCAAAGCGGGTTGTGCAAAGTCTCGCCGCTCGCAATTTCAGTCCACTTCTGAGCGTTGAGGTCGAACAGCACAAGCCGGTGAGTGTCGATACTCAGAGAGGCGATCAATTTGCCGTTGGGTGACCAGCGCGGCCAATAGAGTCCGGCAGAATCAGGCAGGCCTGAGATCTTGCCGGACTTCAAGTTGAGTACTTGGATCGAGTCAACACTGGTAGTATTTCCC
>JASHPE010000428.1 GCA_030038235.1 Terriglobia bacterium
GCCCGTAATCAGCGGCATACAAGATGCCCGGAAATCAACTCTTGTGAACACGCGGGGCGCCCCTTAACGAGGTTTTCTCAAAAATCGCGCTATGCCTCTGACCGGTCGCGACATTCCAGGTTTGGCGGGGCGCGCCCCGGGGCTTTTTCCGGTGCCTTCTCCTCGGTGTAGGTTGACTCAGGTCGGCTAGACCCGCAGTGTTGAGCAATGTCACCGTGAACCTAAGGGGCGGCACCTGCTCATAGGGGGCGATCAGCTCGTGATAGAGATGGATGGCGGCGCCGGGCTCCAGGTCGAGGGTGAGGGCTTCGGAAAAGCCCCGCAGCCGCTTGTAGTCGCGCCTGATCTGTCCGGTCAAGAGATATTGGGCAGGACCGGGTTCCGCGGTGTCCGGCGGATGGGCGCGCTTGGCGGCGCGACTCTTGACAGTGCGGGTGGGACTCCTACGAAGGGACATATTAGCCTCCAGGCGCGCGGCCAGTCACGCCAGCCGGGCGCAAGCGGATATATATGCCCCCCCATTGGGGCGTTTCTTACTCTATCACAATCATAGGGGTTGGCAACGGAAGTATTCACTTGACAGACCAAGCCAGCTAAGCCCTTTAATTCCGGCAAAATATATTCGTACGCGCGTCACTGAAAGGGCGCATACTTAGGCCACTTTCCGAGGAGGAGACTCTATGTGCCTAATGACCAATTCGGGTTGTTCGTTGAAGATGCTGTAGGGCCGATGTTCCGGCAGTTTTCTCCCACCCTTCAAGCCGCCAGAATCAAGGCGCACGAAATAGCCGACCGCGAACGCTTCTTCGTCCTGATATTCGGTTTCGTTGAGGGAAAGCAAGTCGATAGGATCAGTCCGGCGGCAAAGCCCCTACCGTGACATCAGTGCTTCTCAGGCTTGCGCTTTGGCTGTGGTGCCTGCCGTGGCGGGCGCGGCGGGTTCATCGCACGGCGGAGTGCGTCTTCAAACTTCATGGGGTACAGGGAGATTGGCTTCTCGTTGCGGGGGTTGCGGGGATTGTTATCTTCTGCCTTTCTGCGTGACATGCGGTGTCCTCTTTTCCAACAAGGCTCCCATAATGGCGTTGAATGGAATGGTGCCGATCTCCGGTATATAAATGCGCTCGCCCGATTTTAGTCGATATTGGAATAGCTGAATCGTGACCCCCAAGATTTGCCCGGAATCCGGGTCAACACGCAGAATATCCCCGCTGGGCTTCTCGACGTACACTGCCTCATCCTCCGCAGATGGCTTGCGGAAAGCGATGTACAGAACGTCCGCGTCGTCGTACGAAACAGTCATCCTCGAACCACCTGATGTGCTCGGCGAGAATCGGCCTCAGATTCTCTGCCGTCACGTCCGGTACGTGGAACGACCGCACATCGCCGCCGCGCTGGTCCAGGGAAACGACCGGAGCCTTCGCTTTCTTCCCGGCGTACACCAAAAGCGGACGGGACGCCCGCGCCCCCAGACCGAATCGCAGGTTGCTGCCCTGATTCCCGGATGCTTCGCCTCGGGCTCGCTTCCTGCGAATGTGACCGCATTTCCTCCAAACTTTTACATTTTGATGACAACCGGATCGTGCGCGTGTAATAGAAATGCAAGGTAGCCGCATTTAGCAAACATTGCGCGGCCCAGGAGGAGCCTACTCGCATGAAAACCCGCATGATCACGGGATGCTCACTCGCTGTTCTCTTCGTCGTACTGGCCGGTTCCGCATGCGCAGCCAGCGACCAATTCACCGCTCTATACACCTTCACCTGCGACGGCAGCAAACTGAACAGGTCCGGCCCCTGCCCCCGGGGTGGGAGGCCCGATTCGCTCATCCAGGGGTCCGACGGCAACTTTTATGGCGCCGCGCAGGTCTCCAGGGAAGGAACGTCAGCGCCCAACGGCGGATCGGTATTCTCCCTCACGCCAACCGGAACGCTGAAGGTGCTGCACACGTTCCTGCCGGGCGCAAACAACAACTATCCGAACGGCAACCTTCCGGGTCTGCTGACCGAGGGCCCCGACGGAAAAATCTACGGTGAGACCCTCTACGGCGGGATCGATGGCTGCGATGGCTACTGCGGCTATGGAACTCTGTATCGGGTGAACAGGGACGGGTCGAATTTTCAGATCGTCCACAAGTATTGCTCGGAGACGAACTGTGCGGATGGCGCCTATGGCGGCGCCTTGGTGGTGGGAACGGACGGCAACGTATACGGCACCACTTACTACGGCGGCGCGAATAACGCCGGTGCTCTCTTCAAGGTCACGCCCTCGACGCGAGCGTACGAGGTTGTTTACGACTTCGACGTCTCCACAGCCGGCGAAAATCCCTCTGGTCTCGTTGCGGCCGCCGATGGCACCTTCTATGGTCTCGCGTTCAGCAGCACACTCGGCGAGACGTTGTTCCACTACACCGAAGCCACCGGAGACTTGCAGGCGTTTCCCATGAATTTCCCATTGGTCAATGGCCTGCCGTCCTCCGGTAGTCTGTTGACCCTCGGTCCGAGTGGGAACTTTTATGGCGTGTATGTGATTTACGGAATGTCCGGTGCGGGAATTTTCGAAGTTGAACCGGATGGCACGAATCTGCAGCTCTTTCCCTTCTACACGACTCTGGATGGAGCTGGCGACCCTCAGAGCATGATTCTCGCCAGCGACGGCAATTTCTGGCTGGACAACTATAACGGCAGCAACGGCGAGGGCTACGGCGACATCGACACAATTTCGCCTACCGATGGCAGCCTGATTCAAACGCTCGCGCCCTTCTCCGCGACGGCCACGGTCGGCGCTTATCCCGCCGAGCTGTTTCAAGCCGCAGACGGGACATTTTGGGGCTCGACCTACCAGTACGGCGACGCCCCGAAGAACTATTTCGGTGACGGCACGATATTCAGCCTGAACGCCGGATTGCCGGCTCGGTAAGGAGCGCCTGGGAATGGTTAACTGGCGCACGGCCTTCTCCAGACCCGCGCCAGGTTTCTTAAGAAGCAGACTACGGCAGAATCCCAAAGGCTGCATTGGTGCGGAGCATCCCGCCAGGCGTAATCACTTGAAGCGGGCCAATCGTGGCGCCGTTGAATGTAACGCTGCTGGCGCCCGTAAGGTTCGTCCCCAGAATCAGAACCGTCGACCCTGCCTGGCTGGTCGTCGGCACGGTTTGTACGTTGGCCGGCAGCCCGGAATTCAGGCTGAAGATAGTCCCAAAGCCGTAGACGCCCCCGCCGTCTGTCCCATAGAAGATCCCGTTGGCACCCTGCAGGAGTTCGGACCCTCCAGGGTTGTGGAAGCTGTGCAAGGTAGTGAGCGTGCCGCCGGACGTGATTCGGAAGATTGTGCCGGAACCCGCTCCATAGCCGTTGAACTCAGTCGTTCCGTAAAAATTACCGTCGCTGCCCAGCGTAAGCCCAACTTCCGGATTGGATCCGTCGGGGCAGGCTTTTTCGGCGCAGAAGCTATACAGCGAAGTGAATCCGCCGCTGGGGGTGACCTGGAAAACGTTACCCTCGAAGTACGTTCCGCCGGTGACGGTGGTCCCGTAGAAGTTCCCGTCCGCGCCCAGCACCAGTGGGGCTTTGGGGTTCACTCCGTCGGCGCACTCACCACCTGCTGGACAAAACGTGTAAAGGGTGGTCAGCGTTCCCCCTGGAGTGGATACGCCACACCGCCTCGAAACAATAGCAATTTTCGACTGTCGATTATGGACGAAACTGGGTTATAACCTTCCGTATAACTTTGGAGGGGAGCAATGACGAAGTTGAAGGATTCGATCCGATTCCGCAAGATGGTCCGAGGGGTTGCGTTCAGCCTTGGGATCGCGCTGCTGATCCTGAGCACGTCGATGCCGGCGCAGGATGCACGGCCGGATTACAAGAATCCCCAGCTGCCGATCGTCCAACGCGTGTCGGATCTGCTCGGGCGCATGACGCTGGAGGAGAAGTGCGCGCAACTGGTCCCGCAGCGCGGCGGCGAGATTCTCGATAGCACCGGCCAGTTCACCACCGAGAGCGCCCGCGCAGTATTTCGCGAGATGTTCAGCAATGACTCGAAGGTGAGCGTTCATGACGCGGCCGTGCTGCGCAACGCGGTGCAGCGTTATCTGATCGAGAAGACGCGTCTCGGCATTCCTACGCTCTCCTTCGGCGAAGCGCTGCACGGATTCATGTCGAACGGCGCAACCAGTTTCCCGCAGGTGTTGGGGCTGGCGAGTACCTGGGATCCCGATCTCGTCCGGCAAGTGTTCACGGCGGCGGGCGACGAGATGGGTTCGGCGGGCGTGAATCAGGCCTTCACCCCGGTGCTCGACCTCGCGCGCGATCCGCGTTGGGGCCGCACGGAGGAGACTTATGGCGAAGATCCTTACCTCGTGGCCCACATGGGCGTGGCCGCGATCGAGGGCCTGCAGGGCCCGAACTACATCATCGATCGACATCACGTGATGGCGACCGCCAAGCATTTTGCGGCGCACGGAGAGCCGGAGGGAGGCACGAACACCGCGCCCGCCAACTTCTCTGAGCGCGTCCTCCGCGAGTCCTTTCTGATACCGTTTCAGGCCGCCGTCGAGGAGGCGCACGCCGGCAGCGTGATGGCATCGTACAACGAGATCGACGGCATTCCCTCGCACGTCAATTCCTGGCTGCTCGATAAAGTCCTGCGGCAGGAATGGGGATTCCGCGGCTACGTGACCTCCGACGGCGGCGGATTGCAGATGCTCGTGCAGACGCATCACATCGCCGCCGACAACGCCGACGCCGCACGCCAGGCGCTCGCCGCCGGCGTGGACTATGACCTGAGCGACGGATCGGTTTATCGCACGCTGCTCGATCAGGTGAAAGGCGGACGCGTGCCCGAGTGGCAGATCGACCGCGCGGTTTCCCGAATTCTTTATGACAAGTTCCGGCTGGGCCTTTTCGAGGATGCTTATGTCGATCCCGCCTACGCCGAGCGCGTCACCAACAGTCCCGAACATCGGCAGATCGGCCTCAAGGCCGCGCAAGAAGCGATCGTGCTCATGAAGAACGACCACAATCTTCTGCCGCTCGATCTCACCAGGCTCAAAACCGTCGCCGTGATTGGTCCTAACGCGGCCGACGTTCATCTGGGCGGCTACAGCCGCGAGCCCGCGCATCAGGTGAGTATTCTGGAGGGCATCCGCGATCGTGTGGGGAATTCCGCGAAAGTGGTCTATTCCGAAGGCTGCAAGATCACCGAAGGCAAGCAGGGATGGTCGGCCTGGTACCAGAACGAGGTCAAACTGCCCGATCCTGCGTCGCAGGTGAAGCGTATTCAGGCCGCGGTCGAGGTTGCACGCCACGCGGATGTGGCCATCGTGGTGGTGGGCGAGAATGAGAGCACGAATCGCGAGGCGTGGGCCGAGAATCATCTGGGCGATCGCGACTCGCTCGACCTGATCGGCGCGCAGGACCAGCTCATCAGAGCCATTGTGGAAACAGGCACGCCGACGGTGGTGTTCCTCATCAACGGCCGGCCGCTCTCGATCAATTACGCGGCGGAGCACGCGCCGGCGATTCTGGAAGGCTGGTATCTCGGTCAGGAAGGCGGCACGGCTGCGGCGGACGTGCTGTTCGGCGACGTGAATCCGGGCGGCAAATTGCCGATCAGCTTCCCGCGGAATGTCGGCGAGCTGCCGGATTACTACGATCACAAGCCATCGATGAATCGCAGCTATCTGTTCAACGGCCGCAAGCCGCTGTTTCCGTTCGGCTGGGGACTTAGCTATACGACATTCAAGTTCGACAACCTGCGCGTGAGTCCCGCGTCGATCGGCACTGCGGGCGAGACGACGGTCAGCGTGGACGTCAGCAACACTGGCAGCCGCGAAGGCGACGAGGTGGCCGAGCTTTACATCCATCAGCGCGTCGCTTCCGTAACTCAGCCGGTCATGCAACTGCGGGGGTTCGAGCGCGTGGGTCTGAAACCGGGCGAGAAGAAGACATTGGAATTCAAGCTGACCCCGAAGGATCTGCAGATGCTGAACCGCGACATGCACGAGGTCGTTGAGCCCGGCAGTTTCGATATCATGGTCGGTCCGAGCTCCGATCAGACAAGCAGCGTGCCGCTGCAGGTGGTCGCGCAATAAACGAAAGCCGTCGCGGTCAGGAGACATGGCATGGCAACGTCGAGACGCACGTTTCTCAGAAACAGCCTCGCCGGCGTTGCCTTGGGGGAACTGCACCACCTCCCGGTTGCCATGGGCGAACCTGTAGTGGCCGCAGATTTACTACCGGAAACCAACAACATATCTGAGTCCACCGGCGCGGCAGGCCCGCAGTCGTACACGCGCGGCATCGGCGTCTATCCGGGCAATCCACGCGAGGACTTCAGCCCCACGTTGGCGTGGGACGCGACAACTTATCGCAACCTCGCATTGCATCGGCCGGCGTACCATTCCAGCAGCTACGACTACAACCTGACAGCGCAGCTTGTGACCGATGGAATCAAAGACACACAGCTTCCACGTTGGGTTGCCGCGTCCGTGAGCTATCGCGGTGCGCTCCCCAAGCACGAGCGCGAATTCGTCCTAGACCACAATCCGACCAGCGTCACTGAACTGCAAGGGCCACAGCCCTATCTGCAGATCGAGCTGGGCGGCGGCGACTCTGTTCCCGAAATCGATCGCGTCGAGGTGCTGTTCATCAAACCGCAGGAAGTTCACGCGGAGCACGTGACCCTGAACGTTCTCGCGTCCGACGATACGCGCGAGTGGAAGACGCTCGGCAGCGTCACCGCTCCCCAACCTGCCTCGATCGCGGGATATCCGGCGGGCTTCGCAATGCCGGGGCAGTTGTTTCAGCCATCGATTCCGCTGAGCCCAGCCTCGCGAAGCCGCTTCTACCGCATCGCATGTGAAGCCGGCAACGTTTCCGGCTTTGCCTTTGGCATTCGCTGGCAGATTGGCCAGATCGCATTCTTTCATCAAGACCAGCGCGTCGAAGTCGGCGGACCTTACAGCTTCACCAGTGCCTGGATGAGCGCCGGCCTCGATGAGGAATGGGTGTACGTCGACCTCGGCGAATCCTGCGAGTTCGATCGGGTGGCGCTCTATTGGATCGCGCGTGCGGCGGAAGGCTCGCTTCAGGCCTCCGATGACGCTGAAGCGTGGCGGACCATTCAGGCGCTGCCCGCTGCAACCGGTACGACGGACGACATCAAGCTCGGCCAGCCTGTTCGCGGCCGCTACGTCCGCGTGCTGATGACGCGTCCCACGTCGGCTCACGGCTATATCCTCAGCGAGATCGAAGTCTACGGCCACGGCGGATTCGTGGCACAGCCGAAGCCTGTGCCGCCCACCCGCAGTGATGGTCGCATCGATCTTGCCGGCGGCGCTTGGCGCTTGCAGCGGGATTCGCTGATCTCTGCCGAGGGAGAATCTCTGTCGAAAGCCGGGTTCAAGGATGACGATTGGGTAATCGCGACCGTGCCGGGCACGGTGCTCACGTCGTACCTGAACGTGGGTGCGATTCCCGATCCGAATTACGGCCAGAACCAGTTATTCATTTCCGATTCCTTCTTCTACGCCGACTTCTGGTATCGCACGGAATTCGACGCGCCGTCGCTCAACACGGGGCGACGCGCGTGGCTGAATCTCGACGGCATCAATTGGAAAGCCGATGTGTTTTTGAACGGCGAGAAGCTGGGCCGCACCGAAGGCGGATTCATGCGCGGCCGCTTTGACGTGACCGCCAAGCTAGCCGCCGGCGGCAGGAACGCGCTCGCGGTGCGCGTGGAGAAGAACGCTACGCCGGGCAGCGTCAAGCAGAAGACCTTCGAGTCCACCGGCAAGAACGGGGGCGCACTGGGCCTCGACAATCCCACCTATCACGCCTCGATCGGCTGGGACTGGATTCCGACCATTCGCGGGCGCAACACCGGCATCTGGGACGCCGTCTATCTCACGTTCACTGGCCCGGTGACGATCGAAGATCCGTTCGTCACGACCACTCTGCCGCTGCCGGACACGTCGCACGCCGACGTCCGCATCGAAGTCGATCTGCTGAATCACGAGGCCACGCCCGTGACGGCGACGCTGCGCGGCAAATTCGGCGACGTGGATTTCTCGCGGCGCGTGACGCTGGAAGCCTGGGCGCGGACGAAGGTCAGGCTGGACCCTTCGAGCACGCCGGCGCTGCGACTGCAGAGTCCGCAGCTTTGGTGGCCCGTCGGGTATGGCGACCGTTACCTGTACGACGTCGAACTGGTGGTTGAAACCGGCGGTCAGCCTTCGGACCGGCGAAATTTCACGGCCGGCGTGCGCCAGATGACGTACAGCGAAGAAGGCGGCGCGCTCAAGATCTGGATCAATGGCCGTCGATTCATCGGCCGCGGCGGCAACTGGGGCTTCGGCGAGTCGATGCTCCGCTACGGCGCGCGCGAATTCGACGTCGCCGTGAGCTATCATCGCGACATGAACTTCACCATGATTCGCAACTGGGTGGGGCAGATCGGCGGCGACGCGTTTTACGACGCTTGCGATCGGCACGGCGTCATGGTGTGGCAGGATTTCTGGCTTGCCAATCCCTGGGACGGACCCGATCCCGCCGACGATGAGATGTTCCTGCGCAACGCGCGCGACCTGATTCTGCGCATCCGCAATCACGCCTCGATCGGGCTCTATTGCGGGCGCAATGAAGGATTCCCGCCCAAGCCGCTCGAAGACGGTCTCCGGAAAGCGATCGCCGATCTGCATCCGGGCCTGCACTACATCCCGAGTTCCGCCGACAACGTGGTCAGCGGGCACGGACCGTACCAGG
>JASHPE010000429.1 GCA_030038235.1 Terriglobia bacterium
ATCGATTCGATGGTTCTCTCGAGCTCACCCTCGAGCGCGCGCTGGTAGTTCACCTGTTCCACAAAGTCACTGCCGGCCCAATTCGGTTTGTCGAAGATCTCGAACCCTAGATGACCACTCCGGGGCAGGCCCTCCGCGGCCAGATCGAGCCGGGCCTTGGCGGCTGATCCTGCCGGGACGCTCAGTCCGGTGCCATCGCTGGTGAGTTGGGCCGAGATTCCGCGAACGGCGAGGTGTTGGACTAAAGTGACCCCTTCGTCCGTTGAGAGTCCGGAGTAGATCGTCTGGTATTCGCTTCTGCCCATGAGGATTACAAAGCCGTAGATCAGGCTAGCCACCAGGACCGTACTGCCCGCCAGGATGATGCGCTGGCGCGCGCTCAGGCCTTTCAGGAAGGCCGTGAACTGTTGACCGAATTGGGCAGCACTTGGCGCCATAAATCAGACCCTGTTTCTGAATCCCTCAGAACTGCATCTGTGAGACCTGTTGATAGGCCTGCACAATCTTATTGCGTACCTGCATCACGAGCTGAAATGAAAGGTCGGCCTTCTCGACCGCGCTCATGGCGGCGTGAATGTCCTCTCCCTGGCCGGTGACCAGGTTCAGGACGCTTTGATCCGCGTCGTTCTGCAGTTGCTGCACATGCTCCAGACTGTCTTTGAGCGTGTCCCAGAAGTTCGACTGGCCGTCGGGGGACTGCTCCCCGTTCGCGATCGGTCGATCAATCGCAGTTGAATCGATTGGGGGTAATCCTTGAATTGGACTCATCACATCTCCGTTCCTCGTCAATCACACCAAGCCCGATCAGCTTAGAATGGCGAGAGACTCCTTGATCATCTGCTTCGTCGATTGAATGGCTGATACGTTCAGCTGGTATGCCCTCGAGGCTCCCATCAGGTCCACCATTTCCTCGATGGGGTTGATCGCGGGGAAGGCGACAAACCCTTGAGAGTCGGCATCGGGATGCGAGGGGTCGTAGCGGCGCACCGCCGGCGTCTGATCATTGACGACTTGGATGATTTTGACCCCTTGGACGTTCGAGTCCCAGGCGGCACTGAGTTGATCGGCAAAGGAGTCGCCGCCCACCGGCGCGGAGCTGAAGACCACTTCCTGCCGCTTATAAGGTCCGCCCTGTGGCGTGCGGGTGGTTTCCGCGTTGGCCATATTACTGGCCACCACTTCGGCGCGTTCGCGCTCCGCGGTTAGCGCAGACCCACTGAGATCGAGCATTGCGAATAGATTCATGATGTCGGATTGCCCTCCTTGATGGCCTCCATGAGCTGTTGATACTCGTGCTTCAGCATCTGGGCGCCGATGCTGAACTGAAGTTGCGTCTTCGCCAACAGAAGCCCCTCGCGGTCCATGTTGACGTTGTTCCCGTCCGGCCTTTGCATCAGTCCTTCGACCTCAACAACCTGGGGCTCGGACGCCGGATTAGTCTCGTCGCTGGCCCGGCGGAGCTCGGTCTCGAAATCAAGGTCGCGCGTGTGATATCCAGGCGTGTCCACGTTCGCCATATTGCTTACGATCAACTCCTGGCGTTTTGCAGCCAGATCGAGATAGCGCTCGATGCCCGCCGTAATGTCATTATCGAACAAATTCACAGCCAACCTCCCGCCCGCGCGGCGGAAGCCCGTACTCGCGAATCTTGTTGCGAACCGTCCGCAGGCTTACGCCGAGCATCGCTGCCGCACGCGTGCGATTGCCTCCGGTCGCCTCGAGGGTCCGTTCGACGAGCTGTTTCTCCACCTCGCGCAGTGTCAGACCGGCCTCGAGCGCATTCGCATCCCGGGCCGTTTCGGGGAAATCGATTCCCTCAAGAACCTCCAGTCCCACCAACGGTCCTGACGAAAGAGCGATGCCGCGCCTCACAAAGTTCTCCAACTCCCGGATGTTTCCGGGCCAACTGTATTCTTTCATCCGTTGCAAAAGGTCCGCCGCGAAGCGGATCCCCGTCCCGGGCCGGGAATGCTTGGCCGCAAAGTGCGCTACAAGGTCAGGAATATCGTCCGCGTGCTCGCGCAAAGGCGGCAGCACCAGGGGCACCACGTTCAGCCGGTAGTACAGGTCCTGCCGGAACGTGCCCTCCTGGATCAATGCGCGAAGCGACCGGTTTGTGGTCGCGACAACCCGCACGTTGACCTTCACAGGTTGGCTATCGCCCAGGCGGTCCACTTCTCGTTCCTGCAAGACGCGGAGCAGCTTGGGCTGGAGATTCAGAGGCAGCTCACCGATCTCATCGAGCAGAAGCGTGCCCGTGTGGGCGAGCTCAAACTTGCCCGGGCGGGTCCCTGTCGCGCCGGTGAAGGCGCCGCGAACGTGACCGAACAGCTCGCTTTCCAACAGGTGCTCGGGAAAAGCCGCACAGTTAACCGCCACGAAGGGCGCGCTCGCGCGCGGGCCGCATGCGTGAATGAAGCGAGCCAGAACTTCCTTGCCGGTGCCGCTCTCAGCTTCAATGAGGATGTCTGCATCTGATCCCGCGACCTGCCGGGCGCGCTCAAAAACCGCTCTTAAGGAACCGCTGCCGACGACCGGCGCGTCGGGGGCTAGTGTCTTCGACGGCGCGAGGGCCTGGGAGGTGCCTGCCGCGCGCCCGGCGGCTGCGATCAATTGGTCGAACGCTACCGGCTTAATCAGGTAATCGACGGCGCCGCACTTCATGGCCGTGACCGCGTCCGAAACGCTGCCGAAGGCGGTAAGAACGATGATCGCCGTTTCAGGGCGCAGAGCCCTGACGCCGCGGATCACTTCCAAGCCGGTTCCGTCACCCATTCGCATATCTGTGACGACCAGCGGACAGGGCGCCGAGCGGAACACCGCCAGGGCTTCGTTCTTGCCACTGGCACTTCGCACCCTCCAACCGTCGCGGCGAAAGCTTGCTTCCATTGCCAACCGCATACCCAACTCGTCATCAACAACCAGAACGTCTTTCATTCTCGGCTCCGAGTACCGGAAAACTCAGTCTAAAGGTGGTGCCCTGTCCGACGATGCTCTCCACTTCGAGCATTCCGCCGTGCTGATCCATTACGCGTCGGCAGACAGCCAGCCCCAGCCCCGGGCTGGATTGTCGCGTGGTGAATCCAGCCTCAAAGATTCTGGCGAGATGCTCAGACGGAATACCCACGCCCTGATCTTCAAAAGCAACCCGGATCCAAGGTGTGCCGTCGCGGGATTCCCTTGCAAGGCCAATCGTCAGAATTCCGCCCGCGGACATGGCGCGGAAGGCGTTAATCGCGATATTGAAGAAAACCTGCTGCAGGCGATGCTCGTCTGCGCTAATGACCGCTTCACTCTCCGTCGTCATCCACTGGATTGCCATCCCTCTCTGCAAGGCAAGCGGCTGAAGGAACTCCACGGTGCCGTTAAGCAGCGTGACGAGATCGAGCGGCACCGTTGTCGGGGGCGCGTCTGTGTAGAAATTGAGCACGTTGTTTACGGTGGCGGAAAGCGCGCGCAAACCGGCCTGGAGGTGCACCACCCACTCCGAGACCTGAGGCTCATGCTGAGTGGCATCTCTAACAAGGCCGGCAAACAGTTCGAGACTGCCGAGAGGGTTCCGAATCTCATGGGCCAGAAGCGCGGTGACTTCAGCGAGGGCCTTCATTCGCTTTGAAAACTCGACCTGTTCCTGGGCTCGCCGCTGCGCAGTGATGTCGCGCAGAATGACCACGCGCTCCTTGCTGCCGGGTATGGGCGCGCAAGTGATACTGATGGCTGTGGAGTCAGCCGTTCCCTCGATTAGCCAAACGCGTTCGCCCCCGGTGGCCGTGGAGTCGATCCGAGCCAGGAGTTGTGCGAGTGGAGCCGGGATCGGTTCAGCGCCGTTGTCGGATGCGGCGGCAGAAGCCAACAGGCGGCGGGCCACGTCGTTCGCATACCGGAGTTCGAGTGGCGGGCGTACCACGGCAACGCCGCAGGGCAGGTTCTCCAGAATATGAACAAGCCGCGCCCGCATTCGTTCATTCTCGGCAATGCTGTCCGCCAGATCGCGGTTCCGAAGCTCCAATTCCCGGCGGAGCCGCCCGACTTCCCCCTTTAGAACGTCGTAGGAATGTTGCAGGGAGTCCGCCGCCGAGGAGAAGACTTCGAAGGCCTGAGCCAGCATCACGGGATTCGCTGTGGCCTCGGGACTTTCTTGCCGGGTAGTGAGCAAAGATTGCATAGCTGACGCGAAGAGGCCCTGCATACTCCGTGCCAACGAACCGTCTGCGAGAATAAGAGTTTTCTTATTGAGGGCGGCGGCTAAGCCGTAACCTGATGTGTTCCTGGAGGATAGTGGGACTACCCTCCGATAGAATGAATGCACGCTCGATGACGTGGCGCAGTTCCCTTACGTTGCCCGGCCAGGCGTGCTGCTCGAGGGTGTGCCGGGCCTCTTCTGAGATCGCCTTTTCGGCCTGCCCGGCCTCCGCACAGAATTGCCGCAGAAAGCGCCGGGCGAGCGGCATGATGTCTTCCGGTCGCTGCCTCAGCGGCTGAAGGTCAATCGGGAAAACGGAGAGGCGGTAGTAAAGGTCCTCGCGGAAGGCTTTCTGTTGCACGCGATCATCGAGATTCGCATTGGTCGCTGCGATCACTCTGACGTCCACCCGGACTACGTCAGAACTGCCCAGTCGCTGCACCTCCCCTTCCTGCAGAAAGCGCAACAGCTTGGCTTGCATGCTCAGGGGCAGCTCGCCGACTTCGTCGAGGAAAAGCGTCCCGCCGTGGGCGGATTGGACGCGGCCCACCCGCGATTGGAAGGCACCGGTAAAGGCGCCTCGTGTGTAACCAAAGAGCTCGGACTCCAGCAAGGGCTCAGGAATCGCAGCGCAGTTCACGGTAATGAACGGCTGGCGTGCGCGGGGCCCTACCAGATGAATGGCCCGAGCTACCAGCTCTTTCCCGGTTCCAGTGTCGCCGGTGACCAAGACCGTTGTGTTGCGGTGCGCCACGAGGCGAACCAGCCGGTAGACGTCCTGCATCCCCTGGCTTACTCCAACCATATCCGGCAGCGGTTCAGAAGACTCTTCGTCTGGCTTCTCGATTTGGGCGACCGAGGCCTGCGAGGCGGGCGGAGGAGAAGGCGAGGCCAACCTTCGCACCCCTGCCAGGAGTCTGTGAACCGCGTCCCGATACGATTGCCCCTCAGGCTCCTGGCTGATGATGGGGACGCCGCCAGCGGAATCCACCACGTAGATGGCTATGCCGGGGTATAGGTCGCGCACCCTCCCGACGAGTTCCGTGACGTCAAGATCCGGCAGCCATTGGTCCAGCAGCAGGATCCGGCAATCGCCGGTCTCCAACTTGCTTAAGGCGTCGGCGCCGCCCAACGCCTCGCGCGCCGGCCAATGAGAGGCGCGAAGACCTTCCAGGACGTGGCGACGAAAATCAGCGTTGGAACTTGTGACGAGCATGCCCGGATTCAGGCCCGCGCTCCCGGCGCTGTATTCCGCTTCCATTTTCAGCGATCCTGCCGGCTATCGGGTGTGCAGAGCGGCAAGGCGATGCTTACGCTGCAATGCTCCGCGTTGCCCTCGACTTTGAAGCTCCCGCCGCACGCCTCGGCGATTCGCTTGGCGAGGCACCATTCCAGCCGTGAATCCAATAGGGGAAGCCGGCCTGCCCCCTTGGTCAACGGATCGAGCAATCGCGCCACTTCCTCAGCGCCCGGCATTGAACCCACGTCGGTGACGCGGCAGATCGCGTCATCTGGCGTTAATAAGAGAACGACGCATACCTGGCTACCTCGCGGGCTGCGGTCAACCGCGGACTTGAGCGGCTGAAGCAGAAGCTTCCTCAAGCGTTCCGCGGCGAAGGTAACCTGGCGATCGGCCGGGGCTTCCAAGCTGAACCTCACTCCTTTGGATTCGGCCACGGGTTGGAGCAACTCGACGGACTCGCGCAGAGCCTCCTTGACACTCGTTCCCTCGGTAAGCTCGGGCGGCTTCTCCGCCTCGCAGAATTCCCGCGACAGCACGAACAGTTCGCTCAAACGGGCAGTCTGGGCCGCGCAGCGGTGCAACAGTTCGCGATACTCCGTCTCGGGATGGTGGTCGAGCAATGCCAGTTGAATTTCGCCGGCCAGTACCGTCAAGGGTTGGCTCATTTCATGAACCAACGACGAGAGTAGCTTCAAACACCAGTTCCGGGACTCTTCGGCACGTTGAGTACGATGCTCGAAGGAAAAAGCGCCCGCTTCCGCGCGGCTTAACCCATTGGTGGCCATCACCGTACACTGTTATCGGTTGCAGCGTCGAGCTGATAACCTGCGCCCCGGATCGTATGAATCAGCTTGAGTTCGAAACCATCGTCGACCTTCTTGCGCAGATAATTAACGTAGACGTCCACGACGTTCGTGACGGTTTCCGAGTGCATCTTCCAGACATTCTCGATGATCATTGTGCGGGTTACGCAGGTGCCCTCATGTTCCATCAGGTACTCGAGCAGGGCCATCTCCTTGGGTGTAAGGTCGATCGGCTTCCCGCCCCGCGTTGCGCGACGCTCGATTCGATTCACTTCCAAGTCAGCCACCTGCAGCACCTGCTTGGCTCCTTGTCTCGAACGCCGGGCCAAGGCTCGGACTCGCGCCGATAGCTCGGAGAATGCAAAGGGCTTCGGCAGATAATCGTCCGCGCCAAGATCCAGGGTCCGCACGCGATCCTGAATCTCGCGGCGCGAGGTTAGGGCCAGAACGGGCACAGCGGAGTTCCGAACCCGGATTTCCCTTAGAACATCGAGCCCGTCGCGCTTGGGAAGGTTAAGATCCAGGATGATAAGGTCATAGCTATCCTGGCCGGCCATCTCAAATGCCTGCTCGCCGTCCGCGGCGACTTCCGTCTCGCAATGCAGCGCCTCAAAACTTTTTTGCAGATACTGCCGGAGGGGAGCGTCATCCTCGACAATGAGCACGCGCATGAGTTTGCCTACGACCCGAGAGCGCCGCAGCGAGGGCAAAGCCACGGACGCTTGGTGCTTCCGATTTTCTCTATTTGATAATAGTATACGACCTTTGAGAATTGCCGCAAGGTTCGAGGGCCGCTGCAGCTTCGGGTGCGGGGGATGCCGTCCGCTCTTGGTTGTGGCGTCCGGCGAGTCGACCGGCCGTTGGTCGCACGACTCGAAAGCGGGTGGCACCCCCGCGCAACAATCCGCATTCGGAGCGATATTTTCATAAGCGCCGTGTTTTGTGAAAGATTCCGGGTTCGTTCGTGTTTCAGCCGGATTTGCGCCCGGTTTCGCGCTCAGCGGGAGTCCCTGAAGCGCGGGCAGGACGCCCCCGCTCCCAGCCCAAACTCGCGCAACTGACGACTGAGAACCGAAAACTGGCTGATCGAATTCTTGAATCTGCAATTGGACACAGTCCCAAGACAGTCATTTTGTCAAAAAACGGCCCTTTTCCAGGCTTAACATACTGAAAACACGGGAGATAACCTAGTCGGGTTCGCTGATCCTCGTTTCGGGCGTAAAGATCTGAAGCAGTTAGTTTTACATGCTTCGGGTTCGCTCGGGTTCGCTCGGGAGAAGTGGGTCTCGGAAGGGGCGTAGAGCCGTAGGAATGAGCGAGGCTCAATCCGGTTGTCATGAGAACCCCACACCTATCATAGTTCTGTGGAAAAGTCAAGCTCAAAAAAGGTAGTGGGTCAATTTCAAATTGACCCACTAAAGGATCGCTATGCCTGCTCGAAGAGCCAAATCTGGAGTTGCGCTGCGAGGCTCGCGTTCGGGCAGTAGACGGACGTCAGTCACGATCACCTCCGTGAAGGCGGTATTTGCCAATGTTCGTCGCAGGATCCCCTCTAAATTGCTCAAAGAGACGGGCATCCCTGCGGGTTCCCGATCCCCGCCGATCCTTGTCGTTGAGGGCGAACCGATAACGACGCTGCCGGGCATGCACGACAGCCATCGTCTCTCGGTGATTTTTCGCTTGCCGCGCGCCAGTTCACTCCGCTGTCGCCAAGGCTCGCGGTGCGGCGGTCGTCAACCACGTCGCCCAGCCTGTGCAGACCGCAATGCCCGCCGAAAGAAGCAGCACAAAACCAGAAAAGAAGATCCAGCTTATAAAGACCGCAACGAGTTGGTACGCGAAAAGGACCCATCCCAGGGCGCCAATGGCTCGAGGAGTTGTCTGCGCCAGGGCACCCAAATGCCACGCCAGATATGCCGCGAACAGAATACCCAAGGAACAGAACAGTTCGAGGGCAACAACGAACTGGGCGTAGGTAAAGCCGGAGTGGCCGACTGAGAATTGCACAATGTTCATCGACGCCGCAAGCTGCCGGAATCTGGAGACACCGTATGCGTTACCGGCGGCGGCCACAAGGAGCAGAATACCGGCAATTCTATAGAGCACAGTTGCTTTCATCGCACTTCCTCCTGAACGGTAGTTTGATCGCATCGCTAGAACGCGGGACGTTTCGCATTTCCCGCGCTCCCAGGATTCGTCCCTCGCGAACCCTATGTAGACATCTTGATAGGGGAGCAGAAAATGTGTCAAGCAGATTTCTACATAGGGTATGATGAGTCATGCCCCGGGGGCCGAGGTTGACGCACATCACCGCCCTGATCCTGCACGCGATTGAAGCCGGATCCGTCTATGGTTTCTCGATTATGGAGATGACCGGTCTCCCCAGCGGCACCGTATATCCCGCCATGAGACGCATGGAGGAGGATCAACTGATTCGTTCTCGTTGGGAGCGGCAGGCCATCGCCGATCGGGAGCAACGGCCACCGCGGAAGTACTATCAGTTAACGAGCGCCGGGAAAATCGCCCTGGAGACGTCGCGCAAGCGTTATCCCTTGCTTGAGCGGTTGGTGCCGGCTGCGGAGGGCAGCTCGCGATGACTT
>JASHPE010000430.1 GCA_030038235.1 Terriglobia bacterium
TTGCCCGTGCCGTCAGGTGCGTGACAAAAGCCGCACGTGGGGGCGAATAGTTTCTGGCCGCGCTCGACGGCCGCCGGGTCAGGGGGTGCGCCCGGCGTGAAGGCGCGAGCGACCATCGCCGCAAAGCCTGTCTGCCGGGGAGCTTGGACCGGCGTTTGGGTTTGCTGGCCGGCGGTCCCGTCAGCGGGCTTTGGGGCCGGAGGCCCTTGCGGCGTCGGCTCCTGAGCGCCGAGGAACGCTGCCAGCAACAGAGCGGGCACTCCCGAAAGAACGATCAAGCCATTCAAACGACGCATGGTTCTCCTCATGACCGTGACGCCGGTCAGCATGTGAGATTGGACCGTGCCGATCGCAGGGCCCGAATCCCTGTCTTCAGGTTGCGAAAAATTCCAACGAAACCATCCGCGCCACGCGGTCAGACCTGGAGGCTGCGCAGATAGTCGCAGTCGATCTTAATGGCCTCAAAAGGAGGAGCGTCCGGAAACGCCTCCTGTTCGACAAAATAGTGCGTGATATGCGCGCCCTTCGCCGCCTCGAAAATCGGCTTGTAATCTATTTTGCCGCGGCCAAGCTCGGTGGCGCTGGCGCCGCCGAGCGAAGTGGTGGGCTTGGAGAGATCCAGCTCATCCTTGACGTGAAGCATGCTGTAGCGCGTGGGGTACTTGCGAAGGTAAGCGGCCGGATCGTGACCGGCAACCTTCATCCATCCGCAGTCAAGCTCGAAGGTGACGAGGTTGGGGTCGCTCAGACGCAGAATCTCGTCGTAGGCCATAACGCCGTTGAACCTCTTGAACTCCAAATCGTGATTGTGATAACCGAACTGAATGCCCGCCTTCTTCGTTTGCTCTCCAATTTTGTTGAACTGCTCTGCGTTCCATTTCCAATCGTCGAGAGCGATTCCGTTCGCCATCGCCATGGCTTGGGCGATGAGGCTGGCGCCGGCAGTCTTGAACCGCGAAGGATCGGCGACCGACGGAAAGGCGCAAATCATGTACTGGAGGCCGAGATCCTTGGCGTAGCTGATCTTGTCGTCCAAGCCGCTCATCAGCTCGATCAAGGGGTAATGCGCGCTCGGGCAGCTCAAACCTGCAACGGCGAGTGACTGCCGCACCTCGGCTGCGGTGCGCTTGTAGAATCCGGCCATCTCCACTTCCTGATAGCCGGCCGCCGCCACTTGCTTGAGTGTGCCGTCAAAGTCCTTCTGTAGTTGATCCCGCACAGTGTAAAGCTGGAGCCCGATCGGCAATCCGAGCGGGTTTGCTTTGGCGATTCGCCCCCATTCGCCGAACGCAGCGAATGCGGCTGCACCCGCCGCGGTGTTGCGAAGAAACGTACGTCTGGAGAGCAGATTCGAAAGCACGGGACCTCCTCATGATGCCGGCGGTGGTCCGCCAACTCCGGTCGTGGTTTCACCAAGAGCGTAATTATACCGGAGTCGGCAGTTCAAACTCAGAGACTGACCGCAGTGCGCGACAGCCTGGAGTGGCGCGCATTCATCGCCATTCGCTTCCCACCGGATCGCGGTTACTTGTCTGCAAGGCGCTTGGCCTTCACGCGCGGCGGATGCGGCCGGCGCTCTTCCTCCTCCTTGCGTTTACCATGATCCGACTTCGCGTTGGGAACAGGTTCTTCGCCGGCCGAACTGAACTGAGGGCCCGTCTCGTCCACAACGAGCCCCGTGGCCGTGGTGTACATCGCCTCGTTAAACGTGCTTCCGTTCTTGGCTTTCGCCACCGCAAACACGCCGTAGGCCTTGCCGTTCGCGAACGACGTGGAGATGTAGTCGCCGACCATGTAGCCCAGATCCGTGCTCGCAAGCCAGGTAAGCTGCATGGCGCCGGCCAACGCAATCGGCTTGCTCCAGGTTGCGCCCCCGTTCGGAGAGGAGATGAACACGGCCTGGAGATTGCATGTGCTTACGGTGCACTTCGTCTGCGGATACTGATAGTAGGTCAACGCGATATGCGCCGTGCTGCCGGACGTACTGGAATCGGCGGTGAGCCCGGGAATGAAGTGATCGACACTGCTGGTGACCGGATCCGCAGGCACGCGCGCCGGAGTCGTCCAGGTGGTGCCGTTCGTCGAGGTGCTGATCACAATGTCGTTCTCGGCGCAATTCGCGCGGAAGCGGCAGTCTTCCCACGCCACGTACACGGTCCCGCCGCCATCCACTGTTGCTGAGGGAAGCGGCGAACTGCGGATGTTGCCGGCGTCGAGATGGTCGGTGATGTTCGAGATCGTGGTCGTCTTCGACCACGTCGCGCCGCCGCTTGTGGAGCTGAACACCTGAATGCCGTTCCCCTCGAAAGAAACAACCACGGTTCCGTTCGGCTGCACCACCGGCTGCCCACCCAAGCCGGAGCTGCCCGAGGGATGTATCGCCGGCCCCCAAGTCTGACCGCCATCGGTGGACGTGCTCATCATCACCTCGTCGCCGGTGTCAGGATTGTCCCATTCCACGTAGCAATTCCCGTAATACGGGCTGCTGGACCATGAGTCGCAAACGATCCAATCCTTGTCCGAGCTCGCCACCGGTCCGGTCACGCTGACCGGATTGTTCCAGTTGAGACCGTCCATTGAACTGCTGACGATCACGGCCGGAATCTCGTTGTTGCTGTCCACGATCGGCAGCGAGGAGATGAGCCATACCCCATGCTTGGGGTCGTACGCGACCGCGGGATCGCTGTCGCGATCGTAGGGATTACCCGTGCCCTGGATATTGGTGATGCCGGGCAGGAAACCGTAGGTCCAGGTGCTGCCGCCATCGATCGACGTGGCGTAGCCGATGTCGGACGCGCCGCCGTCATAGAAGCGGCCGGCCTGGTAAGTCGCCACGATGGTCGATCCGTAGGAAAACGTATCGGGCTCGACTTCGGTCGCATGCTGGCTGGTCGAATTCGTAAATGGATCGCTGCTGATCTGGTTGAGAGTGACAGAAGGAGGCGTCTGAGCCTGCAAGGCAGAGGCCGTGAGATAGAGGACCGCAGTTGCAAACGCCGGAAGCAGCCGCAACCGAACGCCGCTCCGGTGCTGCGATGGCACGAGCCTTCGGATCATTGCTTAATCTCCCCTCGGGATGGTGATCGCTCCGCCATCGCTCCGCTTCGCCAAATGGCGTTAGGGCCTCGATGACGAATCAAAGATGCTATCACGTAATCGGCAAAGGGACGTCTTGTGGTCAATTCGTAGTATTCGTCGGCATCGCGGCCGTAGATCGGCAAGTTTGCAAAATCAATCAAGTCTCTGACCTACGGAACGCCCGCTGGAAGTGTAATTCTTACTCCGTCCAAAGACTCGTCCCGACCCCGTTCGTCGGGACAGATGCGCCTCGGATCGTATTGTTGCGGTTGGAATTAGGCATTCGATGGACGCTACGGCAATTCGATTGCGCAACCATTGGGCTGGTCAGACGTTCGGGGGGACGCGGCTCGCCAGGAACGCGCGATGTTCCGGCGTAGACGCCCGCGACCTCGGCGCAGAGAAAAGGGAGGCGGATCATGCGCAAGATTCTTCTGTACTTTACACTGCTCGCGACTGTGTGTGTGGCGGCGTGGGCCCAAGCTCCACAGGACCAATTGGACCAGACGCAGGCCGTGCCCACCGAAAGAGACCAGTTACCCAATGGTACCGTAGCTATCTTCAAAGTGCAGGTGATAGGGTACACCGTCAAGGCAATCAATTATCGCAACCGTGACACCACGCATATCGGATTTGCGGGCACGAGTCTTCTGACGGGCGTAGATGGACGAGCCACGGTGGAGAACAAGCAGGGGACCACTCGAGTCCGCGCCAGCTTCAAGCATCTGACGCCCGCCTCTACGCAATTTGGGCCCCCATACCTCACCTACGTCCTTTGGGCTATCACTCCGGAGGGACGTCCAACTAACCTCGGTGAGATCATCCCGAACCAGGGCGGCAGCGCCGATATCGATGCTGCGTCCGATCTCCAGGCGTTCGCCCTGCTCGTCACGGCAGAACCTTACTTTGCGGTCACGCGTCCGAGCGACATGGTAGTGGCCGAGAATGTGGTCCTGGCCGACACTACGGGCACGATCGAGCAAGTGGACGCGAAGTTCGAGTTGCTCAAGCGAGGCGCTTACACGAGCAATGTCGCAAGCAGCCAGGTAACGCCTTTCGCCATCAAGGGTGAGGCGCCGCTCGACGTATACGAGGCGGAGAACGCCATTCGTATCGCCACGTGGGCGGGAGCCGATCAGTTGGCGTCCGATACGTTGCAGCAAGCGCAAACGGACCTGCAGAACGCAGAAGCCGGCGAGGGCAATAAAGGCGACAAGAAAGACATCGTCAGCGAGGCGCGCGAATCCGTTCAACTATCCGAAGACGCACGCCTGATCTCACTCAGCAAGCGCGAAGCGCAGCATCAGGCTGAGCTGACGCAGCAAGCCGCCGATGCTCAGGCTCAAGCGGCCCAGGCGCAAGCTCAGGCTCAGCAGGCGCAGGCTCAGTCACAGGCTGACGCTCAAGCCGCCGCGCAGGCCCAAGCAGCGCAGCAGCAGGCTCAGGCCGCGCAGCAACAGGCCGAGGCTGCCCAGCAGCAGGCCCAATCTCAAGCACAACAAGCGGCTCAGGACGCCGCACAAGCGCAACAGCAGGCGCAACAAGCGCAGCAGCAAGCGGAACAGATGCGCAGTCGACTGCTGCAGCAGCTCAACGCCATCCTGCAAACTCAGGACACGCCGCGCGGACTCGTGGTCCGGATGTCCGACGTGCTCTTTGCGACCGGACATTATCAGCTCACGCCCGACGCCAAACTGGCCCTCGCCAAGATGGCAGGCGTGCTTCTGGCTTACCCGGGACTGAAGGTGGAGGTCGACGGCTACACGGACAGTACGGGAAGCGATGAGACTAACCAGACGCTCTCGGACAAGCGCGCCGAAGCGGTGCGAAATTTATTGGTGTCACAAGGAGTCTCGCCAGACACGATCACCTCGCAGGGATTCGGGTCCGCCAATCCGGTCGCCAGTAACGACTCGGCGCAGGGCCGGCAGATGAATCGCCGCGTGGATATGATCGTCTCCGGGAGCGTGATCGGGACTGAGGTGGGTCCCGGCGCGCCGGCCGGCGGTCAGGGCCAATAGCGCTCAGTTGCTGACGGTCGTCAGTCTCCGCCAGGGGCAGCCTATGAACGGCTGCCCCAAACTTTGTTTCAGGCCAGAATGCCACCACAGCGCCCGTTCGCGCCGGGCCCTTGATCGATGCGTGTCTCTCCTGATACTCTAATAACTGGAGAGAGGTCTTCGCTTCGCGAAGGCAGGAATCGGTGTAAATCGAAGGAGTAGTGCAAATGTCCACAAGTTTGGAACTCACCCCGTACGCTGCCGAAAAGGTCAAGGAGATAATGGCTCAACAGCAGCCGGCTCCGCTGGGGCTGCGGGTATCGGTGGTGGGTGGCGGCTGCTCGGGGTTCTCTTACCAGATGAACTTCGAAAGCGAAACCAACCCCATCGACAAGGTGTTCGACTTCGAAGGGTTGAAGGTGTTTGTCGATCAGGCGTCCTTGATGTATCTGAAGGGCACCAAGATCGACTTCGTGGAGACCCTCGAAGGTTCGGGGTTCAAGTTCGAGAATCCCAACGTTAAGTCGACCTGCGGATGCGGAAGTTCTTTCACGGTGTAGGTTCCATCTTCGAGTGCCTTACAAGGCCCCGGCGCTCCTTTGGTAATCCGCGCTGGGGCTTGGCATTTCTGAGGCCCGCCTCCGGATCATTCCCCATTCCAACTCGAAAGCACCTCGATGAGCGTCAGCGGCCAGGCCGTTTACGGCGGACTGCGCGGTACCCCATTGTGACTGTATAATCCTACCGAACATGCGTATTGCTCTGGCACAGATCAACACCACGGTTGGCGACTTTGCCGGGAACGTGGAGCGCATCGCCCGCTTCGCCCGCGAAGGGGCGCGGCGGCAAGCGGACCTGGTCGTGTTCCCGGAGCTGGCGATCACGGGGTATCCTCCGCGCGACCTCGTCGAGGAGCCGCATTTCGTCGAGCGCTCGGAACGCGAAGTCGAACGCCTCGCTGGCATGGTGCCTGAGGTGCGAATTCTGGTTGGATACGTGCGCCGGTCGAATGCTCCTCAGGGTAAGTCCGTCGCGGATTCCGCAGCCTTGCTCTACGGAGGCCGGCAGGTGCTGACGTACGACAAGACTTTGCTGGCCTTTTACGACGTCTTCGACGAATCGCGCTACTTCGAGCCGGGCCATGATCGAGCCTCGTTCGAAGTCCATGGTTCGCAACTCGCGGTGACGATCTGCGAAGACATCTGGAACGACAAGGGCTTCTGGAAAAGGCAGCTTTACGTTCATGACCCGATCGAAGACGCAGTGCGCGCCGGCGCGGAACTGATTGTGAACGTCGCATCTTCTCCGTTCGACAACGAAAAGATCGACCTGCGGCAGCGCATGATTCAGGCGATTGCGAAGGAGCGCAACTTGCCGGTCGTCTACGTCAACCATGTCGGCGGGAACGACCAGTTGGTGTTCGACGGCTCGAGCATGGCCGTGAACTCTCGCGGCGAGGTGGTTGCGCGGGCGCGCAGCTTCGAAGAAGACCTGATCGTGTTTGATACCGAGGCTTCCGGCGCGGGCGAAATGCGGCCGGGACCGGCCTCGGAAGCCGAAGCCGTCTACGAGGCGCTGAAACTCGGTACCCGCGACTACGTGACCAAGTGCGGCTTCAAGAAAGCGCTCGTGGGGCTGAGCGGCGGTATAGACTCGTCTCTGGTGGCCACGATCGCGGCCGACGCGCTTGGCGCGCAGAACGTGCGCGGCGTCGGCATGCCGGGTCCGTATTCGTCCGAGGGCAGCATCCGCGATGCGGAGGCGCTCGCGCGCAATCTCGGGATCGACTTCAGCTTGATTCCCATTGGCGGCATTTACCAGGCATTCCGAAGCACCCTCGATCCGCTGTTTGCCGGCCTGCCCGAAGACGTCACCGAAGAGAATATTCAAGCGCGCATCCGGGGCAACATCCTGATGTCGCTTTCGAACAAATTTGGCGCGCTGGTGCTGAGCACCGGCAATAAGAGCGAACTGGCGGTGGGGTATTGCACTCTCTACGGCGACATGGCGGGCGGCCTGGCTGTGATCGCAGATGTGCCCAAGACCATGGTCTATGAGCTGGCGCGCTTTGTGAATCGCCAGCGCGCGCGAATTCCGCAAGCAACGCTGACCAAGCCGCCCTCGGCGGAGTTGCGGCCGAATCAAACCGATCAGGACTGCTTGCCGCCGTATGAGACGCTCGACGCCATCCTGCGCGCCTACATCGAAGATCATCAGTGCGCGGAGCAGATCACAACCCGGCTTGGATTTGATGCTGCGCTGGTACGCGAAATCATACGCATGGTGAACCGGGCCGAGTACAAACGCCAGCAGGCGGCGCCGGTTTTGAAAGTCACGGCCAAGGCTTTCGGCATCGGACGCCGTTATCCGATTGCCAATCATTACGAGTAGCGCCGAGAGCAACTGCCGGCCAGGCCACTGACAGCTTCGATGCTCCAGGAAATCCACATTCAGAACTACGCTGTGGTCGAGAGCCTGACCGTCGAGTTTCACCCCGGCTTCAACGTTCTCACCGGCGAGACCGGCTCCGGCAAGTCGATTCTGGTTGACGCGCTGGACCTCGCGCTCGGGGGACGCGCGTCGCCGGACGTGATCCGTACCGGAGCCGACCGCGCCACCGTCACCGCGGTCTTTCGGGCCGAGGCCAGCGGGCGGCGCGGGGCCAAGCCTCCATGGCGAGACTGGTTGGAACGCTACGGCGTCCGCGGAGAGGCTGAACTGGAGATCATCCTGCGGCGCGAAATTCAAGCCGGAGGGCGCAGCCGGCTGCTGGTGAACGACGAGCCGGTCACGCTGGCGGCGGCCAAAGAGCTGGCGCCGCTGTTGGTGGAGATCCACGGTCAGGGCGAACACGCCTCGCTGCTGGTGCGCGAGTCTCAACTCGATCTGCTCGATGCTTTTGCCCGCAACGCGGAGCGTCTGGATGAAGTAGCCGGACTCTACGCACGACGCCGGGAACTTGAGCGCGAGTGGGTCAGCCTGAATCAGAGCGAGCAGGAGCGTCTGCGGGCGCTCGATTTGCTTCGTTTTCAGGTGGACGAGCTTGCGGCTGCGCGACTCGAACCCGGTGAAGATCAGCAGCTTGAGTCCGAACGCGCTGTGCTGTGCAATCTGGAGAAAGTGAGAGCTGCAGCGGCGGCAGCGCACGCGGCGATTTATGAAGACGAAGGCGCCGCGCTGGCGCGCCTTGACGCGGCGGAGGGGGCTCTTGATGAGCTCGGGCGTTACGACCCCGCCTTTGAGTCGCACCGGGAATCCCTGACCGCGGCGCGCGTCGCCATAGACGAGTTGGCCCGCGCCCTCGGTGATTATCTCGGCAGGCTTGAAGCCGATCCTGCGCGCTTGGAGGAACTCGAGGACAGACTGGCACAGCTCGACCGGCTGAAGCGCAAGTATGGCGGCACAACCGAGGAGATGCTGGCGTTCGCGGAGCGTGCCCGCGCTGATTTGGCTCGTCTCGAGAATCGCGATGAGCGTCGCGCAGAAGTCCGTCGCGAATTGGAAACGGCTGCCGGGAATTATCGCAAGGCCGCCGAAGTTCTCTCGCGGGATCGCCGCGAGGCTGCGCTGCGCCTTGCCAGGGAGGTCCACCGCGAACTGGCGCAGCTCGGCATGGACAAAGCACGGTTCGCAGTGACCTTCGACGACGCGCCCGCCGCGCGCGCCGTCGACGCTGCCGGTTCGGCTGCGGGAGGCGAGAGTGAAGTCGCGGCTTCGGCCGGAGGTCCCAGGGGAATCGATCGCATCGCCTTCCTGGTGTCGCCAAATCCGGGCGAGGACTTGCGCCCGCTCGATCGCGTTGCTTCGGGCGGCGAGATTTCGCGGCTGATGCTGGCGCTGAAGACGGTGATTGCCGGGGCTGCGGCGCGCGAAAGCGATCGCGCTTCGCGCACCCTGGTGTTTGACGAAGTCGACGCGGGAATCGGCGGGCAAGTCGCGGAGTGCGTGGGCGAGCGCTTGAAGCGCTTGGCGAAAGAGAATCAGGTGCTCTCGGTTACCCATCTTCCCCAGATCGCCTGCTTCGGCGATCACCACTTCTGTGTGGAGAAGGTCCAGCGAGGCGGAAGAACCTTCGCCGAAGTGCAGTATCTCGAAGCCGACCGCGAACGCGCTGCAGAACTCGCGCGCATGCTCTCGGGACGTCAAATCACCGCGGCGGTCCTGGAACACGCCGCCGCAATGCTGAAGCAGGGCGCGCGCCGATGAATTCTGTTGTGGGCTATGCGCAGAGCCTATCGTGACGCCCGGGGCGACGATTGTTTCGCTTCCGCCAGCGCATCCTCGACGGCCTGGACGAATATTTCGGGAGGAGGCCCGGGAAAGTAGCGGCCGTTAATGTAGAGCGTCGGAGTCTGGTTGACGCCCAGGTCCTCGCCTTCCTGGCGTCCCTCGTCCACACGGGCTTTGCTGGCCTGTGAATCGTAGCAACCCCCCAGCTTGCCCGAGTCAAGACCCACCTGCTGCCCATAGCTGAGGAGCAAATCGCGCACCTGCGCCGAGTTCGCCTGCACGGCGTCCACGTCGTTCTGATGCTGGAAGATCAACGTGCGGTAAGGCACGAACTTGGAAGGATCGATTTGGTACGCGCATTCGTTGGCGATGGCGCCGTATCGCGACCACTCGTGCATCGGCAGCGGGAACTCCTTGAACACGATCCGCACCTTCGACGCGTACTTCGGCATGAAATCGCTTTCCAGGTACTGATGCAGGCGCGCGCAGGACGGGCATTCGAGATCGGCGTACTCCACAATGGTCACAGGCGCGTCTGCCGCACCCTGGGTAGGCTGATCCTTTAGCGAGATCGTGCGCAGGACCTCTTTTCGCGGGTCCACGTTCAGCCGGTAAATGTCGTTGCTCAGGGTCATGAATTTCTTGTCGTCGGTCACAAAGAAATTCAATGTGTTGCTGTGGGTCCCGTCGCTCGCCGTCACCTTGGTGGTGAGGAAACCGGGATATTTCGAGGGCGCCAAATCGGTGGCCGTCACGCTCAGGTCGGCATGAAGCTTGAACTGCTCGCGGATCACTTGCGTCACGGCGGCGGGATCGGCGTTGCCGCCCAGAGGAACGAGCGGACCCATCAACAGATAACGTCCGTCTTTGGAAACCGTAAGCGGCTGGTCTTTGCTTTGCTTTCCGTCATTGCTGGTGATGGTCGCCTGGTAGAAGTCCGGATCGGCTGAAGGCGCGAAATCACTCAGCGACAGTTGCGTGGTGCTGACCACCCCAAAGCGCTCGCGAACAAAGTTCACCACCTTCTCGCGGGACGGCGGCTCGGCTTTGGTCGTGGAGGCCGAGGCGTGAGCGGGCCTGGCGGAGGTTTTCCCCACCGGGGGCGTGGTCTGCGCCCCCAAAGCCGCCAGTATGGCGACAAACATACCGCAGGCCGCAACTGCCGCGTTCCTTAAACTCTTCATAAGTGCTGTCGCTCCGTTTCCCGCAACGCTAAAATGGCCCTGCCGCTCGAGGATGAACCGAGACCCCTCTGATCGTTGACGGAACCTTGATTGTAACGAAGGGTGGACTCCCAAATCAACAACGCACCACTTCCTTTGCTGTAGCGCCGTCCTCACCGGCGATTACCTGGCGCGATGGCGCCGGTGGGGACACCGGCGCTACAGCATATGATGCCATACGACTATTCGGTGCTGCCTGCAATCGTTAACCGGCCCAAAGGTCGCCGCTCAGTGCAGTCTTCAAGTACAGGCGTCCCATGCCATACATCAAGCCGAGACTTTGGCCGCCGCGGCCCCTCCTGCGGGCAATGCCCGCTGCTTGCGGCGCCGCCAGAATCTACCACGGCCATTGTTCCCAGAGCCGTGCTCAACGCCAATCGAAGGCACCAGCGCCAGAATGGGCAGGCCAAGGTAGAATTCCACGTCCTTCTCGTCGCGGAGCGACTTGTCGCCCAGTTCGAAGACCGCGGCCACAATCATGCCGATGACCAGGCCGGCGCCCAAGCCACCCAGAGCGAACTGCCACCAGACGGGGAAAGATGGGTGCTGCGGCAGATCGGGGGCGTCCAGCTCGCGGAACGTCTCGCCTTGCCCCTGGCTCTCGAGATTCACCGACATCTGCGAGGCGTCGCGGTTGGCAAGCAGCGTGTTGTAGAACTTCAACGCAGCGTCGTGTCCCAGCGACAGTTTGTTGTACTCCTCCTCGACCTCCGGGCTCACCTGCAATCGCCCCTCGTAGCCCTTCACCTGCTGTTGCAGCTTCTCCTGTTCCTTGGTTTTCTGGTTGATGAAGATGTCGTCTTGCTTGAGCGTGGCGCGCAACTGCTGGATCGAGGCAGGAACTATCTGGCTGCCGGACCCTGGCGCTCCTGTCGCAGGAACTCCGGCACCCGGAGCGGCGCCCTCGGCCGTCACTGCCGGGCCGGATTTCGATGCGGCCGGGCCCGTTGCACCGGAGGCTACAGAACTGGCCGATCCTGCGGGGGCCGGTGAAGATGAAGAGCCCGAGGGCGATGAGCCGGCCGACTGGGCGTCAATCTGCTTTTGGAGCTCCGCGATGTCTCTCTTGAGCTTCACGACGTCCGGGTAATCATCCGTGTAGCGCCCCCGATCGATGGCCAGGGTATCTTTCATCTTCGCGAGCTGGTCTTTCATGACCGCCAGGTTATTCGCGTCCTCAGGGCTCGCCGCGCTCGCCTTCCACTCGGACTCCTGCTCGGAAAGCAAGGACTGTTCGTAGGCCCGGTTTTGCTGCGCCCGGTTGATCTGGTCCGTAACCGCTACAAGTTGGGTGTTCAGGCTGGCCAGCACCTGAAGATTGGCCTGGCTGTCATTGGGAAGGGCGCCCAGATTCTTGGCCTTGAAGGCAGCCATGGCGGCATCCTGGGCATCGAGCTGCCGCTTGGCATCGTCAAGTTGGCTGGTGATGAACTCCGTAGTGCCCTTTGCGTCCTGCTCGTGCTGCTGAAGGTTCTCCGCCATAAACATCGAGGTCAGCTCTGTGCAGACCTGCTGGGCCAGGCGAGGGTTGTCCGCAGTGAAATCCACGCTAAATCCCGGGATCGGCTCCTTCTGGTTACTCTTGACGTTCGTGTCCTCGAAGGCGGTTTCCTTGACCTTGATGGCCTTGCGCATCTCGTCGACGGCTTCTTCCATCGACCCCCTTCTCTCGCTCCCGTAAAGGTCGTAGCGCTCGATCAGAGGCTGCAGTTGCGAGCGGCTTTCAATGCGCTCTTCCATGGTCGCGAGCCGGATGAACAAGTCGTCCGGGGTGACGGCCGGCACCAGGCTCTCAGGCACGGTGGGGCGTTCGATCAAGATGAGGCTTTCAGAGGTATATTCAGGCGTGAGCACCAGCGAAACAACGAAGCCGAGCGCTGCGCCGATAAGCGCGGGCACGAGAATCACGCGCAGACGCCGCCGCGCAATCTTCATGTAGTCGTCAAAACCCAATTCCCGAGTTGCCATTCAAACCTCTTCTTTCGCTCCCAGGTCGGCGTCATTAAGGCACCACGATGGTGTCTCCGGGCAGAAGCCGGATGTTCTGCGCCGTCTTCTTGCCCTTTACGACTTCCTTGTAATTAAACGGATACTTCGTCTGCTGCCCGTTTGCCTGCCGTAATACATAAACCTTCTTGAGATTGGCGAATGGCGTGAAACCGCCGGCGCTCGACAAGCCCTGCAGCACGGTCATTCCCGGTTCCAAGGGGTACGTGCCTCCACGGTTCACCTCGCCAGTGATATAGAAGCGCTGGCTGTTCACCTGCGTGATGATTACCGCGACTTGGGGAGAATCGATGAACTTTTTCAAACCCTCCGTCAAGTCCGCCGTCAGGGCGCTTGCCGTAAGACCGGCCGCCTGGACATCGCCGAGAAGGGGCAGGGAAATCTTGCCGTCCGGCCGCACCGGCACCGCCGCCGAGACGTCAGGCTCTTTCCAAACCTGAACCGCCAGTACGTCCCCGGGCGAGATCACATACCCGGTCTCGGCCGGTTGAACCGGCGGCTTCTCATCACTCTTGGCCGCCGGAGCCGGCGCGGTTTGATCACTCTTGGCGGGCGGCGTCTCCGCCTTCTGCGAATAAGCTGCCGGAGCCAAGCTTAGTCCTACGAGAACAATCGCCAACCTTATCAGGACCCTGCCACGACCCATGAAATCGCTCCTCGCCTCGGCGTAACCGGCTAAAAAAATGTTAGCTGACCGCGATTCGATTGGCAATGCCCGATTCCTCAGAAATACAGGATGCCCTGCGAGTCCTAAAGGCTTCAAAGCGGGAGATTTCGGTCGCCGGGGACTGTATCGGCTGCGCCCCCCTGAAGAAACGCGTCTAGGGATGTCGCTGATTCTGAATCGCATGGCAGCTTCGTTCGTATGGCACATTCTACTCATCGTCGACCCTGTCGATCTGTCGATGGAGTAATCGGGTGATCTGCTTCGTATCCCATAATGTTAACTCACCCCGGCCTGTGCCGGACCCGAGCCCGTATGATGGCTGAGAAACCGGCGAACTGACCCATTGACGGTGCGACACAACCGGAAAACTGCGTTGGAGGCGTCTGACGCGATCGACGGCGATCCTTTTGCGAAAAAAGGGCCATTTTTGAGGCTTAGCAGACTGAAACAAAAGGAGATAACCACAATGGGTTTGGCGTTGGGAACTTCGGGCATAAGCGACTGAATGCATTGGAATTAACTGCAATGGCTTTGCTGGCTTTGGAGAGTAAGAAACAACTACTCTTTCGCCAAAAAACGGCCTTTTTTCGGGGTTAAGATGCTGAAAACACGAGAGATAAGCACAGTGGGTTTGGAGAGCCCGATTTTGCGGATAAGTTGCTGAATGTATTTGAGTTAACCGCAATGGGTTTGGGTGGCTTTGGAGGCGGGCGTATCCGGCAGGTAGCGAGGAGGCGTCGGAATGAGAAATTCTTGAATCCGCCTCGGGAGACGCCCAATTCGAGTGGGAGACACCCATTTCATCGAAAAATGGCCGTTTCTTGTCGCTAAGTTGCTCAAAACAGGCTTGATAGGCCTGTCGGGTTCGCTCACCTCGGTTTTTGGGATAAATATCTGAAGCTACGAGGGTTAACCCTGTCGGGTTCGCTCGGGTTCGCTCGGCAAAACGGTGTCCAGTAAGCGGCACAGAGCCATTGGAATGAGCGAAGCTCAGCCCGTTTGGCATGGAAGAACTACGATATCACAGGGCGGCCGAAAAGTCAATAGAAAAAAATCAGAACCCGTCAGTGCTGTCAGCGCTCTTTAACTCGATCCGAGCCTAAACCGGCTCATGGACCCGCTGCGCGTAGACCGCCACGCGGTCGCGTCCTTCGCGTTTGGCGCGGTAAAGAGCCTGGTCGGCGGCAGCAAGCAGCGCCTCGCCCGTGGTTCCGTGTTGCGGAAAGCATGCGACCCCCACCGAGACGGTAGTCGACGCGAGGCCCTTACCTTCCCACGCCACGGTGGACTGACCGATCGCCTGCCGCAGCTCATCGGCGCGGCGCGAGGCGACATCGAGCGGCATCCCGGGCAGGATCAGCACAAACTCCTCCCCCCCATATCGGCAAGTGACGTCTTCACGCCGAGTGTGCGTCTCGAGCATCGCACCCAGATGGTTCAGCATGGCGTCGCCGGCGGCATGGCCGTGCGTGTCGTTGAAATCCTTGAAATAGTCCAGGTCCAGCATCAGCACGCCCAAGGGCTCGTGTCCGTGCTCGGCTCGCCGCAATTCACGCCCGAGCGCCTCTTCGAGGTAGCGGCGATTGAACAAACCGGTCAGAGGATCGCGAATCGCCTGTTCCCGTAGCGCCTCCCGCGCACGCGTCAGTTCCTCCTGCACGGCGACGATGCGCTCGCCTGCGAACAGGCGGGCGTGCAGCTCCTCACGGCTGAAAGGCTTGGTCAGATAGTCATCGGCGCCGGCGCCCAGGCCTTCGATCAGGTCGCTCTCGTGGGTCTTGGCCGTGAGCAACAGGATGTAGACGTAAGGGCGGTCCTTCTGCTGGCGCAACTCGCGGCAGACGGCGAGGCCATCCTTGCCGGGCATCATCCAATCGAGGATGGCGAGCTTGGGCGCGTCATCCGCCTGCAGAACCTTCCAGGCCTCCTCACCATCGCGTGCCAGGACAGGCTGGTATCCCCACTTGGTAAGCATCACCTCAACCAGGCGCAAAGAAGTGGGATCGTCTTCGGCAATCAAGACCCGGATCTTTGGAGCTTCGTCGGCCACGAGGGTTCTCAGGAGCGAATGGAGTCTGGGACTCTCAACAAAGTGAGCGGTGTCCTCAAATCAGACGTAGGGGCCGCCCTACGTCTGGCACGAGGGCGCAGTACAGGTCAATGCACGGAATCGACAAAGAGTTCCGGCTTACCGAAAGCTTCGGTAAGGCCGGCCAGAGCCAGTTGTGGGCGCTCGGTTGCTTCCCGCCTGATTTTACGCCAGAAGGCGTCGGGAATTTGCACAAAGACGCGCACCATGTCGGGGTCGAACTGGTGCCCGCTCTCGCGCTCCACCTCATCGCGGGCGGCCTCGATGGAAACCGCCGCGCGGTAAGGACGGTCCGAAGTCATGGCGTCCAGAGTGTCAGCGATAGCGAATATCCGCGCACCCACCGGAATCTCGAGCCCCCGCAAGCCCTGCGGATAGCCGGTGCCGTCCCAACGCTCATGGTGCGTGAGCACAATCTGTGCCGCAGGCGTCAAGAAAGCAACCCGGCAGACCAATTCGTATCCGATGCGCACGTGCGTCTGCATCAGGGCGGTCTCTTCGGCAGTCAGGCGGTCCGGCTTCAGCAGAATGGCGTCGGGAATGCCGATCTTGCCCACGTCGTGCAGGAACGAGCCGCGGGCAATCGCGCGTAACTCTTCGCCGGAGCAGTGCAAGGCGCGTGCCAGCTCCAGGGAAAAATGCGTGACGCGCCGCGAATGTCCCTGGGTCTCGATGTCGCGCAACTCCAGCGCCCCTCCCAAGGCCGCCAGTGTCTCGTCGTAGGTGTACTCGATCCGCCGGATGGCAGTCTGCAGTTGGCGGGTGCGGCGGTCCACCGTTTCTTCGAGGTTGCTTTGATACCCTTCCAGCTCGATTTTCGTACGCTCACTCTCGAGCGCGCGCCTGATGCTGTCCACCATCAAGTCGAGCTGCACGGGCTTGACAAGGTAGTCCGCCGCACCTAGCTTCATAGACTCGATGACGGTGTGAACATCCTCCTCGGATGTGCAGACCACAAAAGGAACGCGAGGCAGGCGCTCACGAAGGTCCTTGAGGAAATCAACCCCCCATTTGTCCGGAAGGTGCAGCGCCGAAAGTACGAGATCAAAGGACCCGGCTCGCAGGCTCGCCTCCGCTTGCGCCGCATTCTCGACCGCCACACACTCCTGCCCTTCCAGGACCAATCGTGCGGAGATTAGTGCGCGCACAGCGGGATCGCTGTCCACCACGAGAATCCTGGCTTTGCCTGCCGGATCGCTCATAAGCGTAACGGGGGGAAACTTATAAAATGCGATGGTAAATGGTGATGCGATTGATGTCAACCTGGTACAGAACCGGGTGGGGCAAGGTCACATGTGTTCGGGAACTTCGATGCCGAGCAGGCCCAGCGTCGCACTCAATGTCTCGCTGACCAGTCGGACGAGGAAGAGCAGGAAAGAGCGGCGCGCAGGATCGGGCTCAGCAAGCACGCGGTGGTGGTGATAGAAGTTGTTGAACGCCTGAGCGAGACGAAAGGCGTACTTGGCGAGCACGGCCGGCTCTTCGGAAGCCTCCGCCTGCCGGACCGTCATTTCGAGCTGCGCGGCCAGCACCACCAATTCCCAGAACTCGCGTCCTTCAGCACCCTCGAGAAAAGTTTGCAGCGCGTCGGTAGACGGGGCGCTTTCCGGCGAACCCGATTCCGCATCGATGGCCGGCTGGCCCTCGGCTTTGCGGAAGATGCTGCGGGCACGCACGACACTGTATTGCAAATAAGGTCCGGTCTCACCTTCGAACGCCAGCGCGTCCTTGAAATCGAAGGCGATGGTCGACCGGCTGGTGAACTTCAGCAGGAAGTAGCGCAGAGCCGCCACGCCGACCATGCGCGCGTAGGCCTCCTGCTCCGAAGCATCCGAGGTCATCCCGCGATCGCGCACCTCGGCGAGAGCCTTCTCGATCACGGCGTCGATCAGTTCGTCAGCCTTCACGCCGAGGCCGCGGCGTCCCGACACCTCGACGTAAGCCCGCTGGCGGTCGCTCTCCGAGGGAGCGATACCGAGCGCTTCGGCGGCGGACAGCGAAAGATTCACCATCTCGTAGGCGAAATGATGCATATGCTCCGCCTGCTCGTGATAGCCGAGCTCGCGAAAGGCGGCGGCGACCACGCGTTGCAGATAGGACTGCCGGCTGTCGATAACCACATAAGCGTCGGAGGCGCCTCCGAATGAGGGCGCCCCGCGAGCTTGGGTGTTTGTGGTCGTGCGCCAGAGCTGGTGGCCGTCCGGGTAGGTGTAGAAGCGCTCGTAACCGAAATCGCGTCCCAGCAGGCCGAACTTCCACAGGTGATAGGCAATGTCCTTGCCGACGTAGGTCACGGTTCCGTTCGAGCGCACGATGATCTTCACGTCGCGTTCGCCACCCTCTTCACCTGTGTCTCCCGCTTCCCCAGCCTCCGCAGGGCCCTCCTCCCCGCTGAGGCTCATCACCCAGCAGCCACTGTTCTTGCCCGACTCTTCGAAACGCAAGGCACCGCGCTGCTTTAGCAGCTCGAAAGCGTATTTCCAGAAGTCGAGGCGCAGGATGTCGCTCTCCTCGACCAGAAGGTCGTAGCGGATGCCCAGCCGCAGCGCGGTTTGCAAATGCAGGCGGACGATGGCGGTCGAGATCAGCTCGCCCATCTCGGCCACGGGTCCGTGGCCCTCCTCGATCGCTTTCAGGGTATCGAGCCGCCGCGCGACCAGTGCAGGGTCCTGTTCGTAGGCCTGCGTCACTCGCGCATAAAGATCCCAGCAGTAGTAGTCGAAGCGGAGGGCGGGGTCGGCGACGAGCGCGCGCACTTCGTCCACGCTCTTGCCCTCGATATGGACGAATCCGACCACCACGTCGGCCACCTGGACGCCCGTGTCGTCAATGTAGTTCTGCACCTCGACGCTTCTTCCGGCGAATCGCAGCAGGCGAGCGAACGTATCGCCGAGCACCGAGTTACGCAAGTGACCTACGTGGGCGGCTTTGTTGGGATTGATGCTGGTGTGTTCCACCAGTACCTTGCCGTCGCCAGCCTGCGTTGTGACCTTAGCCGCGTGGCCGGCGCGCGTTTCGAAAACGGACGCCGCCAGCGCCGCGCGGTCGAGATAGAGGTTCAGGTATCCGGGTCCGGCCACGCTGACTCGTTCCACGCCCTCCATCGGCAACATGCGCGCCGCCACGCTCTCGGCGATCTTGCGCGGAGGCTGGCGAAGCTGCTTCCCGAGCTCGAAGCAGGCCGTGATGGAAGCGTCGCCCAGATCGGCGTTCGGCGGAAAGCCAAGCGCGGGCTGCTCAATTCGCAGGCCGAATTGTTCTTCCACCACCTGCGTGAATCGCTCGCGAACGCGGCTCAGAATCTCGAGATACAAGAAACACACTCCAATGTGGCAAGCGGCTGGTTTGAACTAAATTGCGCCACGGATTACGCCAATCGGACCCCGACTAGCTCTCAGTATACCGCAGCGCCGCCCGAAGGCATCGGCGCTGGATGCGCTCTCTGGAGTATGTTAGTAGTGCGTGCCGGAGCGCGCGTGGCGTGCCGCAGGCGAAACGGGAGATTGGTGGTAACGAAAAAGATCAAGGCCGTTTTGTTCTCGGTGAGCGGAGGCGCCGGAGTGACGGATTGGTGCCTGAACACCCGCTGGCGGCAGCAAAGGCTGGTGATTCTCTGTTATCACGGAACATCGCTCGCTGACGAACATCTCTGGGATCCTGACCTCTACATCACTCGTGACCGGCTGCACGACAGGCTTTCGTACCTTTGCCGGAAGCGATGCTCCGTGCTGCCCCTCGCGGAAGCGCTGGAACGCCTCTATCAGGGGACCCTGCCGCCGCGAAGCGTCGCCATCACTTACGACGACGGCACTTACGATTTCTACCGGGTCGCGCTTCCCGTAATCCGGGGGTTCAACTACCCGGTGACCGTTTACCTCACCACGTACTACAGCGATCACAACCAGCCGGTCTTCAACGTCATGCTCAGGTATCTGCTATGGAAAGCTCGGGGACAAGTGCTCCATCTTCCCGAGGTGTTCCCGGCTGATGTATCGCTCAGGGGGCACTCACTGACAGAAGCGGCGGCCGTCATCCGGCAATTCGCCGTTCAGAACGGTCTGAGCGGGAGCCAGAAGGATCTTCTCCTGGTCCGTCTTGCGCAAGCGCTCGAAATCGACTACGACGGCATTCGGCAGGCGCGTCTGTTGCACCTGATGACGCCCGAAGAGGCGGCAGATGCGGCGCGCAGCGGCGCCGATATCCAGCTTCACACCCATCGCCATCGCCTGTACGATTCCATAAGGGCGTTTCAGGCGGAGGTCGAGGAAAACCGCCGGCGCGTCGAGTCCATCACGGCGCGTCCCGCCAATCACTTTTGCTACCCGGGCGGATGCCACCTGCCGGAGTTTCCCGAATGGCTCCGCGAAATCGGCGTCGTTTCGGCCACGACCACCGTAACGGGCGTCGCGACGAAGGCTAGTGATCCGCTGCTGCTGCCCAGAGTGATCGACACCAGCAACCTGTCTTCCGCAGAATTCGCGGCCTGGGTGAGCGGACTGGCAGCACTGCTCCCGCGAAGGCAACACGAGCTCAATATGGGGCCGCTCGTTCGGGTCGGGGCTGATGTAAGCGCTGAGCTGCCATAGCCCGTCGGGTGTCCTGCCGCATCATCTCAGCAGCTTACACTTTGCGGCCCAAAGACCTCGCGCGAGAATCAACTTAGAGAAGGTGGCTTGGCCGTTTACAGCAAACGCCGCCCATGACAATGACTGGCCTGCTGACGAACGTTGAATACCGGATTCTCAAGAGTATCTGTTCCGGTAACCCCGATTGCTGCAGCGGAAGCGCGTACGAAGGCAAGTCAAAGCTGGAGATCCTGTTAGGGAAGGAGTTCCTTGGAAAGATTCAAGGAAAGGTTGTCATCGACTTCGGCTGCGGCGAAGGAGCCGAGGCGATTGAACTGGCGCAGCGCGGAGCAAGGCGCGTGATCGGCATTGACATCCGGGAGGACATTCTGCAAAGGGCTACAGAGAAGGCGCAAGCGACGGGTTTGCAAGGTCGCTGCCTCTTCGCAACATCCGCAGCAGAACTTGCCGACGTCGTGGTTTCGATCGATGCGTTCGAGCATTTTGCCGATCCGGCTGCCGTCCTGAATGCTATAGACGGGCTTCTCAAGCCTCAGGGCGAGGTGCTCGCCAGTTTCGGCCCCACATGGTACCACCCCCTGGGCGGGCACCTGTTCTCGGTGTTTCCGTGGGCGCATCTGCTGTTCAGCGAGAAGGCTTTGATCCGCTGGCGATCCGACTTCAAGACGGACGGCGCCACGCGCTTCAGCGAGGTGGAGGGCGGGCTGAACCAGATGACGATCCGACGGTTCGAAGAGGTGGTCTCCCGCAGCGGCTTCCACTTTGCCTCGATGGAACTGGTGCCCATTCGGAAGCTTCGGCCTTTCCATAATCGCCGGACGCGCGAGTTTACGACCGCAGTCGTGCGCTGCCGCCTGGTTAAGGCGGGCACTTCGCGCGGTTAGAATCGCTTTCTGAGGGTTCGCCGGTGACGTACACTAGCCTATGGGGAACTGGACGGAATGAGGACGCGCCCTATTTCAAAGTCGGTGCTGACCGCAGTCCTGGCTGCCGCCGGCGCTGGCGCCCTCTGGTTTGGCGCGGGAGGCCAGACTTCTTACCGTGTTCAGGCGGGCCAGCAGGCCGCTTCTGAGTGCGGGCCGCCTCATTACTGCGCTCGTACCGACCAGAAGGCGGTTCCTTACCCTGAGCCGCCGCCGGGAATGGCTGCCGCCGGATCGAGCGTCGCCGATCCAGCTTTTGGTTCACGGATCCTGCGCATAACGGATGCCTCTCTGGCCCCGCGCGGCGGGCCAATGCACACGCCGGCTTCGTCCGAGCAGAATGCCTGGAACACCACAAGCACAGCGTTCTACGTGGGCGACGACGGGGGTGGTTACTGGGTCTTCAGTTTTGACCCCAACGCGATGACGGCTTCGCCGAACGGTGGCCGCCTGGCGACATGGCGTAGTGAGCCGGAATTCAGTTATACCCAAGCCAACCTACTTTATGGGATCGATGGGCGCTCAAGCGTATTGCAGCAGTACGACGTCACGAGCCACAAGCTCAAAACCATTGACGATCCTTTGAAGTGCGCGCACCTCGCCCCTTCCGACCACGGCTCGGACATTTCGGTGAGCGCCGACGATAATCGGTTCATGGCAGTGTTCGGTCCTCGGCAGGACCAGAACACCCTGGTCTACATCTACGATCGGAAACAGGGCTGCCGGTGGTATAACGCTGAGACGGGGGAAGTGGGTGGAGGCTGGGGCCCGGCGGGAACCATCAACGCCCCTTACCGATACGGAATTCACAACGCGCGCCTCTCCAAGTCCGGTGATTTCGTCGCGATTGCGGGTGGCGGCGGCCTCGGTGGTACTGCGATTTGGGAAGTGGCCACGACAAACGTGACGCTGTGCACGAACGCCGCGCTGCAGTGCGGTGGGCATCGCGCTCTCGGCTATTCTCACCTGTTGAATTCGGCGGACAGCAGGCATCCTCTGGATTTTGTCGTCCGGCCGTTGGGCGATCTGCAGTCTATGACGCACCTCGTTGAGCCGCTGCCGAAGCAACCTACAGCGTCAAACTGGTACGACTACCACCTTTCGTGGAACTACATCAATCCCCAGGACACAACTCCCGCGTGCTTCTCAACCTATCGTTACGACAATCCGGTAGGCGAGGGGATGGCTCCACGGGTGCTTGGCCCCTGGGAGAACGAGATCGATTGCGTAGAAACCGACGGCAGAGCGTCCACAATCTGGCGCTTCGCACACACCTACAGCACCGCGAGGAACGGCTTCTGGTCATCGCCGCGCGGCAATGTTTCACAGGACGGGCGCTTCTACATGTTCACATCAGATTGGGAAGATGAATTGGGCCGAGACGCAAATCAACGGTACCGGACAGACGTTTTCATTGTCCAGTTGCGCTGAGGGGGACGCTCTTGGATTCTCAGGAAGCTGCCGCGGCCACCGTCAGTGATGGAGCTGCGACCGGCGGGCCGAAAGCAAACACCCATCTCGACCGTTCCCTTTCCAGCAGTGTTGCCTGGAGGGCAGCCGCTGACTGGACCAGCCAGATCCTCACGTGGGCAGGATTCCTCGTCGTCGCCCGGCTGCTCTCACCCTCTGACTTCGGAATCGTATCCATGGCGGTGATTCTGTTCGCCTACCTTCGATACGTGGGCGAATTCGGCATCCCTGCCACTGTTGTGAACCTGCGCTCAATGACCGACGACCAGATTGCGCAACTGAACACGCTCGGAGTATTGCTGGGCGTCATCTGCTTTGGCCTCAGTTGCGCGCTTGCCGGGCCCATGGCGGCCTTTTTCAGAACTCCGAAGCTCGCCCGCGTGGTGGTGGTCACGTGTTCGGCGCTCGTGGCACTCGGCATCAGGGCCGTGCCCGAAGGCCTGCTGATGAAGGACCTGCGATTTCGCTGGCTGGCGCTTGTGAACGCCGGATGTGACGTGCTCGCCGCCGCTGTGACCCTCGTGCTCGCCTTCAAAGGATTCGCTTACTGGGCCCTCGTGCTCGGCAACCTCTCTGCCGACGTGACCCGGAGCGCGTTGCTGGTGCGAGCCCGGCCGCAGCCCTTCCTGCTGCCGCGTCTGAAATCCATACGGAATGAGTTACAATTCGGCTGGCACGTGTTGGTCTCGACTTTGGCCTGGTCGTCCTGCGAGAGACTTGATAATGCCACAGCCGGGCGCGTCCTCGGGGCCGCGCCGCTCGGGGCCTACTCCATCGCCTGGGACCTGGCGAACGTTCCCCTCGAAAAAATCACAACCTTGGTCACGACGGTAGCGCCGTCGTACTTGGCTGCCGTCCAGGCGGACCTAGCCGCGCTACGCCGATACGTCAGGGTGCTTACCGAATTCATCTCCCTCGTGACCTTTCCGGCGACTGTCGGCATGGCACTGGTGGCGCGCGACCTCGTGCCGCTGGTCCTCGGACAAAAGTGGCGAGCCGCCATACCGATTCTGGAGGTGCTTGCGGCCTATGCCGCCGTTCGGTCCGTAGTAGCCCTTCTCACCAAGGTTCTGAACGCCAGGCATCGCGCACGATTCGTCATGTGGAATCAATTGGCGGCCCTGGTTATTCTGCCCTCGGCGTTCTACATCGGCAGCCATTGGGGCGCGACCGGAATCGCCTGGGGGTGGGTCGTCGGATACCCTCTGGTTGCGATTCCGCTCTACTGGAAGACATTCCGCACCATCGGTATGCAGATTGGAGAGTACGTTCAGAGCTTGAGACCCGCGCTTACCGGGACAGCGGTGATGGTCATTTGCGTGGCGACGTTGAGAGTGGAGTTTCAGCCCGGCCGGAGCCTTCTCGCTCGTCTAATCGTCGAGGTGGTGGCAGGCGTTGCCGCTTATGGAGGCGCCTTGCTGCTGTTTCATCGCCAGCGAATCCTCGGATTCTTCAGCATGGCCAAGAGCTTGCGGCAAGGGAGAGTGTGAGGCAAAGCGTGTACGGTTCGGCCCAAAAGAGCAGAGCTTTCTCCGCTCAGCGAATGGCGCGGCCCAGAAAAGTACACTCGAGGTTCCAGAGCCATTGGTCGAAGTCGCTGGCCCCATAGATCCGCCGCAGTTCCAGCAGACTGTCGCCGGGTCGCACGGGTCCCGAGGAGGTCACCACCGCCGACCGGAAGCCGGCAGCGCGCGTGATTTCGATCGTCGCCGGCGTCCATTCGGGATTGAGCGCGGGATGCGGATAGGAAAAGTGCTGAACAGGCTCTCCAAGCTCCTTCTCGATCGCAATCTTCGAGTCCCTGATTTCGGACCGCGCCTCGGCCGCGCTCACGTGAGCAAGATTGGGGTGCGACACCGTGTGGGCTCCGATTGTGTGTCCGGCTCGCTTCAACGACTGTGCCTGCTCCCAGGTCATCATGAATCCTGGCGTAAGCGGCTCAACCTCGAGCGCTGTCTCCACCTGCCTTACCCACGTGTCCTGGACCTCGCCCGTCTTGCTCGCACCGATCCCAAAAGCGGCGTTCAGGGCGGCCGCCCGGCTGGTATCGGTGGCGATGTCGTATACGACGCCGGACTCGGTCCACTGCAACAGCCGCGTCATGCCGAACGCAAAACGAATCCGGCAATACCACGGCGGCTTGCCTCGCTCCATGGCGCCCGTAAGCAGGTAGAAGGTCGCGGGCACCGAGTAACGCGTCAGGATAGGCAAAGCCACGTCATGATTGTCCGCAAATCCATCGTCGAAAGTGACGGCCACCGATTTCTTCGGCAACTGGCGCCGCCCGCTGGCAAAGTCGCAGACGTCATCGATGCTGACGGGGTTGAACCGCCGGGCGATGGCCCGGATATGCGCCTCAAAAGCCGCTCGCGGCTGCGAAACCCCGATCGACCACTCGGTAAGCGCCGGGTCCTCGGTGATCGAGTGATACATCAAAACGACGGCGGCTGGAGAGGCGACACGGGTAGCTGCGGTCAATCCGCCGCTACTGATGAGAACTCTCTTCAGCAGTTGTTTTCCGGTCCGTTGAAGGCTCATGCGGATTCCAGGGCATCATGATAGCATGCGCGATTTTGCATCCTGCGGTTACACTCTGGAGTTAATGAGCCCACGATCCCTTCAGGTCCGGCTTTACGAAGATCTGAGTTCGCTCGAGGCTTTGCGCGGCCCATGGAACGACCTGCTCGCGGAGTTCGAGGGCGCAACGGTCTTCTCCACATTGGAGTGGTTGCTGGCATGGTGGCGTGCATTCGGAGCCGAACGGCAGATCTACGTGCTTGGATTCCATGACGGCGCCGGTCGGCTGGCGGGAGCAGCGCCTCTCAGCCTATTCAGGGAGACACGCGGACCTGTAGCCCTGAAGTCGATGCAGATGATGGGCGACGGCAGCGGCGACTCCGACAACCTCGACTTCCCGATACGCGCCGGCTGCGAGGACGCTGTCGCTGCCGCCCTCCTGGATCACCTGAAGGCGGAGCAGCAGTTATGGGACGTTTGCCAGTTCAATACCTTGCCCGCCGGTTCCCCCGTGGTTCGGGCGCTCGCCGCCTTGATTGGAAGCGCCGGATGGGTCCATTACACGAGTGAGACTGTGACCCAGGCGATCGATCTGCCGGAGACGTGGGCCGAATACACGGCGCAGCTTTCCTCCAACGAACGCGAGAAGGTGGGCCGCCGCTCTCGCAAGCTGGCGAAGACTCACCAGGTGCGCTTCTACAGATGTGAAGCTGAAAGCGATCTACCGAGATATCTCCCGGTGCTATTCGAACTCCACCAGAAACGTTGGACGTCGACCGGCGAACCGGGAACTTTCGGTTTCGCCGAGCGCCGGCGGTTCTACGCTGAGATGGCGAAGGCTTTTCTCGCGCGGGGATGGCTGGAGTTCTGGCTTCTCGACGTTGATGGCACCACCGTAGCGGCGCAGTTCGGGTTCCGGTACCGGCAGACCTTCTTCATCCTGCAGGAAGGGTTTGAACCCGCGCTGTCAGGGGACAGCGTGGGTTACGTGCTGCGGGTGCACGTCATGAAGTATCTGATTGAGGCGGGCGTGCGTCGCTACGACTTTATGGCCGGACAAGAACCTGCCAAGGCGCGTTGGGGCGCCCGGCCGGGCCATTATCTTAACCTCCACTTCGCGCGTCCGAGGTCGGCGGGAGGACTGTACCTTCAGGCTGTACATGAGGCTGGCGCCGCCAAGGAGTATCTGCGGGAGCATCTACCTCAACCAGCCTGGGACCTGCTTCACAAGATCAAGTTGAAGCTGCGGGGGCCGGATGCGGGCGGGCCGAACGGCGGTGCCTGACCAGCACAAGCTTTCGAGTGGCCGGAGGAGGCCTGCGCGCCACCACGAGCACCCGCAGCGATTTCAAGCCGTCGAGGTCAGGAACTGCTCTGTTCCGAGGCTGGGCGTGTAACCCACTCCTTGCATCGCCGGGCCCCAAGCGTTTTCAATCTGTGCTACAGCGGCGGGCGACAGGTTGGAACGCCAGCCCCCGGACGTCGCGGAACGAATGAAAGGTATATCCTTCCGCATCCCCTTCGTGAAGATCCAACTATCGGATTGCTTTTCCTCCATGCCGCGCATGTGTTTGGCAGAGCTAAGTTCGACTGCGCGGCGAACCTCTCTTGAATCCGAGCTCAGATTTAAAAAGTCAGCAACCCGAGCCAGTTCGGCAATGGGGTCGGCGTTTATGTCTTCGTAGCGCAGGAGAAGGAATCTTTCGAGCGTGTCCTGCATCCGTACCCAGCTCAAGACGTGATCGCCCCATGGTCCGCTTTTCATGTCGAGGTCGTCGGCGATGAATAGCGGTATATACTGGTCCAGCGTGCAATCCGCCGATAGCAGGCGCTTCTTGAGATTGTAATAATAGTAGGAAACTGCGACATCCCGCGGATCACGCACAATGTAGATCACGCTGCGGTAACGAGGCATAAAACATTCGTGGCTCTTGATGATGCGCGGGCGGGGAAGCTCCCGGAGTTTGCGATCAGGAAGGATGTAGATCGAAGGCACAATCGACTCGATGTTCAGAAAAGTGACCGGCTCCTTTGTGTGGACTAAATTGGCGACCAAAAAGCGGACCCACGTATTTCCCGATTTCGGATAAGAAACCAGGAAAATATCGTCTGGAAACACCGTCTGATTCCGCCCCGGCGCTTTCTTCCCCAGCAGAACCGCTGAAGCTTCCGTCAGTGCGCGAACGAGTTTGCCCACTCGTGCCTCCCTGGTACCTTAGACGACCCGTTTGGTGCTGCGCCGCCGCTTGAGCACGTCAGTGCCGGGTTTCTACTTCTCGGATCCCTCTCTTGCCGGATTCACCCGATCCCGTTGTTTTCGGGTCCGGCTGCTGCGACGCTATGGCCGTGCGCTGCGGCAGAATTCGCCTCATGAGGGCTTGAGCATCGGAACGGACCAGTTTCTTGCCCGTATCGAGCCATTCCAGAAAAGCCGGAAAGGGATCGTGGATTGTCCAGAGCGCGTTGCGTTTCTCCCCTGAGCCGGGCATGTCCTGTGCTTGCGAGTTCTCCGGCAAAACGCGACCCCTGCGCGTCAGGACTTCATGCCAACGCTTCAAGGAGCCAGCGCTCCAGTGCCAGATCATTCCCACAGCATAGCCGGCCGGAACAGCCGGAGCCTCTCCGTGGGCCAGTTGCCATTCATACCGGGGAAAATCCACTCCCGCCTGAAGCGCCAGCGACACAGTGCCCCAGTATCGGCCATTGACCTCCATCAGCGTAGAGACGCCTGTGCGCCGGTCATGCCGAAACTCGACCATGGCTACCCCTTTCCATTCCAATGCCCGCAGCAGCCTGAGGGATGTCTCGGCCAATTGCGGATCGAGCGATTCGGCTACGGCCGTGACCGCCACTCCACCCGCACTCGGAAATTCGCGCAGCCGCCGATGCTGAAACGCGGCGACGCAATTCCCCTGGTGAACGAGCATTTCGACTCCGACTCCACAGCCCGTGCAATACTCCTGCAGAATGGCATCCTCGACCACTCCGTTGTTCAAGGCGTCCGTTATCTCTTCCGGCGTGCGGAAGTAACGGATCTTGAACATTTCCGACGCGCTCTTCTGCCGGGGTTTGGCGATTACAGGGAAAGCCATTTGACGAATGACGTCTGAAGATCTGCTATCGAGAATCTCGTACTCACGCGGAACGCGAACGCCCGCACTGTGGGCGATTCTCAAAGTAGTCTCTTTGTTCAGAACACGATTGACGACGGCGGGCGGCGGGCATGCGACGTGCACAAGGGAATTCAGCGTCTCATAGTGGCCGGATACTGCCGCGAGGGCGCCGTCGGTCACCGGAATCAACATGTCCGCTCCCGTGCACTTCACCTTCCCGCAAAGAACGTTCAGGAAGTCATCAGGTCTGCTGCTTGGGTCCGGCAAACGGAAAAACCCGGCAATCGCTCGCGAGTAGAGGACAGGATCTGCGCTCGATAGGCTCGCCACGAAAACCGTCACGCCTGCTTGGTGCAAGGAGCGGGCGACAGGAACTGTGATTCTTGGCTCGACGCCCATCACGACGACGGGTTTTCCTTTGTCCATTGGACCCCTGTTTCGACCTACGAGCGTTCCGCCCGCTGCGAACCACTGGATTCGATGCTCATGTTGACTCCGGTGGCTGACTCCACAAGTTCCCGCTTCGCGCCAACACCCAGCGTCGCCACAAGATTATCGACACAGTGCTGAAGAAGGGCGTAGCAGCGTCTGGTTTCCTCTTCGTCCCCGAAGAACGGATCCTGGATTTCTATCGACCGATAGCCTTCTCCGGCGTACGCGCTCAGCATAAAGACCTTGTCCCTGATCGCCGGGTAACGGCAAAGAAGCTCGACCTGATTTCGATAGTCCATGGCAAAGATCGCATCGGCGTGATCGAGCATTTCAGAGTTCAGCGGCCGGGCCCGATGCTGGGACAAGTCAATGCCGAATTCGCGTGCTGCCACAACGCTCCAGGGATGCGCCGGCCTGCCGGAAGTCGCGTTGAGCCCGGCCGACAGCACCCGCATGTCGACACGAGAATTTTCGATAGCTCGCTTCATGAGAGCTTCGCACATTGGGCTGCGCATGATATTCCCGAAGCACACAAACAAGAAGGAGCGAGCCTTCATGGGCGCCTTTTTCAGGCGCGGATTCACGAGGCGCAGTCCGTTCGTTACTCGCAATCTGATGTAAAGCGGACGTTCATGCGGTTTGTATTTCCGGTACTCAAGTATCTCGCGGACTGCCCGCTTCGGGATCACGGATTTCGCGAACCGGCGCAGCCTTGCCGCCCAGGAGCAACTGTCGAGATCCTCGTTCGCACCAGCCATACCAGCTATTGTGCCACGCTTCGAGGCGATCAACGCCCCGCAATCATCACGCTAGTCGTTCAGTTTGACGTAGCGGCGGGTTTAATCCCGCCATTTGGATAGCGGCGTAAAGCCGCCGCTACGTCAAGCTGAACACCGGCGAATGCCGGCGGATTCCGCCATGCTACAATGAAGTGTTTTTCGGCAGCGGATTGGCGGCGCGATCCGACGCGATCGTTTCCGCAGCGCTGCAGGCTCGGGGGACGACTGAGGGTCAGTCTGAATGGCAACTATCACCGGCCCGCTCCATCCGGGCGCCGTCGGGCGCAAGCCAGGCAATGATCAAGGCCCTGCGCCCCAATCCCAGCAATCCAAACCTACAGGAGCCCGATCTGAGCCCTTGGGCGGGGCTTACTTCTGGCTTGTGGTCTTTTTCGTTGTCTACTGTGCCCGGCCCGAGGACTGGGTCCCGGGACTGCACGTCATTCCTCTGGCGAAGATCTCAGGAATCTTCGCGGCTCTGGCGCTGATACTGAGCATCGGGCGTTCCAGGCGCCCGATCCAGCACATTCCCCTTGAGATCTGGCTCACTGCGATTCTCACGGTGTGGCTGACCATCTCTTCGCTGCTTTCTCCCGTATGGCGGGGCGGCGCTTTCTTCAAGTCGCTGGACTTCGCCAAGCTCCTGGTGGCGATGGTGGTGGGATTCCTGGTTGTCACCAGTGTGGCCCGGCTGCGCCGCCTGCTCTTCGTTCAAGCAGCTTGCGTTGTGGTCGTGGCCGCGGTGTCGCTGGTAACAGGCCACTCGCACTTGCGCGTCTACGGACTGGTCGGCGGCATGTACGAGAACTCGAACGATCTGGCCTTCGCGATCGCCCTCACGCTCCCTCTCTGCTTTGCCTTCGCTTTGAGGACGCGCAGCATATTCGTCAAGGCTCTTTGGGCCAGCGGAAGCCTGGTAATGATCGCGACCCTGCTTCTTACCGGATCGCGAGGGGGAGCTGTCACCCTGGTGGTAGCGATGCTGGTGTGCCTCTGGCACTTCGGCATTCAGGGAAAGCGCCCGCAGCTCGTCCTGGTGACCCTGGTGGCAGCGGTCGCGCTTTTCGCGCTGACAGGAGGCGTTGTCGCGCAACGCTTCGCCGCGCTGTCCGGTAATACCAGTGATACTTTTCAGCTTTCCGCCTACGAATCGTACGAGCAGCGTAGCCTGCTGATCGATCTCGCCCTGAGCGCCATCAAGGACCATCCACTTTTCGGACTCGGCACCGGCGACTTTGAAGTCTATTCGGGCTTGTGGAGGGAGGTTCATCTCGTCTATCTGCAGGTCGCCGTCGAGGGAGGCATTCTGGCCCTGTTCCTTTACCTCGGCGTGTTCTGGCGGGGATTTATGAACCTGAGACGACTCGCGCGAATGCAACTGGACGCGGAGACGCAGCTCTTTGCGTGGGCACTGCACGGCGTGCTGATCGGATTTGTCATCGGTGCCCTGTTCGCTCCTGATGCCTATCAGTATTTTCCCTTTTTCACGGTCATGTATACGGCTGCCTTGCGCGCCACCGTCGAGGAGCATTCGCAGCCGGAGTTGGTGCCAGGCAGTCAGTCCAACAAGTCAAAAACGCTTCGTCTGGCATTCTGGCGAGCCCGAGCCGCTGGTCAAACGTAAGCCACCAGCCTCGCCGGCCGAATTGTAATAAAGTTCGGAGGTGATCGCTTCGGAGTTCCGGGTTCAGAATTGGCCGCACCGGAACCCGATTGTCGTGCGAACCCCGAACCGCGATGTGAGGTATAAGGAGCGCCTTATGCGTATGACCCTGGCCGCAGCACTGGCCTGCGCTGCCTTTCTCGGTGCTGCGCCAGCCTTGCAGACGTCGGAATCCGAATTCCCTCAAGCCGAAATATCAAACGGTCAGCTTCGTTTGAAACTGTATCTTCCCGATGCGAAGCGCGGATACTATCGCGGTACCCGATTTGACTGGTCCGGCACGATCGGCAGCCTGGAATACCAGGGCCACCGGTATTATGGACCGTGGTTCTCGAGTGTTGATTCGAAGATTCACGACTACCACGATTTCGGCGACAAAATCATCGCTTCGCCTTGTTCGGCGGACTCAGGTCCCGTTGACGAATTCCAGACGAACGGAACAGCTCTCGGTTGGGACGAGGCCCCTGTGGGTGGGACGTTTGTCAAAATCGGCGTGGGCGTGCTTAGAAAGGACGACGCCCACTACGACTACGTCAAGCAGTACGAGATCGTAAACCCAGGTCGATGGAGCGTCGAAACGCATCCCGACGGGGTGGAATTCACTCAAGAGCTGAGTGATCCGTCGTCGGGCTACGGTTATATCTACCGGAAGGTTGTCCGGCTTGTGCAAGACAAGCCGGAGATGATGCTCGAACACCACCTGAAGAATACTGGCCGCCGCACCATTCACAGCGCGGTGTACAATCACAATTTCCTCGTTCTCGACAAGCAGCCGCCCGGACCCGATTTCGTTATCACGGTTCCGTTCCAAATCCATTCGCCCGACCCACCCAGCGAGGAACTTGCCCGAATCCGTGGAAATCAGCTTGTGTTTTCGAAGGTGCTGCGGAGCGGGGAGGTCATGGAAACGCTGCTCGAGGGTTTCGGCCCCAGTCCGCAAGACAACGTGATCCGCGTTGAGAACCGAAAAGTTGGCGCCGGCGTGAGGATAACGGGGGACCATCCGTTATCCAAATTCAACGTCTGGTCGATCAGGACCGTGCTGGCAGTGGAGCCGTTCATCACCATGGCCGTCGAGCCGGGGAGTGAATTCAGTTGGACAACCCGCTACGACTATTACACGCTTCCGTCAAATACCAAGTAGATGGGCCTGTAGCGGCGATGAGATCTACCATCTCGAGGTTGCCGTAAGTCAACTGACGCCGCGAAGTTTGTGACGACCGCATCCGCTACGATGTCATCGAAATAGGTTTGAGAGGTGAACCAAAATGCGTAAGGTCCCCTTCGTTCATTCGTTGTTGTTCGCGCTAGTGTTGTTCGCGCCGGTGGCCGTTGCCGTGCCAGCCTCATCGTTCGCACAGGTTGGTATTGGCGTATCCATTACGATCGCCCCGCCGATGCTGCCCGTGTACGCGCAGCCTGTGATTCCCGGTCCCGGCTATATGTGGACGCCAGGCTACTGGGCGTGGGACCCGGATTACGGCGACTATTACTGGGTGCCCGGCACCTGGGTCGAGCCGCCCCAAATAGGGCTTCTATGGACGCCGGGTTATTGGGGTTGGGTTAACGGCGCGTTCATCTGGAACGCCGGGTACTGGGGTCCGAAGATCGGGTTCTACGGCGGTGTCAACTATGGATTCGGTTACACTGGTGTCGGCTACGCCGGCGGATATTGGAATAACGGAGCCTTCTTCTACAACCGCTCCGTGAATAACATCACCAACGTGACCAACATCACTAACGTTTACAACAAGACCGTCGTCAACAACGTGACGGTCAACAACGTAAGCTATAACGGCGGCCAAGGTGGAACAACCGTCCAACCGACCGCTGCGGAACGGGCTGCGGCCAGTGAGCAGCATATCCCGCCAACCGGCGCACAGACCCAGCAGCAGCACGCCGCCAGCACCAACTCATCGCTACGGGCTTCAGTGAACCATGGCAAGCCGCCCATCGCCGCCACTGCCAGGCCAGGGGTGTTTAGTGGTGCTGGAGTGGTAGCAGCCAAGGCGGCAGCTCCGTATCACGCCCCGGCCCCGGCGGCTGCAAAAGCTGCGGCACCCTCAAAAGCTAGCCCTGCTCGGAGTGCAAATCCGGGCGGTGGCGGAACCCGTCCGTTGATCACTGCGCATCCGGCACAGCCGAGCGCAACACGTCCGGCAACGGCGCAGCCAAGGACCGCGCCGCGTCCGGCAACCGCGGAGCCACGAAGCGCACCGCGGCCTGCAACAGCGGAGCCCAGGAGCGCACCACGTCCGGCAGCAGCGGAGCCCAAGAGCGCGCCGCGTCGGCCAGCAGCGCAGCATACGAAGGCGCCTGTGCCGAAGAGCGCGCCGCATCCATCCGGCGAAAAGCCTAAGGAAGCGGAGAAAAAACCATCGAGCTAGCCGCGTCGAAAGGGTGGGGGCCCGGGCGTCGAAGGCGAGATACTTCTTCGCGCTTCGAGCGTTAAGTCGCGAGCGACGCGCTGGCGGGTGCACCCTGACGTTCAATCTCCGCGGCGCTCGCGGAACGCCTCGAGACTTCGAGGTCGTAGTAGTTTTGGAGGTTGAGCCAAAACTTCGGATTGGTCTTTGAATAGCGCGCCAGGCGCAAGGCGGTGTCGGCCGTGACCCCTCGTGCATAATCTCACCGATGCGGGTTGCGGGCACATGCAGGTCAAGCGCGAGCTTGTTGACCGTAAAGCCCAGCCGTGTCATGAAGTCCTCGCGAAGGATTTCCCCCGGGTTAACCGGCGGCATCAGTTTGTCCGGCTTGCTCATAACAACCCTTCCGACTGATAGTCCACGACCTCCACTTCGTGGGCGTGGCGGTCACGCCACGACAAAGCAGATGCGCCATTGATCGTCGACCCGAATGGAGCGTTGCCCCTTTCGATCGTCTCGCAAAGTCTCAAGTTGATTCCTCCGCGGTGAAGCCAGAATTCGCAGTTCCGTCGCAGCATGAGGCTGCAGCAGCTTTCGCAGCGCAACACCGTCGAAAGCCCGGAACGGTTCACTGCGTCGATACTGAAAAAGCCCTTCCGTCTCCTTCGACCGCCGGCGTGCGACCGTGAGTGTTCCGCCGGTAGAGTTTTACCGTCGTGCGCCGGCATCACGCGCTTCTGCCCCTGGGCACCCCGCCGTATTCCGCACCGTGATACCATCGGTAGCCCGGGTCCGCGGAAGCTGCCTACAGAGCAGGCTGACTGCGTTGAGGGAACCAAGGAAGAACGATGAACAAACTCAACGGATGGATGATGGCTTCGGTAGTCCTGCTGCTTTCGACCGCCACGGCGCCGCCTGCTAGCGCACAGGTTTTCACCACGCTGGCAAGTTTCACGGGCGGCGATGGCTCGTATTCCGAGGCTGGTCTCGCCCAAGGCGTGGACGGTAATCTCTACGGGACGACGGCTGAGGGCGGGAATTCGACCATTTGTAAGGGCGGCTGTGGCGCCATCTTTAGGGTAACGGCCGCTGGAACCATCAAGCTGTTCCACAGCTTTGATGTCACCGATGGCGCCAGCCCGGATGCCGTTCTCGCGCTAGGCGATGACGGGCTCTTTTACGGCACCGCCGCAAGCGGTCCCACCAGCGAAGGCACAGTCTTCAAGATCAGCCCATCAGGCAAGCTGACAACGCTGTGCATCTTCAATCTGCCCGTTAATGGCAGTACGCCTTTTGCCGGCCTCGTGCTGGGCGCTGACGGACTCTTCTACGGCACCACGGCTGGATACTCGAACCAACCCAACGGAGCAGGCACCGTCTTCAGCATCAACCCTGACGGCAATCTGACCACCCTGCTAGCTTTCGACGGGACCGACGGCGCATTGCCGACTTCCGCCCTGATCCAGGGCTGGGACGGTCAATTCTACGGCACCACCTCGAATGGCGGCGCGAACGGTGAAGGAACCGTCTTCAGGATCAGCTCTTCTGGGACGCTGACTGTCCTGCACAGTTTTGATCTGAATGACGGCGGCTACCCGTCAAGTGGTCTCGTCCAGGGAGCCGACGGAAATCTGTACGGAACAACCTGGGGGGGCGGTGACGCCAACTGCGAATACTGTGGAACCGTCTTCAAAATCACCCCGGAGGGCACGCTGACCACGTTGCACTTCTTTAGCGGAGGCGATGACGGCCAAAGCCCGGTCGGACCGCTGGTGCAGGCCACGAATGGCATACTCTACGGGACTACAATGTTCGGCGGCACGAACAGCCTCGGCACAGTCTTTGGCGTCACTCCAGGTGGCGAAGAGGTCGTGTTCCACAGCTTCGACGGCCACGATGGACGCACTCCCCTGTCCGGGCTCTTTCAAGCCACGAATGGCATCCTGTACGGAACAACGTCCGAGGGCGGCGCCGGGAATCACGGTACCGTGTTCAGTCTCGCCTTGGGTCTGGGGCCGTTTGTGGAAACCGTCCCCACCATCAGCAAAGCCGGGAAATTGGTCTTGATCCTCGGGAATAGCCTTACCGGCTCGACCAGCGTCACTTTCAACGGCACGGCGGCCGCCTTCAGTGTTGTCTCCGGGACACTGATCACGGCCATGGTACCGGCCGGCGCTACAGGTGGTCCGGTGCAAGTTACAACGTCGAGCGGGATTCTGCAAAGCAATGTGGCTTTTCGACTAGTCCCCTGAAGAAGTCGGCAACCGGGGAGGCGTTCGCCGCCACCTCCGGATCGGACGCCTCACCTCGATCCTCTTACCCAAGCCGGCGCTGGATCGGAAACTGCGACCTTTTGCTCCGGAGCGAAACTAACCCGTTGATTTATCAGGACGGCTGGCTACCGTAAGGCACGTTTAATCGGGAATCGTGACGCTGCGCCGCGTGCTCATCGCCGATAAACATACCCGGCGCACGGTCGTCTGCCAAGTCAAATGTCGTTGCCGAGCCAGAGCTCGGCCAGCGACCTGAGGTTCTTCTTGTAACTGCGCGAGACTTTAAGCTCTCTTCCACCCCTCAAATGCAGGAGATATTCTCCCGTCAGGTATGGACTGACTTCTTCGACCCAATACCGGTTGACCAACGCTGATCTGTGAATGCGAACGAACCCGTAGGGTTCAAGCCTCCCGGCCAATAATGAGATCGATTCGCGCAGGCAATAAGACCCCGCGTCCCTCTGCAGCAGCACGTAATTACCCTGCGCTATGACGGCGAAAACTTCGTTCAAATGGACAAAGCGAATTCTCCCCTGATTCTTGATCGCGATTCGCTCACTGTGCTTTGGATGCACAGGGACGCTGCGGACTCCGTAGTGCTTCACCTCGGACGCGACCCGCTGTGACTGGTTCATGTCATGAATGACAAGTTTGCGCGAGCCGGGAGCCCGCCTCAGTTCCTTCCTCCTGGTTGGCATGGTCCCAACTGTCATGGTGGTTCCCTAACGGAAAAACTTCATGCTAAACTCCCGGCGACGGGACGCTCGGCCGGCGGGCGCACCGCCCTTCGGTGTCCGGTGCGCCAGCCGGCTTTGCCGTCCTAGCCCGCTGGAAAGCTTTACGGCGTCCGGAGGAAGCCGTGAAACACACCGTTCGCGTCCTGGTAAAATCCGGCGATCTCCCCAAACAGGTTGGGGGTTGTCGGAATGGTGCCCTCCTGAGCGGGGCTGTTTGACGCCCCCGGAGCGTCGAAGGTGGTGATGTCGCCGGACGGACTCAGCACGAAGCCGTGATTCACACCGCTCGAGTCGATGTAATTTCCCGTAATCAACCCGAACAGGTTGTTGCCCTCAGGCTCGGTGCCTTGGCCGCTGCCTGTGCCCGCTCCCGGAACGTCGAAGGTGGTGATTTCGCCGTTCGCAAGGCGCGCGTAGCCGTGAAGCACGCCATTCGAATCAATGTAAAGTCCCGTGATCATCCCCAGGTCGTTGATGCCTGAGGTCTCGGTGCCCTGGCCGGAGGCCGTGCCTGCGCCCGTCACGTTGAATTCAGTGATGGTGCCATTCCTGGCGCGCACGTAGCCGTGGGCTACGCCGCTCGAGTCAAAGTATTCTCCAGTGAGCGTCCCCTCCAGGTTGAGGCCGAGCACCGCTGCGGTAAGGGTGAATACGGAGCCCGTGGGGTCGAATGAGGTGTAGGTGGTATAAGGCGGGGCGGTCACGAAGCCGTGAGACACACCGCTCGCGTCAGTGTAGTTTCCGGCGACCTCCCCTCCCAGGTTGACGTTCAGGGCCAAAGTGCCCTGGCCGGAGCCTGTGCCCGCGTCCGGCTCGTCCAAGGTGGTGAAGGTCTTGTAGGGCGGAGCGGTCACGTAGCCGTGAATCACGTTCTCTGAGTCACGGTAGAAGCCCGCAATCACCCCGAACGCGTTGTTGCTGAAAGCGTAAGTGCCCTGGCAAGTCTGGGGGACGAAACAGTTGGAACCGATGTCGGCTGTGCCTGCGCCCGGAGCCTCGAAGGTGGTGAAGGTGCGGGGCGATGTGCAGCCCGAAACGCACACGAAGGTGTGAACCACGTTGTTTGAGTCAGCGTAGAATCCCAGGACCGCCCCCTCCAGGTTGATACTTATGCCCGAGGAGCCCTGCCCGGAGCTTGTGCCTGCGCCCGGAGCCTCGAAAGTGGTGATGGTTTGCGCGCGAGCAGTTGTAGAAAGGCCCAGTCCCAGCGTGCCGAGGGCCAGGCAAAGCGCTAGCGCTTCTTCCCGCCGGACTGGCGCCCGGAATTTTGCAGAAGCAAGTCGGTCTGTCATCATCGATCATCCTCCTTGTTCGATTTTTTCCCCCCCGAACCAATCCTGTGACACTGAAAACTTAAGGTTCCGTCGACCGATTTAAGGTCTGCCACCGTCTCCGAAAATTCGCACCGCTCCGCGTGTTCATCCCCGATAACACACCCGGGGCACAGGCGTGTGCCAAGTCAAATGTCGTTGCCGGCAGCATATCGTGTTCCACGTTCAGAACGGTTACGTGACACAACAGGCCAAACGTTTCAGACTTCGAAGCAGAGCGGCGGACTAACAGCCTCCTGGGACGATCCCCAAATGGCTAAAGCGAGGTTTCTCCAAGTTTCCATAGAAACGCTGGCGAGTGATTATGAGATTCGAGAACGCCCAGCGGCCAACACTCAGGCCGCCCGTTGCCCCTTGACTCTCGAACGATTAACATACATACTGGTCGGTATGTTAGGAGCGGCGCCTGACAGGAAGCCACGGTCGCGTGATCCAGAGCGCACGCGGGAACGCTTGCTCCAAGCAGCTTTTCGGAAGGTCTACCGATACGGCTTCCAGAGTGCCGGGATCGATTCGATCCTGGCCGCCACCAACGTCACCAAAGGCGCCCTCTATTACCATTTCGAAAGCAAGGAAGCCCTGGGGTATGCCATTATCGAGGAGATCGTCGCAAAACTTACCAATGACAGGTGGATGCTCCCTCTCCAACGGGGCAAAGACAAGGACCCTATCGATACTTTGATCGCCGTCGTACGGGCAATACCCCATCGCCCAAGAGACGTAAAGCGCGGTTGTCCCCTGGTCAATCTGACGCAGGAGATGTCGCAGCTCGACGAACAGTTCCGCAAGCGATTGGCGAGCATCTTCCATGCTTGGCAAGAGGGAATTGCCGTAACTCTGCGGAGAGGACAGTCTCAGGGAACAGTCCGCCCCGATCTGGTTCCGGAAGAGGCTGCGAGCTTTCTGATCGCGCTGGTCGAAGGTTACGAAGTGTTAGCAAAGAATGCCCAAGATGCGAAGGTGTGGGAAGTGGGAATCGGAAATATCGCGGAATGGCTGAATTCTCTTCGCGCGCCGGGCAAACGCAAGCGGGGCCGATCGCGCTGATGTCAACAGGGTGGTTCGACCGTCGATTCATATCGGCCGGTCGTTATGCGGGTAGCCAGCAAGGTCACCGGGCAAAGCGTTTCAAATTACGTCGTGGAAAGGAGAACGAACAATGGCAAGCATCGCAGTGTCGCGCAGGAATCTGCTCGCAACGGGCGCGTGTGCGCTGGTTGGCGCCGTGAACCTCCCGGGTCGGGCAAGTGCAGGCCCATTTGGGGGGCGAAATGTCACAAACGAGGAGGTAATTCGGAAGTGGTACGCAGGCTGGGAGAAGAAAGACTGGGAACTTCTGGATCGCCTGCTCGCCGATGATTTCACTTTTACGAGCCCGAATGGTGACGACCACATCAGCAAGAGCACTTTCAAAACGCGGTGCTGGGAGTCCCAGATTGATTTTATCCAACGGTTTGACCTGGAACTGGTCATGGGAAGAGGCGACGATGCGCTTGTTAAGTATCTTTGCCACACCAAAAACGACAAATCGTTCCGGAACGTGGAGTATCTCCGACTTAGGAAAGGAAAATTGGAATCGATTGAGTGTTATTTCGGCGCGCAATCCAGCTTTCCGTCAGCAGTGAGCTCTGGGCAGAAGTAACCTACGCAAGCTGGAAGGCAAGGCGTGGAGTGCGCACTGATGATCAATCTCAATGCCAAAGGAGAAAATGCATGGACCGGAAGATGGCCAAAACGATCGCGTGGGGAAACTTGGCGCTGATTTTTCTGCTGACCGCACTATGGCGGATGCAAGCGCAGGATGCTAAAACACCATATCCCAGTATGGCGCCACTCGATCAGTACCTCATGGCGGACCGAAATGGCGAGATTGCCCTGGCTCGAAGCGCGGCGCCCGATGCCATATCAGGAAATGCAAAGATCCTGGTCCTCGGCCGCCATGGCTACGAAACCGCCGTCGAAGGGAAGAACGGTTTTGTGTGTGTTGTGGAGCGGGGGTGGATGTCCCCTTCCGACTCTCCCCAGTTTTGGAACCCCAAACTTCGAGGCCCAATCTGTTTCAATCCGCCGGCCGCGCGATCCGTTCTGCCGACCACTTACCTGAGAACAAAAATGGTGTTGGCAGGGCGAACGAAGGCTGAGATCATCGCGGGAAACAAGGCGGCGTTCGAAAAAGGTGAACTGCCGCCGCTCGAACCCGGCGGGATGAGTTACATGATGTCGAAGGCGGCTTATCTCACCGATACCGACGATCACAACCTGGCCCACTTGATGTTTTATGCGCCTCCGCTGGAGGGCAGGGCTTGGGGTGCGGATTTGCCAAACTCACCGGTAATGCTGAATCCACAATTCAACGGCGCTCAACCGATCGACGTGTTTGTCGTTCCCGTGGGCAGGTGGTCAGACGGATCCCCCGCTCCGATTATGTAGGACCATTTCGCTTAGAAGCGTCGCGTTCGTCAGCTTCGCTTCGGGTGGCAGGAAGTCGAAACGAGAGAGCAGGGGTTCTGTCATGAGCGCCCACCACGAAATTCAGGATGAGAAAGCCATTGCAGGTGAGATGTTTGTTCAAGAGGCTGCTCACGCTGATGCGGAAGTTTCGGCGAGCCCACTCCGGGGAGCTACGATTGTCTCCACCAAGAGTAGAAGGGATCACACTCCTGAATCGACAGCGGACGCGTTCTGCGAAGCTGCAGATACATCATTGCTTCTGCTAACCCGAGTCGATGCTGCACACCTCGTCCGAATCTTGCGGCAGTTGGAGGTGATAGCAAAACAGCATGCGCCACGAATCGCGTTCAAGGCAAAGGGCAACATTTTACTCTTGGATTTAGCCGACATTTCGGCAGTGCAAGCCGAAGGTAATTACGTTTCCTTGCGACACCGGCACCGGCCCCATCCGTATTTGGTGCGCGAAACCCTCTCGTCCATGGCGGAGAAGCTCAAACCCTACGGCTTTATTCGCATCCACCGTTCGGTGGTCGTGAATATTTCGGCCGTGGAGGAGATCCAACCTTTATCCACTGGAGAGTACAGGCTGCGTGAAAAAGGCGGAACCGAGTATTTGGTAACGCGCACCTACAAACACAATCTCAGAGATCTGGCTCAACTGTGGGTGGGGTCAGAGCGTCTTTGCGGCTGACAGGCGGCCAGAGGTCTTATCTGGGATTCAACGGAAGTGAGCCGCATGCCTCTAGCTAGCCACGAAGCTATATATGGCGTCGTAAGTCCGTTCGCATGTCATTTTGAGCGCAGCGAAAAATCTCATGCATTCTTTCTTTTCGGAGCGAGATTCTTCGCTGTGCTCAGAATGACATGCTCGGGAGCTTTCAAGATCCACCCGACGCTGGGTATAGCTGCCGAAAAGAAACGGCCAACCATCCAACCAGGACTTGTTTAACGGGGGACGATCATGAAAGGGAGACTATCGGTAAGTGCGCTTGCGCTGCTGGTGGCAAGCACCCTGTGGGCCCAGCAAGGCGCGAAATTCGCCGTGGGAGGCGGCGACCCGCCGGACGATCGCGCCTCCGCCCGGGTGCTGTACTGGAACGAGACCGCGGACGAAGCGGCGGGCCAGATCGCTCTAAACTACGGGCGGCCCGTCTGGCGCAAAGATTATGAGGATCCCGCCACGTTCGACGCCATGACCAAGGGCAAGATCTGGCGCCTGGGCAGCAACTTCTGGTCGAATCTCTACACGGACCTGCCGATTACGATCTCGGGCAAATCGATCAAGCCGGGGCTGTACTTCCTCGGTCTGGAGCGATCCGCCGACGGATCTTCATGGAGCCTGGCCTTCATCGATCCCGCCAAGGTGCGCAAAGCTCATCTGGACGCCTTTCAAATCCAAAGAGCCACGGTCGAGTTCACCGCGCCCATGAGTGCTGAAGCGGCAGGATCGAATGCCGTGGAGAAGCTCACCATCGTTCTCACGGGTCTCGAAAACGATAATCCGAAAAGCGTAACCTTGAAGATCTCGTGGGGTCACTTGGTGCTTTCGGCTCCTGTGAAAGTGGCGGTGGAGAGTAACCGCAGCGTTCCGCACCCCCTCTGACGCCACGCTCGCCGTTTTAAAGGAACGGCTCGTAGCGAGAGCCGGGAATTATCTGTCTTTCAGCACACGAATTCCCGAGACGGCCTGAGCGGAGCAGCGGCCCTGCCCGGCGTCCCCGTTCGGTGATAGCATGGGGCTCTATGCGCATCGCCATCGCCTCTGATCATGCCGGATTCGACCTCAAGCGCGACCTGATGCCTTTCATCAGCAGCCTCGGACACGAGGTGATCGATCTCGGAGCGCACAACTACGCGCCCG